>CBFGSA010000175.1:0-4724 GCA_965651365.1 uncultured Rhodanobacteraceae bacterium | reverse complement strand
CGTGATCGACCTTGCGCTGCACGTCCTCGACCAGCGACAGCACGTCGCCCATGCCCAGGATGCGCTGCGCCACGCGTTCGGGATGAAACGGCTCCAGCGCGTCGGTCTTTTCGCCGGCACCGATGAACTTGATTGGCTTGCCGGTGACGTAACGCACCGATAGCGCCGCACCCCCGCGTGCATCACCGTCGGTCTTGGTCAGCACCACACCGGTCAGCGGCAGGGCCTGGTCGAAGGCACGCGCGGTATTGGCCGCATCCTGGCCGGTCATCGAATCGACCACGAACAGGGTTTCGACCGGATCCAGCGCCGCATGCAGCGCCTTGACCTCGTCCATCATCTTTTCATCGACGTGCAGGCGCCCGGCGGTATCCACCAGCAGCACGTCGGCGACCTCGCGCTTGGCGGCCATGACGGCATCGCGCGCAATGGCCAGCGGATCGTCGCCGGCGCTGGACGGGAAAAAGCCCACGCCGACCTGACCGGCCAGGGTCTTGAGCTGCTCGATGGCAGCCGGGCGGTACACATCGCAACTGGTGACCATCACCTTCTTGCCATGGCGCTCGGTCAGCAGGCGCGCCAGCTTGGCCACCGTGGTGGTCTTGCCCGCACCCTGCAGGCCAGCCACCAGCACCACGGCCGGCGGCTGGACCGCCAGATTCAGCTCGCTGTTGGCACCGCCCATCAGGACGGTCATTTCGTCGTTGACGATCTTGACCAGGGCCTGGCCCGGGGTCAGGCTTTTCAGCACTTCCTGGCCCACGGCGCGCTCGCGCACATGCGCGATCAGGTCCTTGACCGCCGGCAGGGCGACATCCGCCTCGAGCAGGGCGATGCGCACCTCGCGCAGGGTTTCCTGGATATTGTCTTCGGTCAGACGACCCTTGCCGCGCACGCGGTCGATGGTGCCTGCCAGTCGCTGGCTCAAGGATTCAAACATGGTTCAAGATGTGGAGGAAAGGTGCCATTGTAACGGAGCGGCTGGCGCGCCGGGACGCGAGCGGTGAACGGCACTGCGCGTCGAAATGGGCAGTGGCGGCCTTGTGGTGACCGGCTTCGGGCGCCGCCAGCAGATTGCTTGGGCGCTCCTTGCGGGTTTCACCCGCCAGCGCCGGCACTGCCAGAAGTATTGCAGTCACTGCAAATCACCATTCGATCACGATCGTGCTCCTCATCAACGCCTGTACCGCCAAGGCTTCTGCCCGGACTGTTTGCGCTAGCCCGGATTATTCATGAGCGTCCGTCGCGAGATCGCTGAGACACCGCCATGGCGCGCGATGCGGACTGAAGAGGCGCGCAGGCGTACTCGACAGTACGTCGAGCGCCGCTGAGGAAGCAGCGCGTGCCACGGCGAGTGTATCGGCGATCGCAGCAGGAGGTTCATGAATAGTCCGGGCTAGAATGGCGCCTGCAGTACGGACCGTGGCATCGGTACGCACCAAAACGGGAATCAGGCTGCGCGCCGACTGCCGGGGAAGACGTTTCCAGCACCGTGGAGGATCACCTCATGCGAGCTCATACCCTCATTGCCGCATTGCTCGGCACTCTGATTTTTTTCCTGCCAACAAGCGCTATCAGTGCACCCCCTGCACCGGCTGGACAACCGCCTGCCACCAACAAAACCGCACCGGCAGCATCGGCCGGCATGCGCGTATTCATCGACCCGCAAACCGGACAGATCATCGATCATCCGGTCACTGCCGAGCAAAAACGTGCCGTGCAACAGGCGCAGAGTGTCGCCAGCCCGGTCGTGCAAACCATCGTGCACCCCAACGGCATGATTGAAACCCGGCTCAATGGTGCAGCCAATGCCCAGATCGTGGCGACCAGCGACGGACACGGCCATGTTCACTTGCGCTGCAACGACGCGTCGCACCAGTTGCTTCCGCAGGCCCAGCCGCAGACACCGGAGGCCCGCGATGACCGCTAAACCCATCCTGCTCACCGCGCTCGCACTTGGCCTGGCCGGCGGTTTCTGCGGCCGTACCGCGCGTGCCACCGCGACGATCGTGATCAACAACGTCAATGCCGCCAATGTCGGATTCAATGACCCGGCCACCCCCGCCGCCGACGCCGGATGCCAGAGCGGCGAAACCCTGGGCCAGTGTCGGCTGCGGGTATTCACAAAAGCCGCCAACCAGTGGGGCCAGCTACTCGACTCCAGCGTGACCATCACGGTGGACGCCAAGATGGACTCGCTGACCTGCAGCGGCTCTTCAGCAGTGCTGGGATCGGCGGGGCCGCAATCGGCGTTTTCAAACTTTGCCAACGCGCCGCGCAGCAACACCGCATACGTGGTGGCCGAAGCCAACTCCCTGGCGGGATTGGATCTGTCGAGCGACTCCGACATCAATGCCACCTTCAACGTCGCCATCGACACTGGTACCTGTCTGAACGGTACTGTCGGCTGGTGGTATGACACCGATCCCGACGTGGCGATTGCGTCCGGTCGCATTCCGTTGCTGCCGGTGGTGTTCCATGAATTGGGCCATGGTCTCGGATTTGTCGCGCTGTATTCGACCAGTGGCTCCGCATACACGTCCGACACCCCGATCTGGGGCTCTTACCTGTACGACACTTCCACCAACAAGCTGTGGAAGGACATGAACAATTCACAGCGTGCCGCATCGACCATCAACGATCCTGACCTGATCTGGACCGGACCCAACACCAGCAGGCAATCGACGGTGTTCCTCGATCCAGCAATCGTGCTGGACGTCCACAGTCCCGGGGCAATTGCCGGCACCTATCCGGCACAACTCGCGGAATTCGGTCCCAGTGCAGGTTCCTCGCCGGTAACCGGCGACGTGGTGCTGGCGGTCGATGGCACCGCACCGGTCAACGACGGCTGCGAGGCGTTCACCAATGGCGCGGCCATCGCCGGCAAGATTGCGCTGGTCGACCGCGGCGCCTGCAATTTCACCGTCAAGGTCAAGAATGCGCAAAATGTCGGCGCCATCGGCGTGCTCGTGGCCAACAACCAGCCCGGTGGTTTGTCGCCGATGGGTGGCACCGACCCCAGCGTCACCATTCCCTCGCTGGGTATCAGCCAGGCCACGGGCAATACGCTCAAGGCCCAGCTCCCAGGCGTCAACGCCACGCTCGGCCCCGATCCGTCCGGCGAGCGCAGCGGCACGAACTCGGGCTGCGTGCGCATGTATGCGCCCAATCCGGTCGAGCCGGGCTCCTCGGTATCGCACTTCACCACCGAGGCCTTCCCGGACTTGCTGATGGAGCCGAGCCTGAATGTGAGCCTCTTCGACAAGGTCGATCTGACCCTGCCCCTGTTCCAGGACATCGGCTGGCATACATCGCCTGAAGACATCCTGTTCCTGGACGGCTTCGATCCGAGCCCCTGCCAATTCGTGCAACCCTGACCACGGGCAGTCGCCAGCTTCCCTCGAGTACCGGGGGACGCTGGCGTGATTTCACGGCAGTGCTTTCTGCGCGTCAGCGCAAAAACGCCGGAGCGCACGCACATGACAATTCCCGGCTGATCGAGGATTCGGCAGAACTCCGCAGCGGTCTGTGCCAAAATTGACGCCATGTTGCTGCACTTCACCACTGCCCTTGCCGTACTGCTTTATCTGGTCGCCGGTCTGCTGCTGATTGCGCCCCTGACCGGCTGCCCGCGCGTGCTGCGGCGCAGCGCCATGGCGCTGGCTGCCATCGCTGTCGTGCTGCACGCCGTGGTGCTGCTGGGCGCGCACCACGGACGTGTGGACCTGCATTTCTTTGCCGCGCTGTCGCTGGTGGCCGGCGTGATCGCGGCGCTGACGATCCTGGTCAACCTGTGGCGCCCGGTCGCCGGCCTCGGAGTGATCGTTTTCCCGCTGGCAGCGGTGCTGCTGGCCATCGATGCCTTTCTGGCACCGGCGACGGCGCCACATCCGCTCAACTGGCAAATCACCTTGCATGTGGCCATCGCCCTGCTCGGCTTCAGCATTCTGGCCATTGCCGCCGCGCTGGCAATTCTGCTGGCGATGCAGGAACGCGCGCTGCGCTCGCACCATCCGGCGCGGCTGGCCACCGCGCTGCCGCCACTGACCCAAACCGAGGCCCTGCTGTTTCGCCTGATCGGCGCCGGCTTTGCGCTGCTGACCCTGACCCTGCTTACCGGTGGCCTGTTCGTCGAAAACATCCGCGCCCAGCACCTGGTTCACACTACCGTATTGTCAGTGCTGGCCTGGCTGGTGTTCGGCGCCCTGCTGTGGGGCCGCTGGCGCCACGGCTGGCGCGGCACCCGCGCAGTCAACCTGACCCTGGCCGGCATGGCGTTGCTGATTCTGGCCTTCTTCGGCTCCAAGTTCGTGCTGGAAGTCATCCTGCAGCGGCCGATGGCCTAGCCGGAAAGCCGTGAGCGGTGAGCCGCAAGCGTTACGAGGTACCGTGCGACTCGTCTTACCGCTTACCGCTTACCGCTCGCGGATGTTCATTCAACCGCCTGCAAGGCCTCGGCCAGGCGCTGTACGGCAATCACCCGCAAGGACCCCAGCTTGCCGCTCTTCGGCGCATTGGCACGCGGCACGATGGCGCGCTTGAAGCCGTGGTGGGCGGCTTCTTTCAGGCGCTCCTCGCCGTTGGGGACCGGGCGGATTTCGCCGGACAGACCGACTTCTCCGAAGGCCACCGTCTTGTCCGGCAGTGGCCGGTCGCGCAGGCTGGAGTTCACGGCCAGCAGCACCGGCAGGTCGGCCGCGGTTTCCTGCACGCGGATGCCGCCG
>CBFGSA010000174.1:0-4841 GCA_965651365.1 uncultured Rhodanobacteraceae bacterium | reverse complement strand
TCGAGGACCCGATCGAATACCTGCACCGGCACAAGAAGTCGATCGTCAACCAGCGTGAGGTGGGCATGGACACCCACAGCTACCACGACGCACTGAAGAACGGCATGCGCGAGGCGCCGGACGTGATCCTGATCGGCGAGATCCGCGACACCGACACCATGGAGGCGGCCATCGGCTTCTCCGAAACCGGGCACCTGGTGCTGGCCACCCTGCACTCCAACAATGCCGATCAGACCCTGGAGCGCATTCTCAACTTCTTCCCCGAATCGGCGCACCGCAACGTGTTGATGAACCTCGCGCTGAACCTGCGCGCGGTGATCAGCCAGCGTCTGGTGATCGGCAAGGACGGCCACCGGATTCCGGCGACCGAGCTGCTGCTGAACACGCCGTTGATCCGCGACATGATCCGCCGCGGCGACATCCACGAGGTCAAGCAGGCCATGGATCGCAGCCTGTCCGAAGGCATGCACACCTTCGACCAGTCGCTGTACAAGCTGTACAAGGATGGCAAGATCGAGCTGGAAGAGGCGCTCAACAAGGCCGACTCGCACGACGGCCTGGCGCTCAAGATTCGACTGGCTGAAGGTGGCGGCAAGGAAAACGCCACGCTCGGCCAGGATGACCCCTACGATACCGAGGCGTACTGATTGCCGCAGCTTTTTTCGCGGCCATGGGCCGCTTCTGCAGATACAACAAGCGCCCTGCGCGCGATCGGCAACGCTTGTGGCCGCTGTCCGGCCAGTGATCACGCCGTCGTTGAGCGCTTGCATGCACACCTGATGTAGTCTGTGGCGGCGACACTCAGGAGAAAGCAATGCACGGCGAATACAAGGTGCCAGGCGGCAAGCTGGTGGTGGCTGATCTCGACGTTCTGGACGGACGGGTGCATGATGTTCAAATCAGCGGCGACTTTTTCCTGGAGCCGGACACGGCGCTGGCGCAGATCAACGCAGCCCTGGACGGACTGGCTTCCACATCCAGCCGCGAACAGATCACCGCGGCGATCGACGCCGCGCTGGGCGAGGATGTGCTGATGTACGGCCTGTCGGCCGAGGCGGTGGCCGAGGTGGTGCGACGGGCACTGGACGGACACACCGCATGAGCCGCAGCCAGTGGAATGATCACGACTGGCAGTTGATCCACGAGCCGCCGCAGCCCCCTGCCCTGCACATGGCCCTGGACGAAGTCATCACGGACGCGGTCTCCGCCGGGCACCGCGCACCGACCCTGCGCGTTTGGGAATGGGCCTCGTCGGCGGTGGTGATCGGACGCTTCCAGTCGCTGGCCAACGAGGTCGATGATGAGGCCGCCCGTCGCCACGGCATTGAAGTGGTGCGGCGCATTTCCGGCGGTGGCGCGATGTTCATCGAGCCTGGCAACACCATCACCTATTCGATCAGCGCACCGCTGTCGATGGTCGAGGGCCTGTCGTTCCAGGAGTCCTACGCACTGATGGATGCCTGGGTGATCGAGGCGCTGGACAAGCTGGGCATCAAAGCCTGGTATCAGCCGCTCAACGACATTGCTTCCGAAGCCGGCAAGATCGCCGGTGCGGCCCAGGCGCGGCGCGGCAAGGCCGTGCTGCATCACGTCACCATGGCCTATGACATCAACGCCAGCAAGATGCTGGAAGTGCTGCGCATCGGCCGCGAGAAATTGTCCGACAAGGGCACCACCAGCGCCGCCAAGCGCGTCGACCCGCTGCGCAGCCAGACCGGCATGCCACGCGAGCAGGTCATTCAAAGCATGATCGACACCTTCCGCGCAAGCCACGGATTGCAGGGCGACACCCTGGCAGGGCATGAACTGGAGCAGGCGCACGCCCTGGTTGAGGAGAAGTTCGGTCAGGCGCGCTGGACCGGGATTGTGGCGTAGAAGGCCCAGGCGGGCAAGCCGATAGAGTGCCCAGGCACGTTCGGAAGCCCCATTTGTTGTTACCATGCGCAATGAACGGTACAGGCGCATCCTTGCCGCACCCTTACTTCCGATGGACCCTCCATGAACCGTCCCAATTCACTGGACAAGGAACAGATTCTCGCCTGCGCGCGCGGCGAGATGTTCGGCCCGGGCAATGCCCGGCTGCCGGCGCCGCCGATGCTGATGTTCGACCGCATTACGCTGATCAACGATCACGGCGGCGCGCATGGCAAGGGTGAACTGCATGCCGAACTCGATATCCGGCCCGACCTGTGGTTTTTCGACTGCCACTTCCAGGGTGATCCGGTGATGCCGGGCTGCCTGGGGCTGGATGCGATGTGGCAACTGGCCGGCTTCTATCTGCCCTGGCTGGGTGAACCCGGCCGCGGTCGCGCACTGGGCGTGGGCCAGGTCAAATTCACCGGTCAGGTCCTGCCCAGGGCGAAGCTGGTGCGTTACGAGATCGACATCCACCGCGTGGTCCGCAGCCGTCTGAAGCTGGTGGTGGCCGACGGGCGCACCTATGTCGACGATCACCTGATCTACAACGCCAGTGGCCTGCGCGTGGGCCTGTTCCAGTCGACGGAGGACTTCTGAAATGCGCCGCGTGGTGGTGACCGGAATGGGCATCGTGTCCTGCCTCGGGAATGCGGCCGAGACCGTCAGCGAAGCCCTGCGCGAGCTGAAAAGCGGCATCCGCACGATTCCCGCCTTCGCGGAAATGGGTCTGCGCAGCCAGGTTGGCGGCAAGCCGGACATTGATCTGGACGAATGCATCGACCGCAAGCTGAAGCGCTTCATGGGCGATGCGGCGGCCTACGCGCACGTGGCCATGCGCGCTGCCATTGAACATGCCGGTCTGACTCTGGACGCCATCCGCCATCCGCGCATCGGCGTCATTGCCGGTTCCGGCGGCGGCTCGCCCGAATGGCAGATCGAAACCGGACGCCTGCTCAAGGACAAAGGCGTGCGCCGCATCGGGCCTTACATGGTGCCGCGCACGATGTGTTCGACGGTGTCGGCCAACCTCGCCACCGCCTTCGGGATACTCGGCATCAGTTATTCGATAGCCGCAGCCTGCGCCACCTCGGCGCATTGCATTGGCGCCGGTGCCGACATGATTCGCCACGGCGCCCAGGACATCGTGTTTGCCGGCGGCAGCGAGGAACTGCACTGGGGCATGACCTCGCAGTTTGACGCGATGGGCGCGTTGTCCAGGAAATACAACGACACACCGGAATCGGCTTCGCGTCCGTACGATGCGGGCCGTGACGGCTTCGTCATCGGCGCCGGAGGCGGCATCCTGGTACTGGAAGAATACGACCATGCGCGCAACCGTGGCGCACCCATCCTGGCCGAACTGGTGGGCTATGGCGTGACCTCGGATGGCGCCGACATGGTGGCGCCATCGGGTGAGGGCGCGGTGCGCTGCATGCAAATGGCAATGGCGGGACTGGATCAGCCTGTCAACTACCTCAACACTCACGCCACCAGTACGCCGGTCGGCGACGTGATCGAGCTGGAGGCGGTACGCAAGGTGTTCGGCAACGACATCCCGCC
Source organism: uncultured Rhodanobacteraceae bacterium (assembly GCA_965651365.1). GTDB lineage: Bacteria > Pseudomonadota > Gammaproteobacteria > Xanthomonadales > Rhodanobacteraceae > DASSBG01. The sequence continues at coordinate 1,364 of CBFGSA010000174.1, read as the reverse complement.
GATTTCTTCGACCAAGGCGCTGACCGGCCATTCACTGGGTGCGGCCAGCGTGCACGAGGCGATCTACAGCCTGCTGATGATGCAGGACGGCTACATGGCCGGCTCGGCCAATATCGACATGCTCGACCCGCAGGCTGCCGGCTACCCGATTCTGCGCCACACGGCCGACGCCAAACTCGATACGGTGATGTCCAACAGCTTCGGCTTTGGCGGCACCAACGCCACCTTGGTGTTCGCGCGGGTCTGACAGTCTGCACTTTCACAGCCCCTCGGCAGATCGCCCGGCAAAAGCCCTGCGGCACCCGGGCACAGCATTTCGTCATTCCGGAATCGCGAAGCGATATCCGGAATCCACCTGTTTGCCTGACACATCACGCCTGCCGGTGGATCCCGGCTCGGCGCTGCTGTGCTCCGTCCGGAATGACGAAGGGAAAAATGCACGGCAGCACGACCGCTTGACCCAGATCAGCCTGCAGCCAGCCGATATGGGCTACGATAATCAATCCCATTCACCAAGGAGATTTCCATGTCGCAAGTCACTTTTCACGACAAGCCGGTACAAGTTAACGGCCAGTTCCCGGCCAAGGGTTCTCCGGCTCCGGATTTCAAGCTGGTGGACAAGGATCTGGGCGACCGCTCGCTGGCCGATTTTTCCGGCAAGCGCAAGGTTCTCAATATCTTCCCCAGCGTCGACACCGGCGTGTGCGCGGCATCGGTGCGCAAGTTCAACAATCTGGCCGGGCAGATGGACAACACGGTGGTGCTGTGCATTTCGGCCGACCTGCCCTTTGCCCAGGGGCGTTTCTGCGGCGCCGAAGGCATCGACAACGTCACCATGCTGTCAACGATGCGCGGGCGCGAGTTCCTCAAGGATTACGGCGTCGCCCTGGCGGACGGCCCGCTGGCTGGCGTGGCGGCACGCGCCGTCGTGGTGCTGGACGCTGACAACAAAGTCGTCCATGCCCAGCTTGTCAATGAAATCGCCGAAGAACCCGACTACGACGCCGCGCTTGCGGCCCTTGCCTGAAGGCTGTTGAAGTCCGGGCACTCCGGTCGCGCTGTTGTCGCCGGAGTGCCCGAGCCCGGGCGCAAACTCCCCAACCTTCGCAACACGCTTGCCTCTGTCCCGGTCAGTGTTATAACATCGGTTATACTGGCCGGAATGTGAGTACAAGCCCATGAAACTCAAAATCACCACCATCGGCAATTCCGCCGGCGTCATCCTGCCCAGGGAGCTGCTGGCTCGCCTGCGCCTGGAAAAAGGCGATGAACTGTACGTCGTGGAAACGGCCGACGGCATCCGGATCAGCCAGTACGATCCCGAACTGGCCGCACAAATGGAGGTGGCGGAGAAGGTCATGCGC
>CBFGSA010000173.1:0-4844 GCA_965651365.1 uncultured Rhodanobacteraceae bacterium | reverse complement strand
GCACGCACCCTGGAACCGGCTCGCTACGAATCCCGGTGAATAATGCGGGCTAGCCGCCTGTCGGACTTGGCCGGTTGAGGCGAGAATTCGGCTGTGTGAGGACAGATTTTCGACGCTTTGCAGGCCCATGGTGGTTCCATGGGTCAAAGAGTGGCGGAAATATGGACCACACAGACGGATTCGCAGGCCAGTCGAGTCAAGTCCGACAGGCTGCCAGTAGGAGGGCGCCATGCGTGCGATTGCCGGGGAATGCCAGACTCGTGCAGGCACGCGGACCGTGACGCCGGTTCGCCCGCGGCCGCGTTCGTGCTACCTTGCCGTGTTCCCGGTATGGAGTAGCCAATGTCCAAACCCAGTTTGCAGGTCGAGCGTGTCAGCAAGCGCTTTTCCGGCCACGTGGCGGTCGATGCGCTGTCGATGCAGGTGCCCGAAGGCGGCATCTTCGGGTTGCTCGGGCCCAACGGCGCCGGCAAGACCACCCTGATCCGCATGATCATGAACATCCTGGAGCCGGACGAGGGCCAGATCCGGGTGCTGGGCGAGAAGCAGTCCAGCCGCGCCCTGTCGCACCGCATCGGCTATCTGCCCGAGGAACGCGGGCTGTACAAGAAAATGAAAGTGCTGGACCAGTTGACCTTCCTCGGCGAAACCCGCGGCATTGGCCGCGCGGACTCGCGCCAGCGTGCACAGGCCTGGCTGGACAAGCTCGGCATCAGCGACTGGACCGACAAGAAGGTCGAGGATCTGTCCAAGGGCATGCAGCAAAAGGTGCAGTTTGCCGGTGCCCTGCTGCACGAGCCGGAACTGGTGATCCTGGACGAGCCGTTCTCCGGTCTCGATCCGGTCAATTCGCAGACCATGAAGGACATCGTGGTGGAACTGGCCGGCCAGGGCCGCACGATCCTGTTTTCGACCCACGTGATGGAGCAGGCCGAGCGCATGTGCGACCGGGTGGTGATCATGGCGCGCGGCCGGAAGGTGGTGGACGGCGCGGTGTCCGAGGTCAAGGCCGAATTCGGCGGCCGTCACGTGGCGCTGGGCTTCAGCCACGGCAAGGAACGCGCCGCGCCCATTCTGGCCGATCAAAGTCTGGTGGCCCGCCTCGACGACTATGGCGCCAGCGCCGAAGTGGAGATTGCCGACGACACCGATCCGGAACAGCTTTTGCATCGGCTGGTTGATGCCGGCGTGGGCCTGCGGCGTTTCGAGGTGGTGGAAGCCTCGCTGCAGTCGATATTCATCAAGAAGGTCGGCGCCGAGGCCGCCACTGCGGCGCGCCGCGACGAACCGGCCGGGGAGCACAGCGCATGAATGGCATGAACAAGGTCTGGGCCGTGCTGCGGCGCGAGTTCGTGGAACGCGTGCACAGCAAGGCTTTCGTCATTTCCACCGTGCTGCTGCCGGTGATGATGGTGTTCTTCGCCGTGGTGCCGGCGCTGATGATGTCCGGTGGCGCGCACACCACCCGCGTGGTGGTGATGGATGGCTCGGGCCAGGATCTGGGCCAGCGCATTGCCGATACCCTGGGCAAGGACACGCTGGATGATGGCGATGTGCCGCGCTACAAGCTGTCGGTCGAAAAGGCAAGTGGCAACACCGAAACGCTGCGCGACCAGTTGATCACGCGGGTCGACAACGACAAGGCGCCGGCTGGCGACAAGCTGGACGGGGTGCTGGTGGTTGGCCCGCAGACCCTCAAGTCCGGCAAGCTCGACTACTACGGCAGCAATGTCGGCTCGATGAAGGCCATGCAGCACCTGCAAGGCGCCGTCGGCAAGGTGCTGGCCAGCGCCCGTCTGGCCGATTCGGGCATCGATGCCGCAGTCGTGGCCCGAGCCATGGCACCGGCCGATCTGGACACCACCAAGGTCAGCGCCGGCAAGCTGACCGGCCAGAGCGGCGCGGCCTCGTTCATGATCGCCTACTTCATGGGCTTCATCCTGTACATCGCGATCCTGATCTACGGTCAGCGCACCATGACCTCGGTGATCGAGGAGAAGACCTCACGCATCATGGAAGTGCTGGCGTCCTCGCTGACGCCGTTCCAGATGCTGCTGGGCAAGGTGTTGGGTGTCGGTGCCGCAGGTCTGCTGCAGATGGCGATCTGGGGTGGCACGGTGTTCCTGATCACCAGCCAGCGCGTGCATCTGGCGGCCCTGTTCGGGGTCAGCGCCGATGCCATGCAGAGCTTCCCGATCCCGACCATGTCGGGCAGCCTGCTGGTGATCTTCCTGCTCTACTTCGTACTCGGATTTCTGCTGTACGGGGCGCTGTATGCGGCCATCGGCGCGATGTGCAACACCATCCAGGAAACCCAGCAATACGCGACCTTTGTCACCTTCGCGATCCTGATCGGCTTCTTCGCGGTGTTCGCCCTGATCAACAATCCCAGCGGCGATCTGGGCGTGACGATGTCGTTCATCCCGTTCTTCTCGCCCTTCACCATGCCCGTGCGCTGGTCGCTGGCTTCGGTGCCGATACCGCAACTGCTGCTGTCGCTGGCGTTGATGGTCATCGGCCTGCTGGCCTGCGTATGGCTGGCCGCCCGCATCTACCGCACCGGCATCCTGATGTACGGCAAAAAGCCCAGCTTCAAGGAGCTATGGAGATGGGTGAGGCAAAGCTGAACTGCCAGTGGCAGTTCAGCTTTGCCGAACGACCGGCCATGGATGGCCGGGCCGGACAATACCCACCATGGAAGGTTGCTTGCCTCAAAATCTATTTGATCTGGGTCGCCCCACGGGCAGTTCATTGATGGCGAACGAGCGGCCAGGGCGAGCCGGACAAAGCCGAGGCACTGCCTCGGCCCGACGAGCGCCGCAGCATGCAGGTCACAGACCGAAGTCCTGACCTGCGTACTCAGAGCGGGTCGAATCCGGAAGAAAACAGCGTATCGGCATCGGGTGGCAGGCTGAAATCGATCTGTGTCACATGCTGTCCCGAAGCAACGGCGACAGATGTTCCCGTTGAGTAGTCACAGGAGAAGCCGGACGCGCAGGCGATATTCTGATAGAGCTGGCCCGCGGCCTGGTTGTTTGCCGATACCTTGACCGTGATGGCGTTGAACGCAAGACTGGTGTAGTGCCCCGAAGCGTCGGTCCGGGTCGATAGGGTCCGGCTCGGATCGGCCGCATCGGCGAGCTCGACCACCGCGCCGCTTAGGGGCCCGCCAGTCGCGGAATTGATCACGGCACCCGACAAATTGGCTCCTGCATGCAGCGCAATCGTCAGCCCGGTCAGCGCCTGGTCCGGATTGACTGTATACGGAGCCAGCCACTGGCCGTTGCTCTCATTGACCGGCGTCAGATAGCAGAAAGCGTTGCCGAAATCGCAGTCGATGCCGGGCAACTGCAGGCCAACGTAGCTGTTGTGCGGATCCTCGGCCCGCAGTGTGAAACCGCCTGGCGCAACACCCGAGAACTGAAACTCGCCTTGGCTGTCGGTTTTGATGGAGGCATCCGTCTCCCAATGCCATCCACCCGGAAAGACCAGCGGTTTGGCATGCATCTTGTGCACAGTGACGCCAGCCAGGGGCTGCAGCGTGTCAGCATCAAGCACCTGGCCGGAGATCCGCTGGCGCGGCTCAAGGCTGGCATCGATGTGAGTGATCTGCTCGCCGGCTTGCGGCGCGATCAGCGTGGCGCCAGCCAATTCACACGCATCGTCAGCGCACGGCACGTCGTCAAAAAGCTCGCCATGGTAGCGCTCCCCGCCCACGAACTTGACCGCATAGGTTCGGGGCAACAGCGGTCCGAAGGTGTAACCGTTCGTTTGGGTGGTGGCCGATGCGAACAACGCCGGATGATTAGTATCCACGAGCTCGACAAGAACGCCGGCAGGCTCGCCGCTGTGCGCGTCGGTCACCTGTCCCGAGAAGCGGATGCCCTGTTGCAGATGAAATGGCAAGGTTCGCGCGGCACTTGCCTGGACCTGCACGGCAGGGCTGCCCTGGCACGGAACATTCACCAAAGTGTCAAACGCCGTGTCGTCCGCACACAGGCCCAAGTACCGGTCGCCATCGGGGCTCAGCTTGAGAGCATAGTCGCCAGGAGGCAAATGACCGATGCGCATCTGACCCTGTCCGTTCACTTCAAAGGAGTTCGGCGCGTGGCTCGCGTTGGAAATTTCGAGCTTGTACGCCAGATTGCTTGCAACCGAGCCGAATAATGGGGTGATGTCCAGAGCACCAGCTGGGCTCAAGACAATGTCAGCCAGAGTCACGCTGTCACTTTCACCGACATAGTGTTGATTGGCTAATTCGTTCCAGCAGTCGTAGGGCGTGATGCACACACCTCCGCCCGGAAGCCCCGTGGTATGCAGATCATCCGTTTGGGCCGAGAGATACAGATTGCCGTCGACATCAGCAAACCGGTAATGCCCTGATGCGTCGGTGTCTGCCACGCCCAGTTCAAAAACAGCAAGACCCAATACCTTTTTCAATGTTACCTGGGCACCTTGTACGGCAAGCCCGCTCTGGTCGGTGACTGTACCCTCGACCGTGCCGGCACAGGTAATGCCGGGAAGCAGCAACATGGCAAGAACCAGCCAGACCGCTCCTGAAAATCCGGTGTTCAACTTGAAAAAAATCTGCAGCTCCATCGGCGAATGCTCCTGAAACAGGGTGATCGGAAACGGTCCGATGTAGGCCTCGATTCCGAGCGGGTAGGTGAAAAATGATACACGACGTCGAGAGCAGGTCACCGCTGTCGCGCTGTATCGTTGCCACGTCGCGCCTTGGTAGGTAACTGCCGCCAGTTGTTAATCGGTGCAAAATCACGCAAGCGGTAGCTGCACGGTGACTTCCAGCCCGCCTTCGGGCCGGTTGCGCGCCGCTACCGATCCGC
>CBFGSA010000172.1:0-4853 GCA_965651365.1 uncultured Rhodanobacteraceae bacterium | reverse complement strand
GTGGGCTACATGGCCGGCCTGGTTGGCTCGTCCAACAGCCCGATTTCGGGTGTCGGCATTCTGGTGGTGGTGATCGCATCCGTTCTGCTGGCGATCGGCGTGCAGCCCTATCTGCCCACCGAAGCCGGCACGGCGCTGGTTGCTTTCGCCCTGTTCACCTCCTCGGTGGTGTTTGCCGGCTGCACGATTGCCAACGACAACCTGCAGGATCTGAAAACCGGCCAGCTGGTCGATGCCACGCCGTGGAAACAGCAGGTCGCGCTGGTCATCGGCGTGATTGCAGGTTCGTTCATCATTCCCTTCGTCCTCAACATGCTGAGCGAAGCCTACGGATTCACCGGCGCACCCAACGCGACCGATCACGCGCTTGCCGCACCGCAGGCGGTGCTGATCTCGGCCCTGTCCGAGGGCATCCTCAAGCACAATATCGACTGGAGCCTGATCTGGACCGGCGTCGGCATTGGCGCCGTGGTAATCGTGATCGACGAGATCCTGGGCAAGCTCGGCAGCAGGATGCGCTTCCCGCCGCTGGCCGTGGGCCTGGGCGTGTACCTGCCTTCCGAGGTGACGTTGATGATCGTGGTCGGCGCCATTGTCGGCTGGTATTTCAACCGCCGTGCCGAGCGCGCGCCACGGCCGACCGATACCAAACAGCTTGGTGTGCTGATGTCCTCGGGCCTGATCGTGGGCGAGAGCATCCTCGGCGTCATCATTGCCGCAATCGTCGTGTTTTCAGGCCGCGAGGCGCCGTTGGCCCTGGTCGGTCCGGGCTTCGCCGACGCCTCGATCTGGGTTGGCGGCATCGCCTTCGTGCTGGTGGTCTGGGGGCTGTACAGCTGGATCAGTCGCCTCGGCCGCAAGGGTGCCGGTTGAGCACCACGCGCAGCCGAGGCAGGGAATCCGGTGTCATTCCGAAGACGTCGCCCAAACTCCTCGTCATCCCGGAGATCGCTGCGCGATTCCTGGATGACGAGATTCCTCACCTTGGTCGTTCTGCGCGGAGCGAAGCGGTGTCGCAGAATCCATTGCTGAAGATTTCGTGAGAACAGCGGGAGACCGTTGATGCGATCTCGGCAAGCGCAGGTCAGCGCCGCAGACAGCTCCGGTAGCGGGTGTCGACGCGGTTGGCAAACCATGCCGTGGTGAGATGGCGGCTGATCTTGGGGCTGTGCAGCCGGATCTGCGGCAGGATGGCGCGTGGCAAGGGTGTGCCGGTTGCCTGATCGGCGAGTGAGAACACCCGGTGGTACAAGGCGGTGTCCTCGAACTCCGGCGTCTTTTCCTTGGCCAGCGCATCGTGGATGGCATCCGGGTCCAGTTGCAGCCGACTGGCGAGCGCGAGCACGGCGCGCCCGGTAGCCCCGGTCTTGCCGTTGGCGGCCTGCAAGTCGCCGTCCAGCGCCAGCGCGTGGCCGCCAAGCCGGGTCACCGCCTGCTGGAAAGCCGCATTGCGGCTGGCATAGTGGCCGGCGTTGTAGTCGGCAAAGCGGTAGCGCATGTAGTTGTAGCTGACCGGATAGTCGAGCAGATTGGCGATGCCGAAATACACCCCGCCACGCCGTGTGAAGACTTCGCGGCGCACGCTGGTGTCAATCGGCCACGGGTAGTGTTGACGCGCCCGACTGTGTTCGGCCCAGGCAATGCTGACCTGCATCGGGCCACCGGTTTCGACCGGATTGGCATCGCCGAACAGGCGCCGACCCAGCGGCACGCTGCCGATCAGATCCTCGAAAATGCGGCTCAGCTCGTTCTCGGTGCGCACCGACGCCAGGCGCGTGGCGTAGCTGCGTCCATCCGGAGATTTCAGTTTCAGGGCCGCATCAACCACGAATTCCGGCATGTGGTGGGCGCGTGCACGGCGCAGAATCTCGGCGCGGGCGATGCGCGCCAGACCCGGAATTTGCGGATGGGTCTGGAAGCCCGATTCCTGGGCGATGACGGCAATGGCGGCACACAGGTGCGACTTGTCGGCTTCCAGATCGAGGCTCTGGAATGCCATCTGGATATCCTGCGCCCAGCCGTTGCGGTCGGGCACCTTGTCGGGCAGCAGCAGAATCAGTTGTGAACGAATTTCGGCTGACGAGCGTTGCGGCACACGGGTCTGCTGGCTCGCACAGGCACCAAGCAGGAGCAGGGTGGCGAGGACTGGCAGTCGACGTATCGGGGACGGCAATGCGGACATCGGGGCTTCCTGAACGGCCGGCTCAAACACTGACATCCGGCCCACAATAAGGCTTACAATGTCGCACCATCTTGTTGATTTTCAAGGGTGCATGTCATGGCGACCGGTTGGGCTGGCGACGGCGCGGTACAGGATCAGATCGATGCGACCGTCGAAGATGCCGTCAAGAAGGCACGCAGCCGCATGCGCCAGGGTCCGAGCCTGCGGCACTGCGAGGAATGCGACGCCGAAATACCCGAGGCACGGCGCAAGGCCGTACCCGGTGTGCGCCTGTGCATCAAGTGCCAGCAAGCAGCCGACAGTGTCGAATCGGCCAGCCTCTACAACCGCCGCGGCAGCAAGGACAGCCAGTTGCGCTGAGCCGCTGCCGAAAAGCGTTGGCCAGCAGGTCTGCAAAGAATCCACGGTCGATGCCAGCGAAAAGCTGAACGACGATCTTCCGCTCACCGCTCACTGAATGCCGTGCACGCTCAATCCAGCAGCGCCTGCGCCATGGCCACCACGTTGTCGACGGTGAAACCGTATTTCTCCAGCACCAGGTCGCCCGGGGCGGAGGCACCGAAACGGTCGATCGTGAGCATGTCGCCCTGGTCGCCGACGTAGCGGTGCCAGCCCTGGCTGGCGCCGGCCTCGATGGCCAGGCGTTTGCGCACGGCGGGTGGCAGCACTTCGTCGCGCCAGGCCTGATCCTGGGCATCGAACAGTTCCCAGCTCGGCAGCGAGACCACGCGCGTGGGCGTGCCTTCGGTTTCCAGCTTGTCGGCAGCCCGGGCGGCCAGGCCCAGTTCCGAACCGGTGGCGATCAGGATCAGCGCCGGTTCGCCGCCGACAGCCTCCTTGAGAATGTAGCCGCCGCGGCGCAGGCCGCTGGCTGGGGCATACTTGCTGCGGTCGAGGGTCGGCAGATTCTGCCGCGACAGAACCAGCGTGGTCGGACGGTCGCGGGTTTCAATCGCGGTGCGCCAGGCTTCGGCGGTCTCATTGGCATCACCGGGGCGGATCACGTTGAGGTGCGGCACCGAGCGCAGGCCGGCCAGTTGCTCGACCGGCTCGTGGGTGGGGCCGTCTTCGCCCACGGCAATCGAGTCGTGAGTGAATACGTGGATCACCTGCAGGCCCATGATCGCGGCCAGGCGCATCGGTGGGCGCATGTAATCGGAAAACACCATGAAGGTGGCGGTGTAGGGGATGAAGCCGCCGTGTGCGGCCATGCCGTTGGCGATCGAACCCATCGCATGCTCGCGTACGCCGAAATGGATGTTGCGTCCGGCGTGGCTCCAGATTTCATCCGCCGAGCCCTGCTCGTCGGGCTCGGCACCGGGCTCGAAATTGCCCAGACCCTTCATGAAGGTCTTGGTCGAGGGGTCGAGATCGGCCGAGCCGCCGCTCAACATCGGCAGTTTCGGGCCGATGGCGTTGATCACCTTGCCGCCGGCGGCGCGGCTGGCCAGGCCCTTGGCGTCGGTTGGAAACTCGGGAATGTCGGTGTCCCAGCCGGGCGGCAATTCGCCGGCCAGACTGCGCTTGAACTCGGCAGCCTTTTGCGGCTCGGCATCGCTCCAGGCCTGCAGGGTCTCCTGCCAGGTCTGCTCTGCCCTGGCGCCGCGTTCGAGCGCGCTGCGGCCCTGCTTGCTGGCTTCCTCGGGCACCAGAAACGCCGGGGCCTCGGGCCAGTCGAGATTGCGCTTGGTGGCGGCCACACCATCGGCACCCAAGGGCGAACCGTGCGCCTTGAAGCTGTCCTGCTCCGGCGAGCCGAAACCGATGTGGGTGCGTACCAGGATCATCGAGGGCTTGCCGGTTTCAGCCATGGCGGCGTCGATGGCAGCGTTGATGGCCTTGAGGTCGTTGCCGTCAGTCACGGTTTCCACATGCCAGCCGTAGGCGACGAAGCGTTCGGCGCGATCTTCGCTGAAGGTGATGTCGGTGCCTGCGGCCAGGGTCACGTAGTTGTCGTCGTACAGGCAGATCAGCTTGCCCAGCTTGAGGTGGCCGGCCAGGGATGCCGCTTCGGCCGCCACGCCTTCCATCAGGTCGCCGTCGCTGACCAGGGCCCAGGTGTGGTGATCGACAATCGTGTGCTCGTCGGTGTTGTAGCGCGCCGCGAGCTGTGCCTCGGCGATCGCCATGCCGACGGCGTTGGCCAGGCCCTGGCCCAGCGGCCCGGTGGTGGTCTCCACACCCGGCACATCGCCGCGCTCGGGATGGCCGGGTGTCTTCGAGCCCCACTGGCGGAACTGCTTGATGTCGTCCAGGCTGAGGTCATAGCCGGTCAGGTGCAGCAGGCTGTACAGCAGGGCCGAGCCGTGCCCGGCCGAGAGCACGAAGCGGTCGCGATCGAACCAGTCCGGATTGGCCGGATTGTGCTTGAGGAAGCGGTCCCACAGCACCCAGGCCATCGGCGCCGCGCCCAGCGGCAGACCGGGATGGCCGCTGTTGGCCTTCTGGATCATGTCGATCGACAGGCAGCGCAGGGTGTTGATGCAGGTCTGGTCGAGGTCGTGGCTCATGCGGGTACCTTGTTCTGGCCGGAGGCGCAAAAGCGTCATTGTAGCCTGTCGTGGACTTTGGTGAGCCGTGAGCAGTGAGCGGTGAGCAGTGAGCGGAAAGAGCATCGCGCATTTGCGCGTGCTGGTGACTGCTTACGGCCTACTGCTCACCGCTCACCGCT
>CBFGSA010000171.1:0-4855 GCA_965651365.1 uncultured Rhodanobacteraceae bacterium | reverse complement strand
GGGGTGTCGCGCCTTATGCTGAAAAATTATGTTGACCTTTGTGAGAAAGCTGTGTAGCTTTCGGCCCATGTCGCACCGCACGCGCCAGCTTGTCAATATTTCGGTCCGGGCTCTCCCGGTCCGTTTGGCTGTGCCGCAGGTGTCGGCGTTCGCCCTTGTACTCGTCCTCGTACTTATTATTACCAGCGGAGGTGCGGGTTAAGGGTACGCGTCCATAAAAAGCAACACGGACTCACCACAAACCCCGCACCCGGAAACGGATGCGGGGTTTTTTTTGCCCTTGGCCCGGCCCCTTGAGTGGAGCCCGGCATGCAAAACCAAGCACACGAAACCTCGACGACCGGCGGCGATGACGCTGCCGATCCCCATGTACGCATTTTCGATACCAGTTTGCGCGATGGCGAGCAGGCGCCCGGCTTCTCGCTCAAGCGGGCGCAGAAGCTGCGCTTCGCCCAGGCCCTGGACGCGCTGGGCGTGGACGTGATCGAGGCCGGCTTTCCCAAGGCCTCGCCGGATGATTTTGCCGCGGTGGCACAGGTCGCCGAGCACATGCGCCACGCCACCACCTGCGGTCTGTCGCGCTGCATGCCGGGCGACATCGAGGTGACCGCGCGGGCGCTGGAGAAGGCGCGCAGCGGGCGCATCCACCTGTTTCTGGGCACCAGTCCGCTGCACCGCGAGCACAAACTGGGCATGAGCAAACAGCAGGTGCTGGATGTGGCGGGCGAATCGGTGCGGCGGGCGCGCGAGCTGTGCGCCGATGTCGAGTTTTCGGCCGAGGATGCGCTGCGCACCGAACGCGATTTTCTGGCCGAGGTGTTCTCGGTCGCGACCGAGGCGGGCGCCGCTACGCTGAATGCGCCGGACACGGTCGGCTACACCACGCCCGAGGAAATCGCGGCATTGTTCACCTGGCTGCGCCAGAGCGTACGCGGCGCAGAGCACGTCGTGTTTTCCTCGCACTGCCACAACGACCTGGGCATGGCGGTGGCCAACTCGCTGGCCGCGGTTGGCGCCGGTGCGCGCCAGGTCGAATGCACCATCAACGGCATTGGCGAGCGTGCCGGCAATGCGGCACTGGAAGAAATCGTGATGGCGCTGAAGGTGCGCGCCAGTCATTTCGGCGTGACCACCGGCATCGACACCCGCAAGCTGTATCCGACTTCGCGTCTGCTGTCGCAACTGACCGGCCAGGCCATGGCGCGCAACAAGGCGGTGGTGGGCAAGAACGCCTTCGCGCACGAGTCGGGCATCCATCAGCACGGCATGCTCAAGCACCGCGAAACCTACGAGATCATGCGCCCGGAAGATGTCGGCGTGCCGCCGACACAACTGGTTCTGGGCAAGCATTCGGGCCGCCACGCCTTGCGCCAGCGGTTGGGTGAGCTGGGCTACTCGCCGGACGAAGCGGCGCTGGATCAGATCTTTGACCGCTTCAAGGAGCTGGCCGATCGCAAGCGCGAGATTTTCGATGGCGACCTGGAAGCGCTGGCGGCGGGCCGCAATCCCGACAGTCCGGGGCCGTGGCGCATCGAGCATCTGCATGCCGCCTCGCATCTGGGCGGCAGCGCCTCGGTGTCGGTCACCTTGGTGCACGAGGATGGGCACGCGGTCAGCGAGGCTGCCATCGGCGACGGGCCGGTGGATGCGGTGCTGCGCGCGGTCGAGCGCGCCACCGGCGAAACACTGCCGCTGATCGACTTTCGCATTCACGCCGTCAGCGAGGGCGGCGATGCCCAGGGCCAGGCCGTGATTGCCGTTCGCCACGGCGATCGCCAGTGCCGCGGCCATGGCTATTCCACCGACATCGTCGAGGCCGCGGCCATGGCCGCACTCGATGTGGCCAATACCCTGGCGCGCAACCAGGCGCCAGCGCCATCAGCGCGTGCCGCGCAGGCCGCCGCTGTCTGAGCCTGTTCACTTTCAAGCACCTGACCGGAACGAAAACGACATGAGCCATCCCCAACTGATCTGGAAAAACGGCGCTCTGGTGCCCTGGCATGAAGCCACCGTGCACGTCAGCGCGCATGCCCTGCACTACGGCTCGTCCGTATTCGAGGGTGAGCGTGTGTATGCCACGCCCGATGGGCCGCGCTTCTTCCGCCTCGCCGACCACACCCGGCGCCTGTTGGCCTCGGCCCGCGTGTACGGCATGGACATCGGCTTTGATGCCAGGACCATCAACGCCGCCTGCTGCGCCGTGGTGCGCGAGAACGCGATGCCATCGGCCTATGTGCGGCCGCTGGTGTTTCGCGGCGAGGGCGGTCTGGGCGTGCTGCCGGACAAGAACGATGTCGAGGTGGTGATCATGGCCCTGCCCTGGGGCAGCTACCACGGCGAGGCCCGCGAGCACGGCGCCGATGTCTGCGTCAGCAGCTGGAACCGGGCTGCGCCAAACACCTTCCCTGGCTGGGCCAAGGCTGGCGGCAACTACCTGTCGGGCCAGCTCATCGCGCGCGAGGCGCAGCGTGGCGGCTTTGCCGAAGGCATCGCGCTGGGCACCAACGGGCTGCTCAGCGAAGGCGCCGGGGAGAATCTGTTTCTGGTGCTGGATGGCCAACTGGTCACGCCACCGACCAGTGCCGGCGTGCTGGTCGGCATCACCCGCGACAGCGTGCTCAAGCTGGCGCGCGGCCTGGGCATCCCGTGCGCCGAGCGCGAGCTGCCGCGCGAGGCGCTGTACTACGCCGAAGAGGCTTTCATGTGCGGCACCGCGGCCGAGATCACACCGGTGCGTTCAGTCGATCGCATCCCGGTCGGCGCCGGCGGGGTCGGGCCGATCACCCGCTCGCTGCAGGATGCCTTCTTCGGCCTGTTCGACGGCCGCACGGTGGACCGCTGGGGCTGGCTGAGCGATCTGTCGGACGCCGCTGCAGTGGCAGCGCCGCATCGCGCCGGCGTCACGCCGCGGATACCCGCCGCGCGGCCCAACGACTTTGTGGCGGAGGCCTCGGCATGAGCGCGCCGCGTACCCTGTTCGACAAGCTGTGGGATGCCCACGAGGTGGCGGCGCAGCGCGAGGACGCACCGGCCGTGCTCTACATCGACCTGCATCTGGTGCATGAGGTCACCTCGCCGCAGGCCTTTGACGAACTGCGTCGACGCGGCTTGCCGGTGCATCGCCCCGAACGCACTCTGGCCACGCTGGACCATTCCACGCCCACCCTGCCGCCGGCTGCCGATGGCGCGCGTCCCTATGCCACCGCGCAAGCCGAAGCCCAGGTGCACACGCTGGAACGCAACTGTGCCGAATTCGGCATCACGCTGCACGGCTGGGACAGCGACGCGCGCGGCATCGTGCACGTGATCGGGCCGGAACTGGGCGCGACCCGGCCTGGCATGACCATCGTGTGCGGCGACAGCCACACCGCGACCCACGGCGCTTTCGGTGCGCTGGCCTTCGGCATCGGCACCACCGAGGTCGGTCACGTGCTGGCCACGCAGTGTCTGCTGCAGCGCAAGCCGAAGACGCTGGCGGTGACGGTCGACAATGTGTTGCCGGACGACGTGTCGGCCAAGGATCTGGTGCTGCACATCATCGCCGCGCTGGGCGTGGGTGGCGGCACCGGCCACGTGCTGGAGTTTCGCGGCAGCGCGGTCCGCGCATTGAGCATGGAAGAGCGCATGACGGTATGCAACATGGCCATCGAGGCCGGTGCCCGTGCCGGCATGATTGCCCCGGATCAGACCACCTTCGACTGGCTCCATGGCCGGCCGCATGCACCGCAAGGCGAGGCCTGGGACACGGCGCTTGCGTACTGGAAAACCCTGCACAGCGACGAGGGCGCGCGCTTCGATCGTGAAATCCGCATCGATGCTGCCCGGGTGCGCCCGACCGTCACCTACGGCACCCATCCCGGCATGGCCGCGGCACTGGATGCGGTGGTGCCCGCCGCCGCCAACGCGCAGGAACAGCGTGCGCTGGACTACATGCAGGTGCAGGCCGGCCAGTCGATTGCCGGCACACCGGTGAATGTGGTGTTCATCGGCAGTTGCACCAACTCGCGTCTGCCCGACCTGCACGCGGCGGCCGACGTGCTGCGTGGGCGGCGCGTGGCCAAGGGCGTGCGCATGCTGGTGGTGCCGGGTTCGGAAAGCGTGCGCCGCGCCGCCGAAGCCGAAGGTCTGCACGAGGTGTTTACCGCCGCCGGCGCCGAGTGGCGTCTGCCCGGATGCTCGATGTGCATCGCCATGAATGGCGACCTGGCGCAGCCCGGCGAGCTGGTGGTGTCGACCTCCAACCGCAATTTCGAGGGTCGCCAGGGCAAGGGTGCGCGCACCGTGCTGGCCAGCCCGGCCACCGCGGCCGCCAGTGCCGTGGCCGGGCGCATCACCGATGCGCGCTCACTCACGGCTGCCACGGGAGTTGCCGCATGAAACCGCTCCGGAACATTCGTTCGCGCACCGCAGTGCTGGACTATCCCAACATCGACACCGACCGCATCATTCCGGCGCGATTTCTCACCACCACCGAGCGCAGCGGCCTGGGCCGGCACTGCTTCGAGGACTGGCGCTATCTTGCCGATGGCAGCGACAACCCGGACTTCGAGCTCAACCGGCCCGAAGCGCGCGGCTGCGAAATCCTGATCGCCGGGCACAACTTCGGCTGCGGCTCCTCGCGCGAGCATGCGCCCTGGGCGCTGCTCGACTTCGGCCTGCGCGCGGTGCTGTCCAGCGAGATCGCCGACATCTTCCGCTCCAACGCGCTGAAGAACGGCCTGCTGGCCCTGGTCATCACGCCCGACGAACACCAGTGGCTGCTGCGCCACCCCGGTGTCGAACTTGGCATCGATGTGGCCGGCGGCTTCATCGAACTGCCCGACGGTGGGCGCTTCGGTTTCGAGATGGATGCGTT
>CBFGSA010000170.1:0-4897 GCA_965651365.1 uncultured Rhodanobacteraceae bacterium | reverse complement strand
TGTCCAGCATCAGTTCGCGCTGGGCCAGGTTCTGGCGCTGCTCGCGCAGGGTCTGGCCCAGCGCATTGTGCAAACGTATCAGGTCTCCCAACTCATCCTTGCGCCGGGTGGCGATGGAAAACCCGAAGTCGCCATCCTGATAGCTCGTCACGGCGCCTTCCAGGCCCCGCAGCACCTTCAACAAGGGCTGCGCCATCTGGCTGCCCAGCATCGCCGCCGTCGGCACCAGCATCAGCAGCGTGATCAGCAAGCCGCCCGTGGTGGTGGCCAGCCAGCCCGCTTCGATGGTCCAGCCGGTCTCGCGCGCAATCCAGGCCACCAACTGCGGCAAGGGCCAGCGCGTCACCACGACAAACAGCGCAGCGCCAGCCAGCGCCGCCAGCCCCAGCCACAAGGCCAACCGCCCCTGGATCGACTTCAGCCGCATGCGCTCACGAGGTTTCGATCCCGTAACGCTGCATGCGCCGGTACAGCGCCTGGCGCGACAGGCCCAGCGCCTGGGCGGCGTGGCTGACCACGCCCTGGTGTCGGCTCAGGGCCTGCTGCACGGTCTCGCACGACGGCTCGTCGAGGTTGCGCCAAGCGTCGCTGGCATTGCGCGCGGTGGGGAGATTGAGATGCTGGGGACTGATGGCGCCGTCCTGGACCAGCAGGCAGGCGCGGTCGATGGCGTTCTTAAGCTCGCGCACGTTACCCGGCCAGTTGTGGCTCATCAGCGCCTCGCGCGCTTCGCCGGACAGCTCGGCGCGGCCGGCAAGGAAATGTTCGGCCAGCGGCAGCACGTCGTCGCGCCGTTCGGCCAGTGGCGGCAGATTCACTTCAATCACGTTGAGCCGATAGAACAAGTCCTCGCGGAATTCGCTCTCGGCAATCATGGCCTTGAGATCGGCATTCGTGGCACTGACGATGCGCGCGTGGGTCTTGCGGGTGCGGCCCGAGCCCAGACGCTCGAACTGGCCGGTTTCGATCACCCGCAGCAACTTGACCTGACCCGACAGGGGCAGATTGCCGATTTCATCCAGGAACAGCGTGCCGCCATCGGCCATCTCGAAGCGTCCTTCACGGGCCTTGTTGGCACCGGTGTAGGCGCCGGCCTCGGCACCGAACAATTCGGCCTCGATCAGCTCACCCGGCAGTGCGCCGCAGTTCACGGCGACGAACGGCCCGTCGCGCACCGGCGAGTTGGCATGCACGATCTGGGCGATGCATTCCTTGCCCGCGCCATTGGGTCCGGTGATCAGTACCGGCACATCCGAGCGCGCCACCTGGCAGGCCAGCTCGACCGTGCGCCCCATGGCTTCGGAGGCAAACACCAGGCCATTGAGCTCGTATTTGTCGCGCAGCGCGCTGCGCCGCTTGCGCCGCTCGCTGCGGGTGCGGCTGACCTCGCGCGTCGACTCGGACAACTCCAGCAGGTTCTCCACCGTGGTCAGCAGACGGGCATCGTCCCAGGGCTTGGACACGTAATCGGCCGCACCGGCCTTGACCAGCTCGACCGCCGTCTCCAGGTGCGTCCACGCGGTGAGCAGGATCACCGGCAGATCCGGGTGGCGCTCGCGGATAGCGTGAAACAGCGCCACCCCTTCCTCGCCCGAGGTGGTGTCGGCGGTGAAGTTCATGTCCTGGATCACCACGTCCACGCTCTCGCGCGCCAGCGTCGCAAGGCCTTCGTCCTGGTCGATGGCGACCAGCGGCCGGACTTCGTGCAGGGACAACAGCAAGGACAGTGCCTCGCCCACCGCCGGATTGTCGTCAATGATCAGGACGGTACGCATTTTGCTCCGGTGCATGCAGACTTGGATGCGCGAATGCGCGTGAGGGTTGCATTGTACGGGCCGGGAATCGGGAATGGGGAATCTGGATTCGCGCAGGGTGGGCTGGCTTCATCTGCCCACCGTGGCGAGGTGTCTGGAAACCGCGTGGGCACGCTGCGCTTTGCCCACCCTGCGCGAATTGCGACTCCCGAATCCCGAATCCCGAATCCCGGCCCTCGCCTTCTGTCCTCTGTCCTCTGTCCTCCGTCATCTGAATCACACCGACCTCGTCGCCACCACCGGCGGCACGCGCGAGGCGCGCAGCGCAGGCGCAAGCACCGCCAACTGCCCCAGCGCCAACAGCAGCACCGCGCCCAGCGGCAGATACGTCCATGGCAATCGCTGCAACTCGTAGTGATGCATCAGCCACAGGTTGACCGCAAGGGCGGCCAACAGGCCCAGCAACACGCCGAGCCCAACCACCAGCACGTTTTCCCATTGCAACTCACGCAGAATGTCGCGCCGACGGGCTCCCAGCGCGCGGCGCACGCCGATCTGGCGAGTGCGCTGCTGTACCCAGTAGGCGGTCATGCCCATGATGCCGGCCAGGGTCACGATCAGTACCACCAGGGTGACGCCCGCCAGCAACCAGACCGATGCCCGCGACTGGGCCATGGCACGTTCGCGCAAGCGCAGGTAGGTCTCGTAGCGCGCATCGATGCCGACCACCATCTGCGCGCCCAGTTCGCGCTTGACCACGCGCGCGACCTGCCTGCGCACCGTATCGACGCCGGCCGTTCCCACCCGTACGCCGATGGCGGGCACCGGCCATTTGCCGGGAATGCCCGGGAACAACATCGTGTAGTCGAGGGCATGCCGGTCGGCCATGCCGAAATCGTTGCGCATCAGGTGCGCCACCACCCCGACCACGGTGCGACGCGACGCATTGGCCTGCTTGCCGATGCGGATCTCCTGGCCCAGCGCCGACACGCCCGGAAACAGCTTCTCGGCCAGGGCGCGCGTGATGATCGTCGGCCCTCCGTGATTGATGCCCACGCCGGTGAATTGCGTGGCCTGTTCGTCCACGCTGAAATCGCGCCCCGCGACCAGTTGCAGATCCAGGGTCTGCAGCAGATGGTCACCGATGTAGATCGCCGCATTGGTCCGCACGCCGGTCGTGACGCTGCCCACATCGCCGTTGAAGCGGCTGTCGGTATCCATCGGCAGCGAACCGGCCATGCTGACCGAGGCCACGCCGGGAATGCCGCGCAGGGCTTCTTCCACCTCGCGCAGGCGGCTGGATGTCCAGGGCTTGCCGCGTGGCACGATCTGGGTGCCGATGATCAGCTGCGCGGGATGCCCGATGCCATCGGGCATCAGCATCGGCACCAGCTTCAACTGCAGCAGGAACAGGGCATTGCAGGCGATGGCGCAGGCCAATGCCACCTGCAGCATCACCAGCAGCGGCATCATGCGGTGGCGCAGCAGGGGATGGAGTATGTGCCGCATCATGCCAGCTTGATCTGCAGCGCCGGTGGCTGCCGGCAAACGCGCCAGGCCGGCAGCACGCCGACCATCAGACCCACGCCCAACGACAGCAGCATCAGCATCGCGAACACGGCGCCGCTGAAGTGCGCGGCGCCGGCATAGGCCACCGGCTGCATGCGCACGATCCACAGACCGAGAAGGGTCAACGGCCATGCCAGCAGGCCGCCGGCCAGGCCCAGCAAGCCGGCCTCGATCACGTGTTGCACGAACACATGGCGCCGCGCCGCACCCAGTGCGCGGCGGATGGCGACATCCGCCTGCCGGCGCAGGAAACGCGCGGCCAGCAGGCCGGCCACGTTGACCATGCACAGCAGCAGGAAGCCGCCGGCCAGCATCAGGTTGAGGCTGACGTCATCCGGGATCACGTGGTTCAGGGCCATCCACGCCTGCGTTGAATATATCCTCGCCTGCGGCGGGTACACGAAACGTCCCGCCGTGTGCTGCGATTGCGCGTAGTCGGCCACAAGGCGCTGGTAGGCGGCCGCCTGGGTCGGCGTGTCCAGCGCTACCCAGGTCTCCAGCCAGCGGCAATGCGCCACGTCGGTGGACTGAAAGCTGATCACCGGCGCGCCCTTGCTGCATTCCCCGGTATTGAACGGGCCCACTCCGGCGCCCAGGGCCGCATCCACCGGCACCACAAACCGGACATCCTGGCCCAGCAGGTCGGTGGTGTATTGCTGCACGCCGAAAATCTGCACGCGCGGCTTCCACGGCGCCGTGACGCCGATCACGCGGAACAGCCGCGTGCCCAGGCGCACGCTCTTGCCGACCGCGTTCTCGGCGCCGAACAGTTTTTGCGCCAGGTACGCGTCGATGACCACCACCGGATCGTGGGCAGCCTGTTCGTCCGCCGTCCATGGCCGCCCGTAACGCAACGGCATGCCCAGGGTGGCCAGTAGCGGGCCGTATCCCATCAGCCCGAAAGCACGATCCGAGCGCTTGCCATCCGCACTGGCGATCCGGGCAACGCTTATCGACGCCGCAATCTGCGCACGCGCGCCATGGGCATCCACCAGCGCCTTGGCGTCGCGAAAATTCAGCAGGCTGTCCGGCGTGCCGTCGTCCGGGTTGTCCTTGTCGACCGTTGTGCGCGCGTCCATGGTCACCACGTACAGGTGGTTGCTGACGCCCGGCAACGGTTCGCCCGACAGCGCGGCGAAAATCGTCATCGCCGTCATGCACGAGGCAATGCCGATCGCCATCGTCAATGCCAGCAATCCCGCCATCCATGCGTTCTGCCGGCAGCGTCGCAGCGCCAGATCCAGGTAGTAGCCCAGCATCAATGGCCTCCCTTGGAGACGGTCACCCCGAAATGGGACTGCCTTGCGGTCGTGGGGAGTGGGACATCGGGAATGGTCAGGAGCAAAGGCACACACCGCCGCGCGGGGCGGCTCAAGGAGTGCAACGGCGGAGCCGCCACTCTGGTGGCGTGCGGCGAGCCGGCTCCACCGCCTGCGGCGGCTTGAGCCGGCCTACGACTGCCGGAGCGCTTTTGCTGTTGCCATTCCCTATTCACCATTCTCAATTCCCGGCTCCCCTCATCACACCGTCCGCGTCGCCACCACCGGTGGCACGCGCGCGGCGCGCAGGGCCGG
>CBFGSA010000169.1:0-4967 GCA_965651365.1 uncultured Rhodanobacteraceae bacterium | reverse complement strand
GCTGTGCGGCGTGCATGATGTGGCAGAAGTCGACCGACGCATCCTGTACCCGTAGGAGCGGCGAAGGGCCAATGGCAGTTGGTTGGCCATCAATCACCGACATCCTGCACGATCCCGAATCGCTCAAATCTGTCAGGCACACGCTTTTGTCATCCTGGGGCCGCCGCAGGTGGAACCCGGGATCCATTTTGATCTTCGAGGGGTTTGCTGCATTTTTAGCCGTAGAGGCGAGCACTGCATTGGATCCCGGGTTCTGCGCTTCGCGCAGCCCCAGGATGACGCAAAGTCGGGTTCAATGTCACCGCGGCCACGCTTCGCTTGTCCACCCTACAGCGCTGCGAAAGATGTCAAGTGCGCGTCCACGCGTGGAGCCGATTCCGTCAATTCACGGCGCCACCTTGCGCTTGATGGCCCGAGCCACGGGACTTGGCAGCTTGTGCAAAGAACCCAGCACGTGCGGCAGCAGACGCAGGCGCAGGCCCGAGAAGGTGCTGGGTACCACCGCTTCGATCAGGTGCGGGCCGGGCGTGGCGAAAGCGCTTTCCAGCGCCGTGACCAGACCTTCGGTGGTGATGGCGCGCACCGCATCAACGCCCATCCCCTGGGCCAGCTTCACGAAATCCAGCGGCGGCTGCTGCAGGTCGAGCTGGGCATGGGCTTTCTCGCCGCTGCCCTCGGCCTGGACGCGCTGCAGCTCGACATTGAGGATCGCATAGGCGCGATTGTTGAAGATGATGCTGGTCACATCGAGCTTCTCGCGCGCCATCGTCCACAGCGCCTGGATCGTGTACATGGCCGAGCCATCGCCATCCAGTGCCAGCACCTTGCGCCCGGGGCAGGCGACTGCGGCGCCGACCGCAGTGGGCAGTCCCTGGCCGATCGCCCCACCGGTCAGGGCCAGCAGGTCATGGCGCGGGCAGCCGGCGGTGTAGAACGGCAGCATCACGCCCGAAGTCTGCGCCTCGTCGACGATGATGGCATCGTCCGGCAGCAGGTGGCCGATGGCCTTGCACACCTTCTCCGCCGTGAGCTTGCCGCGCGGCCGCGCGGGGCGCCCGGCTTCCTGCAACACAGCCGGCACCGCCTCAGCGCCGACCTGCCCACGCAGGACCTTGAGACTTGCCAGCACATCCTCATCCGGCGCGTTCAGCGCGTGCACCGAGCAGCCTTCGGGCACCAGGACGCTGTCCTTGCCCGGATAGCCGAAGAAGGACACCGGCGAGCGGGCATCAAGCAGGATCAGATGGTCATAGCCGGACAGTTGCACCCTGGCCATTTCGGCGAGGTAAGCGATGCGCTCGACCGGCGGCAGACCGGCGCCGCGTTCCAGCCGCGCCGGAAAGGTTTCGGCGAACAGCTTGGCCCTGCACTTCGCCGCGATGCTACCGGCCACTTTCAGCGCTCCGGCGCGCAGCGCGCGGCCACCCAGCAGCATGGCACAGCGTTTGCCGCTGCTCAGGACTTCGGCAATGCCGGTGACGGTTTCATCGCTGGCCGCCGACACCGGGCGCGGTGGCGGCAGTTGGGCCGCTTCGCCACCCTCGCTCCAGGACACGTCGGCCGGCAGAATCAGGGTCGCCACCTGGCCGGGCGGGCCGACCGCGGCGGCCAGAGCCTCGACCGCATCGTGGCACAGCGCCCCGGTGCTGGCCGTGGTGCGCACCCACTCGGATACATTGCGCGCCACGGTTTCGATGTCGGACTGCAACTGGGCGTCGTACTTGACATGAAACGTGGCGTGATCGCCGACGATGTTGAGCATGGGCGTGCGCGCCTTGCGCGCATTGTGCAGGTTGGCCAGGCCATTGCCGAGACCGCAGCCCAGGTGCAGCAGCGTCGCGGCCGGCTTGTCGGCCATGCGTGCATAGCCGTCGGCGGCGCCGGTCGCCACGCCTTCGAACAGGGCCAGCACCGCGCGCATGCGCGGCTCGCTGTCCAGTGCGGCGACGAAGTGCATTTCGGATGTGCCGGGATTGCTGAAGCAGACCTCGATGCCGGCATCGGCCAGGGTCTGCAGCAGCGCTTGGGCGCCGGTCTTCATGATGTTCTCCTGCTCATTTCTGTGTCCCGGTCAATTCGCGGGCAGCGGCACGCGCGGTGAGGATGCAGCCGGGCAGGAAGGTGCCCTCCAGCGAGCGCTTGCCGCTGGCGCCGCCACCACCGAAGCCGGCCGCTTCACCGACGCAATACAGGCCGGGAACGGGCCGGTCATCGGCGTCCAGTACACGGCTGGAAAGATCGGTTTTCAGTCCGCCCAGGCTCTTGCGCGTGATCAGGTGCAGATGCAGCGCGATGAAGGGTCCGGCGCCCTTCTTCTTCAGCGGCGCCGGCGCGCAGGTGCGCAATTTGTCCGGCCCCCACTGGCGCGCATGCACGATGCGGCGAAGCTGGTCGTCGTTGTGCAGCTTGTTGCCGCGCGCGAAATTGGCGTCGAAGGCATCGACCGTGGCTTCGAGCACCGCCGGATCAACGTGGCGGTCCCCGGTCAGCGCATTCATCTTGCGCGCCAGACCCACCAGTGTGTCGTCGAACAGCACATGCGGGCTGTCACGCTCCATCTGCCGGATCAGCACGTCGCTGCCGAAAAGCGTGTCGGCCAGAAAACGCAGCAGTTGCCGCTCGCGGATGCGCGGGTTGTGCTCGGCGCCGGAGATCGCGAACTCGCGTCGCGCGATGCGCCGGTTGAGAAGCTGCCAGGTCCAGGACTTGTCCTGGGCCGCGACACGCTGGCACAGTGCATGCGTGTCGAAGCCCGTCACCAGCGGCTCGGGGCCGATGCGCCGGCCCGTGTGATCCAGCCACAGCGCCGACTTGCACGGAATCAGTGACAGGCCATGGCCCTCGAAATGTGGCTGCGGGTGCGGCAGACCGGCGGCGTAGTTCCACATCTCGCCGGCGTGGGTGATGCAGCCATTCCACTGCTCGGCCACGAGATGGTGCAGTCGGCCATCGGAGAGGGGATTGGCGCCGTTGAGCATGCGCGCGGGCCGCGGGCTGGCAGCCGGCCAATTGGTGATCGTCTCGGCATGCGAGCCGTTGATGCCACCCATCGCCAACACCACATTGTCGGCGGCAAGCCGCACTTCGCGGCCCGTGGTTTCGTCCACAGCACATGCTCCGGCGATGCATCCGGCGCTGTGCTCCAGGGCCGTGATCCGGTGCCGGCTCAGCACCTGCAGGCGTCCGCTGCTTCCGGCTTCGCGCAGCGCCGCCAGCATGCGCTCGGTCAGCGCACGCGCCGTGCCCCACAGCACGTGATAGCGTGGCAGCGAGTTGCCTTCGCCCTGCAGGCCGCGTTCGACCCAGTTCACCGCCGGCAGGAATTTCAGACCGCGGGCGCGCAGCCAGTCGTACACCTGGTCGCGCGAGTGTTCGACATAGTATTCGGCCCAGCGCCGCGGCCAGGTGTCGGTTTCGGCAAGTTCGCCGAAACGCAGCCAGTCGCGCAGCGCGCGCTCGGGCGTGTCGGGAATCCTGGCCCGCGCCTGCTCGGGCGTGCCCACCAGCGCCATGCCGCCAAAGGCCCACAGGGCCAGGCCGCCCAGGCGCTCGGGCGTGTCGCGGTCGACCAGGGTGACCCGCTGCCCGGCCCGCAGGCACGCGACCGCCGTGACAATACCGGCCAGTCCCCCGCCCACCACCAACACATCGGATTTGGATGCCGCCGCCATACCCGCTCCCGCAATCTGTGCAGGCCAGCATAGCCCCATTGAGCGGCAATCGCAGGCTCAGTCGGGCAATGAAAACGCGTGCGGCAACAGGTCATCAATAGCGAAGCTATCGCGCTCACCGGCGATAAAGATCTGTGCATCCGGCGCCAGCTCCTGAATCCATTGCCGGCAGGCGCCGCACGGCATGCGTGTGCTGGCTGGCGAACCCGGCGTGGCGTCGATGCAGTCCACGGCAATGGCGGCAATCACGTTCTCGCCGGCCACGCGCGCAGCGGCAAGCGCCGCCCGCTCGGCACACAAGGCCAGCCCGTAACTCGCGTTCTCGATATTGGCGCCGCAATGGATTGCGCCGCTCGCACCCAGTACCGCCGCTCCCACCCGGAAGCTGGAATATGGTGCATGCGCATGGCCCGCGGCCTCACGCGCCGCCGACTCAAGCTGGTGGCGGAGCTCCGTGCTGATCGTGGTTTCGAAAGCGTCGTCGCTCATTGCGCACTATCCGCTGCGGATTTCCCTGTCCGTGGTTCGCGAACGGTTTCAACTGCCATGCGCCGCGAGCGTGCTGTGCCGTGACGACGACGGACAGGAACAAGGGTGGTGGCTATGGGTGGACTCGAACCACCGACCCCAGCATTATGAGTGCTGTGCTCTAACCGGCTGAGCTACATAGCCAAGGGGCCGGGCATTTTAGAGCCATTGGCGCATCGGCACAAGCGATCACGAAAGGACGGAAGCTGCACCGTTCGATCGAGCCGGGCCGCGAGGCCGGGGCGGACCCCGGTGCCTCGCTTCGAATATCAGGCAGGTCGTGCATTTGACTCAGGCGCACCCCGATCGCTACATTGGCCAAATATCGGCAGGCCAACATGGCAATCAAGGGGAGACGGGTGATGGAGCCTTTTTCGGTGCGTGGCGTACGCCACATGATGGCTTGGTGGCTGCTGATCGCGAGCGCTGCCCTGCTCTGGACCGGTTGCACGGCGCACGCGCAAACGCCGAGCGTGCTCGACGTGCCGACCACGCAGGTGGCGACGGGGCCTTCCACACTTGTGCGCTGACCACGGGCGGTGGGGTGAGGTGCTGGGGCCAAAACACTTTTGGCCAGATCGGCGATGGCACTACCACGCATCGTCACAGGCCAACCCCGGTAACGGGTCTGTCAAGCGGGATCGTGGCGCTCGCCGGTGGCGGTGACCATACCTGCGCGCTGACCACCGCGGGCGGGGTGAAATGCTGGGGCTGGAACAACAAGGGCCAGCTTGGCGACGGCAGCACCACCGATCGCTACACGCCGGT
>CBFGSA010000168.1:0-5164 GCA_965651365.1 uncultured Rhodanobacteraceae bacterium | reverse complement strand
GCCAGGGTGGCGGTGGCGTTGAGGGTGAACTGGCTACGCAGCAGGTTCATGTCCTGGCGGGCTTCGCGTTCATGTTCGCCGGAGCCGTGGGCGATCAGGGCGATGTCCAGGCCGTCGAAGGCGGTCCAGGCTTCGGCGATGCGCTCGGCCTGGGCTTCGAAGTCGGTGACATCGAGCCCGGCATGTTCGATGCGCGCGGCGCCGCGGGTGGCGATGTCGGCGGCGATGGTGGCCAGATGTTCAGTGTCGCGCGCCAGCAGGTACAAGGCAGCGCCGCGTTCGGCATAGATGCGGGCGGTGGCTTCGGCGATGGCCGAGGTGGCGGCGATTATCAGGACGCGTTGCATGGGATGCTACTGCTCTTGAATCGTGATGTGGGTTGTGGCAGTTGATATATTGCACCGCCAAGATCGGGTTTCGCTACCTTCTCGCGCCGTTGCGTTCAAAAAGTTGCGCCATGAATCTGCATTTCACTTCGACGAGGGCAGCAGTCTGCGATCGAATCGGAAGGGGGAGTCGTCAAGCACCGTGAAGCCGGCGGCATCGGGGTGCTCTGGATTCAGCAGGATGTTGTAGGCAGCCGGCACGAT
This sequence comes from uncultured Rhodanobacteraceae bacterium, assembly GCA_965651365.1. Taxonomy (GTDB): domain Bacteria; phylum Pseudomonadota; class Gammaproteobacteria; order Xanthomonadales; family Rhodanobacteraceae; genus DASSBG01. The sequence goes on along the minus strand of CBFGSA010000168.1, from coordinate 4,574 downwards.
CGCGCTGGGCACGCGCAGCAGCGCGGACTTCCCGCCCGACAGCCATGCGTCGCCCTTGGCTCTGGACTGCGCTATGTCATGCTCCCAGCCTTTGGGCATGCGGACGTTGCGCGGCTTCAGTCGGCCTGGAATATCGATCGATAGCAGGCGATAGCCTTCAGGGAGTTCGTCGGGCTCGACGCGCAGATGAACCAGAACCTCCAGCAGCGCGCCGGCTGGCGTCTGGCTGGTGTAGATGATCCTGCGGCCGCGGGTGTGCCACCTGGCCGACCCCTTCAGCCCGCCTTTGCCGTCCATGGCCGACACCGTAGTCAGGCGCCATACGATCACGCGTACATGCCATGCCGGATTTGTTCCAGCCGCTCGCGCACCAGGTCTGTGCCTTGGCCTGTCACGAGGAGTTTGAAGGGGGCTCCCTGGCCGGCCAGGTTCACCGATTCGCGCTGAAGCCAGCGCATGGCCTTGTCCTTGTTGCCGAAAACATCTTCGGCCAGGGCCACGATGCCTGCCACTCGGGCAAGGCGGTCGGACTCATCCTGGGCGAGCTTGGCCTTTTCTTTCATCCGCCGCTGAATCGTGGAGCGGCTGCCGATCACCGAATACAGCGCGTTTCTGGGAAAGCCGAGCTTCTCCACACGAAAGACGACGGCTGGCGGGAAACCCTTGCGGATCTGGGCCAGAAGCTGCTCGCTGGTTGCAGCCTTTGTGCCCAGGATGTCCCGTTGGCGTGCGGTGATTGTCATCGGTATTTCCATTTGGCCATCTGGGATCATTATAATCCCAAATGGGCTTGTTTGCGATATCCGCAGATATTGCGGGCATGCCCCCGGATCGAGCCCGAGGCAGGCTCTTGGCGCGGCTCGGTGCATGCTCTGCGATGGCCTGAACTTCTCGCACAGACTCAGACGCTGCTCCACAGGATGCCGAGCCCGATGATCGCGGCGAGCCAGCTTTGCGGGTCACGCACGGCGAACATGATGGGATCATCGTGCATGCGGCCTTGTTTTGCCAGCCACCACAGGCGTGCCAGCCACCAAGTGGCCAGGGGCCAGAGCAACCACAGCAGTGTCGGGTGCTGGTACAGGGCACGGCTGGCGGGACTGAGGATATAGCCGGCCAGGATGGCAAGGCTCGACATGCCTGCCGTGATCCCGAGTACGGCAACGAGCCGAGAGCTGCTTGTGCGATAGCCGCGGCCGGGAAGGGAGCCAACGGGTGGGGCCTGAACGCTGCGCAGTTCGGCATAGCGTTTCATCAGGGCCAGGCTGAGGAAGACGAGCAGCGACAGCGCGGCCAGCCACGGGCTGACTGGAACGGTGGTGGCGCCGCCACCGGCGAAGATGCGAATGGTGAAGAGCAACGCCAACACGAGTGTGTCGATCAGGATGAGTCGCTTCAGCCACAGCGAATAGGTCAGGGTGAGGATCAGATAGGCCGCCAGCCATGGCAGAAACGCCGGTGGCAACAGCAGGCAGGCGCCGATCAAGGCTGCTCCGATCAGCGCGGGAATGGCCCGCAGCGCAGATTCCAGTCTGAGTCGGCCGCTGGCCAGGGGACGGTCGCGCTTGCGCGGATGCTGGCGGTCGGCATCCAGATCCAGCAGGTCGTTGAGCAGGTAGGTACCGGAGGTGCACAGACCGAACAGCAGCCACGCGAGCGTGGCCTGCATGGCAAGTGTCGGATTGCCCAGCAGGTGTGCGCCCAGCAGCGGCACGAAGACCAGCAGGTTCTTGATCCACTGGTGCAGGCGCAGGGCACGCATCCAGGTTCGCGTGCGGCTGCCGTGCTGTGAAAATACCCGACTGACATTCGCGCACCGGCGTGCACGCGCCAGCAGGCGTGGGCTCGCATTGGCGACTATCGCGTCGCGGGCGTGTGGCCATACATGCAGGTCGCTGGCCGAGTTGCCGGCATAGTCGAATCCCTGCTCGCCGAAGCGCTGCACGAGTACGCGCGCCTTGGCTTGTGCCGCCAGGTTGTCGGTTTGATCGGTGGCGATTACTTCGTCGAAGCAGCCCAGGTGTTGCGCGATTGAAGTCGCCAGCACAAGGTCGCTGGCGGTGACCAGCAGGCAGGGGCGCGACTTGCGTTCAGTCTTGACCCAGTCCAGTACACGCTCGTCCCATGGCATGTGCCCGGGATTCAGCGCCACTCGCCTGGCGACCTCGCGCTTGAACGGCGCGTAGCCGCGCATGAGCCACAGCAGCATCGGCAGCAGATACAGCGGGTTGCGCTTGAGCAGGGCCAGCGCGGACTCGATGCCGACATCACCCAGCAGCAGTGTGCCATCCAGGTCGATGCACAGGGGAATGGGCTGGCCTGACATACTCATGGTGTTGCCGTGGCACTGTCGCCGGACCGGTCGGCGCGGGAGCGAAGAATCGGCAGCGTTTGCAGTGCCACCGTGCAGTTTGGATCAAACAGGTTGCGGGCCCATGGGGCCCGGGTGTCAATGCGGAGGCTTTTCACTTTCGGCAGCGTATCGGCCGCGTACAGCCGGGTCCAGTCCTTGGTGGACTGGATCAGCGGACTCAGCACGAAGCCGGTGCCCGCCGTTTCGCGCAGCAGGCGGTATTTTGCGATCGAGCCGTTGCCGAGTCTGAGCGTGATGTCGATTTCCGGTTCGCGCAGCAGCAAGGTGTACAGTTTGCCCAGGGGGCTGAGGCGGATGTCGATGAAAGCAAGTGTCGGCGCCTTGCCGGTGTGGACCGGTACCGTCTGGCCGAAGTGGAAGCGGTGTCCGGCCACGTCTTGTTGCACCGGCGACGGGGCAGATATCGAATCATCGCGCTGCAGCAGTTCGAAGGCGCCATCTCGCAGCACCGGGCGATAGCGCCGCAGCAGGGCCGCGAGCGACAGGGCGTCTTCGGACATCAACATGCGACCGTCGATGGCACCGAGCTTCAAGGCAACGTAGGGGGGTGCCTTCGGACCGAGAAAATAGGCCTCGTTCAAGCGTTGCAGAAAGGGCGTGTAGACGGTGTAACTCTGAAACACCGGCCGCGGTGCGTAGTGCAGGCCGTTGACCAGCAACGTGGCCTGATCCCAGCTCAACAGGTCGATGCGGGCATTGCCGACGCGGGCACGCAAAGTGCGCAGTTCATGCTTCTGCCGCGCTTGTTGCCACTGCCGCTGGCGCTTTGCATGAAACGCACCGGGATGGCTCAGTGCCCAGGTATTGTGGATCACGCGACTTGCATTTTCGCGCACAATCGTGGCCGGCCCGAAGTTCACCATGCCGTACACGATGGATACGACCATCATGGCAAGCAGCGTGCTGCTCGCGGGTCTGGCCATGCGCAGCGTGCCATTGCCCAGCAAGGCCAGCGGCAGCAGACCCATGCCGGAATAGAACCAGGGCCAGTGGTCGCCGCGGGTGAGAAAGGCCAGACCGAACAGTGCGGCGGTGGCCGCGGTCAGGGCGACAGTCGTTACAGCGGTGATATTGCGCCGCCCGACCCAGGCTGCATGGGCGCACACGACTGCGAACGCCGCCAGCCAGAGGCCCGCGCCCAGCTCGATCCAGCCGGATGTCGACATGCCCATGGCGTGCGAGTAGCCGGCGCTCAATGGCAGGCTGGTTTGCACGAAGTCCGGGATGTTGGCCAATTTCTGGCCGCAGGCCAGCCAGACCAGCAGGACGCTGGCCGGAAACGCGCATGCAACGAGCAGCGCACGCATCCGCTGCTGCGCTGCCAGGTTCGCAATCACCAGGGTCAGGACGCACAGCAGCCATAGCGGCAGCATGCTGAACTTGCCCAGCGCGATCAGGCTGAACACCAGCGCAAAGGGAACGGCCGTGGCATGGAACACGCGTTCGCTCAGCGGGCCGCTGGCGCCACTGAGAAACATGGTGGCGAACAGCAAGGTGAGTGCCCAGGGCACATCGGCGCTCAGTACCGGGATCCAGACCATGCACCCGAGCACGAAAAGCACGGCGTACAGCAGGCGGATTTTGCGCAGCAGCAAGCCGATGGCGACAAAGTATGCGGCGGTCAGCAGCACCTGGCCCGCCACGAACCAGCCCAGCAGATCGGGGACGCTGGCCGCATACGGCAGCAGGAAGCCGGTCGGGCCGTAGGTGAAGACGATGTCCCGGCCCCACTGCCAGCCGTGCAGGAGCGCCCAGCCCAGCACTTCCTGCCAGGATGGCTCCAGGCCGATGCCGGCCGGTGCGACGCCCAGGCGCAGGATGATCAGAAACCCCAGCAGACAGATTGCGACCAGCACCGCCGGGTGCGGTGGCTGACGCAGGCTGGACACAATGTTGCGTCCTGGCCGGGCGGTCGCTTGCAGAGTCTGCTTATGGTCCGGCATTACGGGATTGCGGGCGCAAAAAGAGCAAGGTTGGCAGACGCCGGGCTGATGGGTAAGTCACAATGGATCCCGGGTTCCTCGCTGCGCTCGGCCCCAGGATGACGAGGTTTGCAGGCTGTCGTCCTGGGGCCGCCGAAGGCGGAACCCGGGACCCACTTTGATTTTGTTTGTGGTTTTGAGGCGGGCATGACAGTGGATCCCGGGTTCCTCGCTGCGCTCGGCCCCGGGATGACGGGGTTTGCAGGCTGTCGTCCTGG
>CBFGSA010000167.1:0-5199 GCA_965651365.1 uncultured Rhodanobacteraceae bacterium | reverse complement strand
GTCCCGAGTCCCGAGTCCCGAGTCCCGCACAGAATAACAAGTCGGCATGAAACCCGCCCGATCCGTTATCATCGCTGTCCCTGCCGATATGCGGCAATCATGATGGAGTTCAAGTAATGGCGGTGGTCAGCGTCAAGCAGGCTTTGGGCGGCAGGCTGGAGGGCCAGACAGTCACGGTGCGCGGCTGGGTGCGGACCCGGCGCGATTCCAAGGCCGGTTTGTCCTTCATCCATGTCAGCGACGGTTCGTGCTTCGCGCCGATCCAGGTGGTGGCACCGGCCAGCCTGGACAACTACACCTCGCTGGTGCAGCACCTCACCGCCGGCGCCAGCGTCATTGCCACGGGCGTGCTGGTGCCTTCGCAGGGCAAGGGCCAGGGCTTCGAGATCCAGGCCACGGAAATCAACTCGCCGGGCCTGGTGGACGATCCGGAAACCTACCCGATCCAGCCCAAGGCGCACTCGATGGAGTTTTTGCGCGAGGTCGCACACCTGCGCCCGCGCACCAACCTGATCGGCGCCGTCACCCGGGTGCGGCACACGATGATGATGGCAATCCACCGGCATCTGAGCGACGAAGGCTTCGTGTGGGTCAACACGCCCATCATCACCGCCTCCGATGCCGAGGGCGCCGGCGACATGTTCCGGGTCTCGACCCTGGATCTGGCCAACCTGCCACGCAACGACAAGGGTGGAATCGACTTCAGCAAGGACTTCTTCAACCGCGAAGCCTTTCTCACCGTCTCCGGCCAGCTCAATGTCGAGAGCTATTGCCTGGCCATGAGCAAGGTCTACACCTTCGGCCCCACCTTCCGCGCCGAGAACTCCAACACGCCGCGGCATCTGGCCGAGTTCTGGATGATCGAACCGGAAATTGCCTTTGCCGACCTCGACGACAACGCCGACTGCGCCGAAGCTTTCCTCAAGGCCATCTTCCGCACTATTCTGGAGGAGCGCGCCGACGACATGGCGTTCTTCGCCGAGCGCGTGCAGAAGGATGCGGTCAGCCGGTTGGAAGCGTTCATTGCCGCGCCGTTCGAGCGCGTCGACTACACCGACGCCATCGCCATGCTGCAAAAATCCGGACGCACGTTCGAGTTCCCGGTCGAGTGGGGCGTGGACCTGCAGACCGAGCACGAGCGCTGGCTGGCCGAAGAGCACATCGGCCGCCCGGTGGTGGTGATGAACTACCCCGAGGAGATCAAGGCCTTCTACATGCGTCTCAATGACGACGGCAAGACCGTTGCAGCGATGGACGTGCTGGCACCGGGAATTGGCGAGATCATCGGCGGCTCGCAGCGCGAGGAACGCCTGGAGCATCTGGACCGGCGCATGGCCCAGTTCGGCATCGACCCGCAGCACTACCAGTGGTATCGCGATCTGCGCCGCTACGGCAGCGTGCCGCACGCCGGTTTCGGACTCGGCTTCGAGCGCCTGCTGTGCTACGTGTGCGGTCTGTCCAATATCCGCGATGCCATCCCCTTCCCGCGCACGCCCGGCCAGGTGGGTTTCTAGCTTGAGCGACTCCTCGACGACAACGCAGTGGTGGCTGGTGGGCCTGGGCGACACCCTGGTGTGGTCACGGCTGAAGCTGTTTGAGGATGACGGCCACGCCGAAGTCTTTGCCGCCGACGGCCGCACCATGCACTTCGAGTCGCACGAGGCCGCCCGCGCCGCCCTGCTCGATGCCGACTTCCGCGCCTTTGATGGTCTCGATGACGACGACGCCAACACGCTGGGGTTTGACCTCGCCAGCACCGTACCGCCCTTCGCCGACACCGACAAGGATCTGCTGCCGCTGATGACACAACGTCTGACGGGACACGCCTGACAGTTGGTCATGCAACACGGGCGGCAGTTACGCTGGAATCTTGTCATCCTGGGGCCGCCGGAGGCGGAACCCGGGATCCATTTTCGTGTAGGAGGTTCCCATGGATCTTGATCTCACCGGAAAACACGCGCTGGTCTGCGGCGCCTCGCAGGGCATTGGCCGCGCCGTGGCCGTGGAGCTGGCCGGCATGGGTGCCAGTGTGACCGTGCTGGCGCGTCGCGCCGACAAGCTCAAGGCGCTGCTGGACGCACTGCCCGAAGCCCCGGGCGCCCTGCCCCATCACCACATCGCGCTCGACGGCAGTGATCTGGACGCCCTGCGTCAGGCCATGCAAAACCTGGTCAAGCGTGCCCCGGTGCACATCCTGGTCAACAACTCCGGCGGCCCGCCACCCGGACCGATCCTGTCGGCTGACATCGCCGCATTCGAAGCGGCCGTGCGTGCCCATCTGCTGGCCAACCAGGTGCGGGCACAAGAGCTGATTCCCGGCATGCGTGAAAGCGGTTACGGGCGCATCGTCAACGTCATCTCGACCTCGGTGAAGGAGCCCATCCCGGGCATTGGCGTATCCAATGCCACCCGCGGCGCCGTGGCCAGCTGGGCCAAGACCCTGGCAGGCGAAGTGGCTGCCGATGGCATCACGGTCAACAACGTCCTGCCCGGCTCTACTGAAACCCCGCGCATCGAGCAGATCATTGCCGTACGCGCCGCCAGGGGCGAAGACGACGAGGCGGCCGTGCGCGCCGCAATGACCGCCAGCATCCCGCTGGGCCGTTTCGCCGAGCCTGAAGAAACCGCAGCCGCCGTAGCCTTCCTGTGTTCCCCGGCCGCGGCCGCCATCACCGGCATCAACCTGCCCGTTGACGGCGGCCGCACCCGGAGTTTGTAGGTCAGCAGCCAGGTAGGATGCTGCTGAACGAAGTGAAACGCACCACGGCACTTGCAGTCGAAACTGCGCTGCGCAGTTGCCCGGCCAACATGATTCCGACCCACCATAACGCCGTGTGAATGCCGTTGCGGCGATACTGGCCGACCACCGCCCGCGTGGGCTATGTTGTTCCGTGCCCTGTTGACGCCTGCATTGTGCCGATGAAATCACGCCTGCTGACCACCGCACTGGTTGCCCTGTTGAGCAGCGCAACCTGCGCCCAGACCAACGAACTGCCGCAACTGGGCAGTTCGGCTGATGCTGCGCTGTCGCCGGCCGAGGCGCGCCAGATCGGCGGCAGCATGCTGCACCAGATGCGCGCCCTGGACATGGTGCTGGACGACCCGCTGCTGCACGAATACATCAACGACCTGGGCTACCGGCTGCTGTCGCACACGCAGTTCCCCAAGGACATGAAGTTCACCTTCTTCGTGGTGCGCGACAACAACATCAACGCCTTTGCCGCCCCCGGCGGCTACATCGGCGTCAACACCGGCCTGATCCAGGCCACCCGCAACGAAAGCGAGCTGGCCGGCGTGCTGGCTCACGAAATCGCCCACATCACCCAGCATCACATCCAGCGCGCGATCGAGGACGCCAGCAAGATGGCACCCCTGGCCGGCCTGGTGATGCTGGGTGCAGTGCTCGCCTCGCAGGCCGGCAACAGCGGCGATGCGGCTCCGGCGATCATTGCCGGCGGCATGGGTGCCATCACCCAGCGCCAGATCAACTTTACCCGCAAGGACGAGTCCGAAGCCGACCGCATCGGCATCGAAACCCTGGCCAGGGCCGGTTTCAACCCCGAAGGCATGGCAGGATTCTTCAGCCGCATGGAACAGCTTCTGAGACCGGGCAACGGCGGCGACCAGCCTCCGGAACTGCTGCGCACACACCCGGTCACCAGCCAGCGCATCAGCGAGGCGCGGGCGCGCGCCCGCATGCTGGAGCAGGAACAGAAGAGTCAGCCGCAGCACGTGCTCGGCCAGCAGGTGGACTGGAATGACACCATGGCACCGCTGCCCTACGTCAAGCCCGGCAGCGAGCTGTATGCGCCCGCCAATGCCGGAGACAAGGCCACCAGCGCGCTCAACTACCAGCTCATGCGCGAGCGCGCCCGGGTGCTGGCTTCTGACAAGCCGCTGGGCACACTTCAGTACTACACCGGCAACCTGCAAGGCGACAAGGACTTCGACACCACCGCCACACGTTACGGCTACGCCCTGGCATTGACCCGCAACGACAAGGCGGCCAAGGCCATCAGCGAACTACAGCCTCTGCTGAAGAAGCATCCGAACAACACGGCGCTGCGTATGGCCCTGGCCGACGCCAAACTCCATGCGGGCCAACGTGACAAGGCTCTGGCCACTTACGCCGGCCTGAAACAGGAAATGCCGGAAAACCATGCCGTGGCCGAAGCCTATGCCAATGCCCTGCTGGCCGACGGCAAGTCCGACTCGGCCGCCAAGGCCGCCGCCCTGCTGCGCCCGCTGCTGGAAGAGGAAGTCGACGAGCCCACCCTGTATCGCACCTACGGCCGCGCCTGCAATCTGTCCGGACAGGAGATTCGCGCTGCCGAGGCCTACGCCGACGCCACCTACCTGTCCGGCCGCGCCAGCGACGCGCTGGACCAGTTGCAGCGCCTGCTCAAGCGCAGGGATCTCAACTACTACCAGCGCGCTCGCATCCAGGCGCGTATCGACTACATCATGCCGATCGTGCTCGAACTGCGCCGTCGCGGCATCAAGCCCGAACAACAGGGCATGGGCTGAGTCGATCGTCGGCACGCATACCCCAACCTGGTCCGAAAAAAGGAATGTCACCATGAAAGGAATATTCGCGGCATGGCTGCTGGCACTGCCGGTGCTGTCGGCACACGCGCAGACCATCTACAAATGCGTCAAGGACGGGGTCCCGGTGTACTCGCAGCAGCCGTGCGCCACCAAGCCCGGCAGCAGTCAGAAGATCAAGCTGCCGCCGCCACACCGGCCACACGCCGACGACCTGCTGCGTTCACAGGCGGCCGAGGCACGCTTCGACGCGCAAATGCGGCAAAGCGCACTGGCAAGACAGGAATCGGCCTGCATCAATGCCATGACCGGCGCAACCCGCAAAGGCACGCAGCACCGAATCGACGCCTACCAGCGCCAGATCGACCAGGCCGAGCAGTCGATGGGCTACAGCGCCAACAACCTCGCCGGTGCCGTGCGCTCAAAAAGTCTGCAGGAACGCGTCGCATCGCTGCGCGCGTCGATTGCCAACGAAAAGGACATCCTGGCCTCGACCGAGCTCAACGCCCGCACCATCTGCGCGCAAAAACGCGCTGCAGCAACAAACCCATAGTCGCGCCGCAAGGAACTGCTCTTGCGGCATACTGCAGTGTCAGGCCGATGGCTGATTGGTGCCGGCACCAGGAGTCGAACCCGGGACCTACTGATTACAAA
>CBFGSA010000166.1:0-5201 GCA_965651365.1 uncultured Rhodanobacteraceae bacterium | reverse complement strand
GGCGGCGTGTTGGCGTTGCGGCGGAATGATCCTTGCTGACCTGCGGTTCTGAATGGCGTTTCATGTCCTTCCCCTGCGTGCAGACTATCGCCAGTGCGTATGGCGGGCAAGGGAGGTATCGCATGAGTGCGTCGCAGGAGCTGAGACGCTGGCTCGGGCGGGGTGTTTGGACACCGCGTGGGCACGCTTCGCTTTGCCCACCCTACTTTCCGCGTGGGCACGCTTTGCTTTGCTCGCGCTGCTGTCAGTGGTTGCGGCACCAGTGGGTGCCGGCGCCGCGGCCTTCGGTGCTGAGGCGGCCTTCTTTGCGGAGCTGATCGAGGATGCGCTTGATGCGGCTGCGCGGGGTGTCGGGGAAGTGCTGGTGCAGGGTGCGGATGCGGAAGCGCTCGGGCATGTCGTTGAGGGCCGCCAGACGGATGCGGGTGTCGAGCCCGCCGCGGGTCGGCTGGCCGACGTACTGCGAGCTGACTTCGCGCACGCTGTCCGGGGCGGGGCTGGCCAGGCTCGCGCTGGCAGCAGCGAAATAGCGCTGGGTCCACAGATTGGCCAGCTTGCGATTGCCGGCGAACACGATCTGCACGGCGGGGAACAGCACGCCCAGTTCGGCCAGCACGCGCTGCACGTGGGCGGCGGGCCAGGGCCCGAGATGCTTCGGGTCGCCAAAGTCGCGGTATTGGGCTTCGATCACCAGGGCCGCATGCGGGTAGCTGGAAAGTTCCGCCAGTTGCTGCTGCAACACTTTCAGTCGGGACAGGTCACCAAGAAAATTGTCGCGGGACTTGCGCTCGACCACGCACACCAGTCGCTCATCGTGACGCAGTGCGTAGTCGCCGGCCGGCAGTTTGCGGCGGCTGGTTTCGGTTCCGGGAAAACGCCAGGGGTAGCGTTCGGCACTGTCGATCACCACATGGCCGATGCCGCGGGCGATGAGCTCGGTGCGCTTGGCCGATTTGTGCGCACGGATCGCAGCCTGGGTGCGCAGAAAGATCTGCTCGTAGCTGCCGCTGCCGTCCTTGCGCTGCTTTTCCAGTTTCAGGAATTCGCAGCGCTTGCGCTGCGGCCGGTCCAGCGCCAGCGTCAGCTTGCGGCCCAGCCGCGACAGGTGGGTGACAGGTACCCTTTCGTGCGGCGTCAGCTCCTCATCCGGATCGGCTTCGCTCTCGCGCAGGCAGAAGATCTGTTTGCCCGCGCCAGGCCAGGCATCCTGCGCGCGCACGCACAGCAACACGCGGCCGTTCTGCTCGATGCGGATGCGGTAGGGGAAGCGCGCATCCGCGGTTTTTTCGACAATCCACCAGGCATTCATCGGACTGTGGCTCGGTCTAGGTTCGAAGCCGTTAGCATGCGTGCTCCGGCCAGGAAGTGGATTCTGGATCGCCGCTTCGCGGCGTCCAGAATGACGAGGACTGCGGGTGCTGCGCAGTCCCGCAGGTCAAATTGTGTCAAGGCGCGCACAAGAATCTATGCGTTTGCGAAAAACGTGTATGGATTGTGCCGAATTCTATACATGTCCGCGGGGGTGTTCGACGAACGCGGCGACCGTGAAGTGCATGCCAACGCTGCCATTTTCAAGGACGCGCCATCACAGCGGGGCGAACAGCTCGGCCAGGTCTTTTTCGTCGAAGCGCAGGCGCTGGCTGGTGCCGCCTTCGAGCACGGCTTTGGCCAGCTCGGCCTTGCGTGCCTGCATGGTCTGGATTTTCTCCTCGACGGTGCCGCTGGCGATCAGGCGGTAGACAAACACCGGCTTGTCCTGGCCGATGCGGTGGGCGCGGTCGGTGGCCTGGGCCTCGACCGCCGGGTTCCACCACGGGTCGTAGTGGATCACGGTGTCGGCGGCGGTCAGGTTGAGGCCGACGCCGCCGGCCTTGAGGCTGATCAGAAAAACCGGCACGGTGCCGCTCTGGAAGCGCTTGACCAGGGCGGCACGCCGGGTTCCAGGGGTCTGGCCGGTCAGTATCTGATGCGCGATGTTGCGCTTTTTCAGCGCCGCTTCGATCAGGCCCAGCATCTCGGTGAACTGCGAGAACAGCAGGATGCGCCGGCCCTCGCCGACCAAACCCTCGACCAGCTCCAGCAGGGCATCGAGCTTGACCGAGGTCTTGACCTTTTTCGCGCTGGCCAGCTTGACCAGGCGCGGATCGCAGCAGGCCTGGCGCAGTTTCAGCAGGGCATCGAGCACGATGATGCCGGCCTGCGACAGGCCACGCTGCTTGATGGCCTGGCGCACGCGCTCGTGCTGGGCCAGACGCAGCGACTCGTACAGGCTGCGCTGGCCGCCTTCCAGTTCCAGTGTGCGCACGATTTCATTCTTGGTCGGCAGGTCTTTCAGAACCTGGTCCTTGCTGCGGCGCAAAAGCAGCGCGCCGATGCGCCGGTTGAGGCGCTGCTGGCGCTCGCTGTCGCCGTGTTTCTCGATCGGCGTGCGATACAGTTTGGTGAATTGCTTGTGTCCGCCGAGCAGGCCGGACTCGACGGCGTCGAATTGCGCCCACAATTCGCCCAGGTGGTTTTCCAGCGGTGTGCCGGTCATGGCGAGACGACGCTCGGCGTGCAGTTCGCGCACCACCCGTGCGGCCTGGCTGCGCGGGTTCTTGATCGCCTGTGCCTCGTCCAGCACCAGCAGCGAGAACTTCTGCTCCAGCAACTGCTCCTTGTCGCGGGGCAGTAGCGGGTAGGTGGTAATGACCAGGTGGTGCCCGGCAATTTCGTCGTAGCGGTCGGCGCGATCGGGGCCGTGGATCACCAGCACCTTGAGCTGCGGTGCGAAGCGGGCCGCTTCATCGCGCCAGTTGCCGACCAGGCTGGTCGGCGCCACCACCAGCACCGGCTCGCGCAGTTGCCGCCGCTGGCGGGCAGCGACGATATGCGCCAGCACCTGCACGGTCTTGCCCAGGCCCATGTCGTCGGCCAGGATGCCGCCGAGCCCGGCCTTGCCGAGAAAATCCAGCCAGGCCAGGCCGTCGCGCTGGTACGGGCGCAGGGTGGCCTTGAAGCCGCGCGGCTCTCTGGCGCTGCGCTGGTGCCCGGTCAATCGTTCCAGTTGCTTGCGCAGCGCATCGCCCCCGCGCCACACCAGACCGCTGTCGTCGGCCAGCGCGCGCAGTGCCTGGGCCTGGCTGCGGTGCAGGCGCAATTCGCCATCGTCCTCCAGCCACTCCAGCAAGGGTTCGACCAGCGCGCGCAGGCGGCTGAGCGGAATCTCGACGCTGCGGTTTTCGTCGATCAGCACGCGGTGCACGGCATTCTTCTTTTCGCCCTTGACCGGACGGCGCGAAAACGTCGGGTCGGCCAGCACCCGGCGCAGGATGGGCAGCAGATCGATGCGCTCGCCGCCGACATCAATGCCCAGCGAGACATCAAACCAGGCATTGCCGCTGGGCTCGATGTCGGCGTGCCAGTCCTCGATTTCGACCAGTTTCTCGTGTGGAAAGTCGTCTGCGTAGTCGATGTGGAAGCCGGCCGCGGCCAGTTGTTCGAGGATGGCCTGGCAGGCTTCGGCAGGCTTCCGGACTCAAGGGTGGCCGGTGGGCCAGCGGACGCACCACCAGTTCCCCCGGTTCGCACTGATCCGACTTGAAGCGGAATTGGTACAGTTCCCGGATCGTCACGAAGTCCAGGGCCCCAAGTTGTTTTCTGGCGTCGGCTTCGGTGGCGATGTCGCGATGGATGTCCAGCAGCTTTCCCTGGTGCAGGTGGCGCACCACCGGCCAGGCGGCCTGGTCGGGTGGCAGGTGCGCGCCCTTGTAGTCAAATGTCAGGCGGGCCACGGCCAGCCGATGACTGGCTTCCCAGTCGGGTGCCGTTTCCACCCGCAGGTGCAGAGTCGGAACCGGTTTGGCGCGGACGGTTGCGGGAGGCTCGAACTCGCTGGGCACGGGCAGGCCCGTGGCCGAGCCGGACGCACGCAGCCGCTGGCGCAATGCAGCGGCATGCTCGGGCTGCAGGGTTGGCGCGTAACGGATCCGGTCCAGCAGACGCGCATCCCCCTGCACGTGTCCGAATTGTCCCGCCTGCCTGTCGACGTACCACAAGCGCGCGCCACGCAACAGCAATGCGCGATCGGGCAAGGTCGCGGCCAGGTGCTGATTGCCGCGCTGGTCAGCTTGCCAGTGGATCTGCAAGGGCAGATCCGGCCCGCGCTGGATCGGTTGGCTGCCACGTTCGTACCAGACCGGGTAACGCTCCAGAAGCTGTTCCAGCGCATGCTCCTCGTGGCGCGACGAGATCCAGGCCCAACGCAGTGCGCCGATCTGGGTATGCCGGCAAGGCCCCAGCGCTGCCAGGGCGATGGCGACTTCGGCCGGCCAGCCGCCGGGCGGTGTCGGCACGGCGCCCCATTGCGCATCCGGCGTCAGCGTTTTGGGGTCCACCATGCTCTTGTGGCGGGCGCGGGATTTGGCTGGCCGCAACCAGGCCGGGCAGGCCAGCAATTGCGGGCTTGCTGCGGAACCTGTGTCGCCGGCACGCAGCAGCACGCCAAACTCGCGTTGCTCATTGTGTTGCTCGTATGCCGCATGGTCGGCGTGCAAGGTCTCCAGCCAGCGCTCCCAGGCCGACAGATCGTCGGCATCGGCCACTTCCGGGTGCCGTGCCTGCAAGGCTATCAGCCAGGGCGGCAATTTCTGCTCAAACAAGGCCGGCTCGGCCTGGCTGTGTGCTTCGGTCCGGTCCAACTGGGCCAGTGTCTGTTCTCTGCCCAATTGCAGCATGGCGGCCGCGTGCTTGCAATCGACGCCAACCGGGCAACTGCAGTCGCTGTGCAACACCAGCCAGTCATCGCCCCACTCGAACTCGATGCGGCAGCGGTAGACGTGCTGTCCGCTGCCGCGGATGCGGCCGGTCAGCGCCACTTCATCCCGGGCACTGTCATCCACGACCAGCTCCAGTACCCGCCCCTGCTCCGCATAGGCGGCGCCGCGCGAATACGTGCGCTCATCGAAGTTCGATCCCCAATCGGCAAAGCACAGCGTTTCGAACAGTTCGGTGGAGTCCATGGATCGGCTGGGGTCAAATGTCCGGCTGGAAACCACACATTTTTGCATGGCTATGCGGTGCTTGCGAGCGCCATTGCTGCGGTCCCGGAAGTCATGGCGGTTGTGAAAGTGGCGTGCAACCGCCAGGCCCCATGGCAGTACAGGGCGATTCACGCGACAATAGGCGGTTTCCGAATTGATGTGAGTGAGCCATGTCGACGC
>CBFGSA010000165.1:0-5261 GCA_965651365.1 uncultured Rhodanobacteraceae bacterium | reverse complement strand
CTGTACAAGGCCAGCCCGGCCGACGTGCGCCTGATCATGATCGACCCGAAGATGCTGGAGCTGTCGGTCTACGAGGGCATTCCGCAACTGCTGGCGCCGGTCGTCACCGACATGAAGGAGGCGGCCAATGCGCTGCGCTGGTGCGTGGCCGAGATGGAGCGCCGCTACAAGCTGATGGCGGCCACCGGCGTGCGCAACCTGGCCGGCTTCAACAAGAAGGTGCGCGACGCTGTCAAGTCGGGCGAACCGCTGCTGGACCCGCTGTTTCGGCCCAACCCGGACAATACCGACGCCAGTGCCGAGGCGCTGGAGCCGCTGCCGGCGATCGTCGTGATCATCGACGAATTTGCCGACATGATGATGATTGTCGGCAAGAAGGTTGAGGAATTGATCGCGCGCCTGGCGCAGAAAGCGCGCGCCGCCGGCATCCATCTGATCCTGGCCACGCAACGCCCGTCGGTGGACGTGATCACCGGCCTGATCAAGGCCAACATCCCGACCCGCATCGCCTTCCAGGTGTCGAGCCGCATCGACTCGCGCACCATCCTCGACCAGTCCGGCGCCGAGACCCTGCTGGGCAACGGCGACATGCTTTATCTGCCGCCGGGCACTGCCACCCCCGAGCGCGTGCACGGCGCCTTCGTCGATGATCACGAAGTGCACAAGGTGGTCGAATGGCTCAAGGCCCAGGGCGAGCCCGACTACATCGAGGGCGTGCTGGAAGAGGAGCAGTCGCTGGGCGACGGCCGCGTAATCAGCGACAGCGGCGTGCCGCTGGATGCCGACGATGCCGATGGCGGCGACGCGGCACTCTACGACAAGGCCGTGGCCGTCGTGACCCAGACCCGCCGCGCCTCGATTTCCGGCGTGCAGCGCCACCTGCGCATCGGCTACAACCGCGCCGCCCGTCTGGTCGAGCAGATGCAGGACGACGGCGTGGTCAGTGCACCGCAGCACAACGGCACCCGCGAGGTGCTGGCGCCGCCCCCGCCGAAGGATTGATGAACAAGCACGACTTCCATTTCGACCTGCCGCGCGACTTGATAGCCCAGCAGCCGCTGCCCGAGCGCGGTGACAGCCGCATGCTGGTGCTGGACGTGCCACAGCGTACCTGGCGCGACCGCGGCTTTCGCGATCTGCCCGAATACCTGCGCGCCGGCGACCTGCTGGTGCTCAACGACACCCGCGTGATTCCGGCGCGGCTGTTCGGGCGCAAGCCGACTGGCGGTCAGGTCGAGATCATGGTCGAGCGGTTGCTGGGCACGCATCGGCTGCTGGCCCAGCTCCGGGTCAGCAAGAAGCCTGCAATCGGCAGCCGGATTGTCGTCGACGGCGGCGGCGAGTTCGAGGTGCTGGGGCGCGCGGACGGCTTCTTCGAGCTGGCCGTGCGCAGCAACGAGAATGTATCCGAACTGCTGACACGTGCCGGCCACATGCCGTTGCCGCCCTATATCGAGCGCGCCGACACCGAGGCTGATGCCGAACGCTACCAGACGGTCTACGCGCGCGAACCCGGTGCGGTGGCTGCACCCACCGCGGGCCTGCATTTCGATCGGGCCATGCTGGAAAAGCTGGAAGCGCAGGGCGTTGGCATCGGTCATGTAACCCTGCATGTCGGTGCCGGCACCTTCCAGCCGATGCGCGCCGAGCGCATCGAGAACCACCGCATGCACAGCGAGTGGCTGCAGGTGGATGCCGCACTGGTCGAGCGGATCACCACAACACGCAGTCGCGGCGGTCGCGTGGTGGCCGTCGGCACCACGGTGGTGCGGGCGCTCGAAAGCGCCTCGCGCGGCGGCGAATTGCAGCCGTTCACCGGCGAGACCGACATCTTCATCTACCCCGGCATTGCGGTCACCAGCGCCGATGCCCTGGTGACCAATTTCCATCTGCCCGAATCGACCCTGCTGATGCTGATTTCAGCCATGGCCGGCCGCGAGCTGGTGCTGGACGCCTACCGCCATGCGGTCGCCGAACGCTACCGTTTTTTCTCCTACGGCGACGCCATGCTGATCCTGCCGCATGGGGTGTAGGAGCGGCGCATGGTCGCGAAAGACATGCCTTGCGCGTGTTGGGGCGGGAATGGCTGGCTGCAGCAAACCCATCCCCACCCCGGCCCTCCCCTTGAAGGGGTGGGAGGTGTACTGGCAGCGATCAGGCTGCAGGCGTTGAAGCCCTCCCCTTCAAGGGGAGGGTTTGGGTGGGGGCGGGTTTCGAGGTGACAGCATCCCTCCGATTGCTGGCGGCTACGCTTCGGCGGTATCCAGGCCTTGCAGCACGTCGTGCACGGGTTCGGCGTGGTGGTCGCTGGCCAGCAGCAGGTAGAAGGCGGGCACCACGAACAGGGTGAACAGGGTGCCGATGGACATGCCGGTGAAGATCACCAGACCCATCGAGTGCCGTCCGGCGGCACCGGCGCCGGCGGCCAGCACCAGCGGCAGCACGCCCAGCACCATCGCGGCGGTGGTCATCAGGATCGGGCGCAGACGCACCGCGGCAGCTTCCTCGATCGCCTCGCGCTTGGATTTGCCGGCGCGCTGCAGGTCGTTGGCGAACTGCACGATCAGAATGCCGTGCTTGCTGATCAGGCCCATCAGGGTGACCAGGCCGACCTGGGTGTAGATGTTCAGCGTCGACAGGCCGAGGTTGATGAAGATCAGCGCGCCGAACAGCGCCATCGGCACCGAAATCAGGATCACGATGGGGTCACGGAAGCTGTTGAACAGGGCCGACAGCGCCAGATACACGATGATGATGGCGAACAGCATCGTATAGACGAAGCCGCCGGATTCCTGCATGAACTGTCGCGACTGGCCGGAGTAGTCGACCTGGTAGTTGTCCGGTGCGATGTCCTTGATGGTCTTGGCCAGAAACTCAAGCGCCTCGTTCTGCGACACTGCGGGCACGCCGGAGATGGTCGCCGAGTTGAGCTGCTGGAAGTGATTGATGGCCTCGGGTACCACCGAGTGCTCCAGATGGGCGAACGTGGAGGCGGGAATCAGCGCGCCGTCGCCGGTGCGCACGTGGTAATCAAGGATCTGGTTGGGATTGAGCCGGTCCACCTGCGCTACCTGCGGCATCACGCGGTAGGAACGGCCGGCCATCGAGAAGTAGTTGACATAGCCGCCGCCGAGCGCCGCACCCAGCGAAGTGCCGACGCCCTGCTGGTTCATGCCCAGCGTGGTGATCATGTCCTTGTCGATGGCCAGCGTGGCCTGCGGCTTGTCGATCTTGAGGTCGCTGTCAAGAAAGAAGAACTGGCCGCTGGCCTGTGCCTTGGCCACGACCTGCTGCGCCACTTCGTTCAGCGACTGGAACGGCTCGGTGGTCTTGATGACAAGCTGCACGGGCAGGCCCTGAGCGCCGGGCAGGGAGGGGAACTGGAATGCCGCCACACGGGCGCCGGCAATGTCGTTCCACTTGTTCTGCAATACCTGCTGCAACGCGTTGGCGCTGCGGTCGCGATCCTGCCAGTCCTTGAAGATCACGCCACCCATGCCGCCATTGGTTGACGGCATGCCGGTGAGCTGGAACATTTGCTTGAACTCGGGCAGGGTCTTCGCCGTCGCCAACACCTGATCGGAATAGGTCTTCATCTGCTGCAAGGTGGCATTGGGCGGGCCCTGGATGCTGGCCAGCACAGCGCCCTGGTCCTCCTGCGGGGCCAGCTCCGATTTGGACGTGGCGAACAGGTAGCCGACTGCGCCCAGCAGCAGTATGCCCATCACCACGGGCACCATCTTGGTGTCCAGGGTGCCGTGCAGGCGGCGCTGGTAGCCGTGGTGCAGACGGTCGAAATGCCGGTCCAGAAACTGCACGAAACGGCCGTCCTCCTGATCCGACTTGAAGATGCGCGAGGTCATCATCGGCGACAGTGTCAGCGCAATGATGCCGGACACGGTCACGGCGCCGGCCAGGGTGAAGGCAAACTCGGTGAACAAGGCACCGGTCAGGCCACCCTGGAAGCCGATCGGCACGTAGACGGCGATCAGCACCACGGTCATGGCGATGATCGGGCCGCCCAATTCGCGCGCGCCCATCAGTGCGGCCTGCAGCGGCGGCCTGCCTTCCTCCTTCATGTGGCGATCGACGTTTTCCACGACGATGATGGCGTCATCGACGACCAGGCCGATTGCCAGCACCAGCGACAGCAGGGTCAGCAGGTTGATCGAGTAGCCAAACGCCAGCATCACGAAGAAGGCGCCGATCAACGACAGTGGCATCGCCACCAGCGGAATCACCACTGCGCGCAGGCTGCCCAGGAACAGGTAGATCACCAGCATCACGATCAGCAATGCTTCGATCAGAGTCTTGACCACCTCGTAGATCGAGCTGGAGATGAAGTCGGTGGCGTCGTACACGATCTGCCCGTGCATGCCATTGGGGAGCTGGGCGGTAATCTCCGGGAAGGCATCGCGCACTCGAGAGATCACGTCCAGAACGTTGGCATCGGGCGCCGACTTGACGCCAATGAATACCGACTGCTTGCCGTCGAAAGCCACAGCCATGTTGTAGCTTTCCGAACCCAGTTCCACCCGCGCCACATCGTCCAGATGCACGATGGCACCGTTGACCTGCTTGATGGCGAGCTTCCTGAAGTCCTCGACCGAGTGCGCCGAAGTGCCGGCAGTCAGGCTGACGCTGACCATCTGGCCCTTGGTCGAGCCCAGCGCGGCCAGATAGTTGTTGCTGGCCAGGGCGCTGTAGACATCGCTGGCGGTGACGCCATGGGCCGCCATCTTGTCCGGGTCCAGCCAGGCGCGCAGGGCAAACTGGCCGGAGCCGAAGATATCGGCGCTCTGCACGCCTTCAAGCGAGTCGAGTTTGGGCTTGACCACGCGCAGCAGGTAGTCGGTCACCTCGTTGTTGCCCAGCACGTCGCTGGTGAAGCCGATGTACATCGAGGCCAGTTGTTCGGCCGTCTGCACCTGCAGCACGGGCTGCTGGGCTTCGCGCGGCAACTGGTTGACCACCGAATTGACCTTGGTATTGATCTCGGTCAGGGCCTTGTTGGCGTCATAGTTCAGGCGCAGTGTGGCGGTGATCGTGGACACGCCGCTGGTGGAGGACGACGACAGATAGTCGATGCCCTGGGCCTGGGCGATGGCGGACTCCAGCGGCTGGGTGATGAAGCCGGCCACGGTGTCGGCATCGGCGCCGAAGTAGGCTGTGGTCACGGTCACGGTGGCGCTTTCGGTCTGCGGATACTGGCGCACGGACAGGTCGCTGACGGCGCGCAGGCCCAGCACCAGGATCAGCAG
>CBFGSA010000164.1:0-5302 GCA_965651365.1 uncultured Rhodanobacteraceae bacterium | reverse complement strand
GCTTACGGCTCACCGCTCTCGGCTCACGGACCTTGCCTCGCGCGCATGGCGCGCTTCTACACGGCGGCTTCGACGCAGGTTTGCAGGAGCTGGCGCAGCAGTGGCTGCACTCTGGCGGCGCGTTCGGGCAGGTAGTCGAAGCTGTCTTCGTCCATGTAGATCGCCTGCACCATTTCCAGCTGCACCGCATCGACGCCCTGCTCCGGCTGACCGAAGTGACGGGTGATGTAGCCGCCCTTGAAGCGGGCATCGCGCACATGACCGTAGTCGGTCTGATCGCCCAGTACCTGTTCCAGTCGGGCAGCCAGTTCCGGGCGACAACTTGCGCCGTCGGCCGTACCCAGGTTGAGATCGGGCAAGCGGCCTTCAAACAGCATTGGCACACGGCCGGGAATGGAATGGCCTTCCCACAGCACCGCACGGCCGTGGGCCGCCTTGATCCGGGCCAGCTCTTCCGTCAGCGTCGTGTGATACGGCTGCCAGTAGCGCTCGGTGCGCTGCGAGATTTCCGCCTGATCGACGGTTTCGCCCTCACGATAGATCGGTTCGCCATTGAACATGATCGTCGGCACCAAGCCGGTTTCGGTCTGGCCCGGATACATCGCGTGACCGTCGCTGGGCCGGTTCAGGTCGACCACATAACGCGAACAGTGCGGCCGGATCAAACTGGCGCCCAGCTCGCGCGCGAAATCGTACAGCTTGCCGACATGCCAGTCGGTATCGGGCGAGCGCCGCGCCGCCGGCCGCATGCGTTCGGCGATCTCTGCGGGAATGTGGGTGCCGTCATGTGGCAGGCTGACCAGCAACGGGGCCGTGCCTTGGTGCAGCGTTAACGTGTCATTCATACCTGCATTCCAACGTTCTCGAGTCAGGACGCGCAGCGCAGCCAATGCACAGACGGTCCCGGTGCAGCGGCTCGCGCATCGAGTCAAAGCGCGATCCGCACATCATCGCAGAATTGCGAAGCGATATCCGGGATCCACCTGGCTGCAGGAAACGATTCCGGGTTCAAGTGGATCCCGGATCTCCGCTTCGCTACGTCCGGGATGACGAGGTACAGCGCGCTGCGTCCCGGATGACGAGGTGTAGTGCGCTGCGTCCGGGATGACGTCACTGCGACGAAAGCTGCCCGAAAAGACAAACCGCTCAACCGAGCCCCGAGCCCCGAGCCCCGAGTTCCGAGTTCCGAGTTCCGAGTCCCGCGTCTCAAGCCAATGGCAAGCAACCATCCATGGTGGGTATTGTCCGGCCCGGCCTTCCTGGCCGGGCGTTCGTCGGCTGCGAACTGCCACTGGCAGTTCGGTCCGGCTCACCCCGCTCTCAAAGAAGCACCAGCTCCTCGGACGAGGTGGGGTGGATGGCGACGGTGGCGTCGAAGTCGGCCTTGCGCGCGCCCATCTTCACGGCCACCGCGAAGCCCTGCAGCATTTCGTCGGCGCCGGGTCCGAGGATGTGCAGGCCGATCACGCGTTCGTCCGGCCCGCTGCACACCATCTTCATGACGCTCTTGTACGGATGTTGCGACAACGACAACTGCATGGGCGTGAATTCGCTGGTGTAGCAACGCACGGACTCACCGTCGCGCTCGCGCGCCTCGGCTTCGCTCAGGCCGACGCTGGCCAGCGGCGGATGCGAAAAGACCACGCTGGGGATGTTGTCGTAATCGAGCCGGGCGTCGGTATCACCGCCAAACAGCCGGTCGGCGAGCTTGCGTCCGGCAGCAATGGCGACCGGGGTCAGCGCGGTACGCGAGCTGACATCACCGAGCGCGTAAACACCAGTGACCGAGGTGTTCTGGCGACTGTCGACCCGGATGTGGCCGCTGCGGTCGCATTCGACGCCGAGCGTTTCCAGCCCGAGATCCTGGCTGTTGGGTACGCGCCCGACCGCCCAGATGATCTTGTCGAATGGGCCTTCGCGCCCCGAATCGCAGGACAGATACAAGTCCTTTCCGTCGCGCGAGGCGGCCTCGACCGCACAATTCGTGTGCATGGCGATGCCATGGCCGGACATGATCGTGCCAAGCGGCCCGGTCAGGTCGGCATCGAAGCCGCGCAGCAGGTGATGGTGGGTGAACAGCGAGACCCGGGCGCCGAGTGCATTGAGCACGCCGGCAAACTCGACACCGATATAGCCACCACCCACGATGGCCACCCGCCCGGGGCACTCGCGCAGATCGAAGAATCCGTCGGAGACCATGCCCAGATCAAAGCCGGGCAGGTCGAGGGTGCGTGGCCGGGCTCCGGTTGCGATGGCGATGTGGCTGGCCGCCAGCTCCTGCCCACCCGCACCCACCCGACCGGGCGCGCGGATGTGGCCGCGCTGGCGCAGCAGGGTGATGCCGGCTTCGTCCAGACGGCGCTTGTAACTGGCATGGATTCTTGCGATGTAGGCCGAGCGCAATGCGACGAATCGCGCCCAGTCCAGCGCTCCGGGCCGCGTGTCGAATCCGTAATCATGCGCCAGTTGCAGATTGCCGGCTACTTCAGCGGCATACCACATGGCCTTTTTCGGCACGCAGCCCACATTGACGCAAGTGCCACCGAGTTCATTCGGCTCCAGCAGCACAACGCGGGCGCCATGCCGGGCTGCGCGGAACGCCGTGGCAAGCCCGCCCGAGCCGCCGCCGAGCACGATGAGATCAAAGTTGTCCGCCATCCGGAACCCATTGCCGTGGAAGTTCCGGTCAGCTTAGCAGCCTGTCGGACTTGGCCGGTTGAGGCGAGGATTCGGCTGTGTGAAGACAGCTTTTCGACGCTTTGCAGGCCCACGGTGGTTCCATGGGTCAAAAAGTGGCGGAAATATGGACCGCACAGACGGATTCGCAGGCCAGCCGAGTCAAGTCCGACAGGTTGCCGGCAAATCCCGCGCTACAAACCGAACCTGGCCGGTCGATAAGGTGCGGGATCGAGCTCGGCCGCACCGCCGGCCAGGTCGGCCGCGACCAGCTCGGCCGTCGCCAGTGACATGCTCATGCCCATCATGCCGTGGGCAGTGGCGTAGTAGAGGTTCGACCAGTTCGTGCTCGGGCCGATCAGCGGCAGCTCGTCGACACACATCGGCCGCCAGCCCCACCATTCTTCCTTCAGTTCCGCGCCCCAGGGCTGGTGCAGATAGCGCCTGGCGCCACGCTTGAGCGCATCCAGGCGCAAGCGGTTGACGCCCTCGGCGTAGCCGGAGAACTCCATCGTGCTGCCCAGCCGGAAGCCGTCGTCCCAGAAGGTGACGCAGACCGAATCCTCGTGCAGGGTCAGCGGTCGCCGCGGGCAAAGCTGCGGTCGGCTGGTGGTCAGCGAATAGCCCTTGCCGGGCTGCATCGGCAACCGCAGCCGCAACTGGCGAGCCAATTGCGGTGACCAGGCCCCGAGCGCCAGCACGACATGCTCGGCACTGAATTCGCCGCGATCGCTCAGCACCGCGGCAATGCGCCCGTCATTCCTGCGCAACGCTGTCACGCTGGTCTCGATCTCGATGATGCCGCCGGCCTCGCGCACCAGGCGCTCCAGGCCCGCGACAAAACGGTTTGGCCGCAGGTGCGCATCGCCTGGGTGAAGTTCGCCGCCGGCCACGCCCGGCAGCAGGGCCGGTTCCATGGCCTCGACTTCTGCACCGCCCAGACGCTGCACCTCGATACCCAGGCGATCCAGCAGATCGGCATGCCAGGCATCGGCCTTCAGGGCCGCCGCATCCCGGTAGACGTACAGCGTGCCGTCCTCGGCAAAGGCACAGTCGATGGCAGCTTCGGCCACCAGCGAGCCGGTCAGCTGGCGCGAGCGCTGCAGGATCGCGGCGCGCGCTTCGGCCGCGTATTCGAAATCGCGCCAGTTGCAGCGCCGCGCAAAGCCGAACAGCCAGCGCAGGCGGTCCAGATCGGGCTTGGGGCTGACATAGAACGGCGCATCGCGCTTGAGCATCCAGCGCAGGGCCTTGCCGACCATGCCAGGCATGAACAGTGGCTCGGCATGGCTGGGCGTGATGGTGCCGCAGTTGCCGTGCGAGCTGCCGCTGCCCGGCGTACCGCGATCGAGCAGACGCACACTGGCGCCTCGCTTGAGCAGCGCCAGTGCACTCGACAGGCCGATCACGCCGGCGCCGAGAATCAGAACATCGCAATGCTTGGACTTCATGAGCGGCGCCTGGAGAAGACGGGACCGGTGCAGCGTGCGCTGCGCCTGCATGTTTCGGGTACGGAATATTTTATTCTACGCCGAACCAAGCAGATCATGCCAGCTATTCCAGACGCAATCCACGCGGTGTCAGCAGGCGCTCAATCAGCTCGAACACGCCCTGCACCAGCAACGCCAGGATTGCCGCCGGGATCGCGCCCTCAAGGATCAGGCCGATGTCATCCAGGCGGATGCCGGTGAGGATCGGCTGCCCGTAGCCACCGGCACCGATCAGGGCGCCCAGCGTGGCGGTGCCGACATTGATCACGGCCGCGGTCTTGATGCCGGCCAGAATGGTTCGGAGTGCCAGCGGCAGCTCGATCCGCCACAGCCGCGTGCGTCGCGGCAAACCCAGCGCCGCGGCCGACTCGCGCAGGGCCGGGTCGATGCCGGTCAGCCCCGCGTGCGTATTGCGCACAATCGGCAGCAGGCTGTAGAAAAACAGGGCTGCGATCGCCGGAGTGGCGCCGATGCCGAACAGTGGAATCATGAACACGAACATGGCCAGCGACGGCACGGTCTGCAACAAGCCCACCAGCGTCATCACCACCTGCCCCACACGCTTGCGACGGGCGGCAAGGATGCCCAGCGGCAGCGCGACCAGAATGGCAAGAAGGAGCGAAATGCCGGTCAGGCGCAGATGCTCCAGGGTACGCTGGCCCAGCCTCGGCCAAAAGCGGCTGTTCGGGGCGGCTGCCTGCATGCCGAGAAAACCGGCCGCGGCCCGTGTCTCGCTTTCGCGGTCGATCTTGACCGCCTTGTTCATCGTGCGCATCTGCCCGGCATCAATGCGCCCGGCCAGACTCTTCAGCACCTCAATGAAACCCGGGGCGCTCCGGGCAAGATCCAGGCGGTACAGATAGACCGCGTCATAGCGCGGAAAATACTGGCGGTCATCACGCAACACGCGCAGGTGGTAGTAGGCAATCTCGGCGTCGGTCGAATACAGATCCGTCACGTCCAGCGCACCGCCGGCCAGCCCGCGATAGGCCAGATCATGGTCCATGCCGCGCGCCGGTTGCGGCAGATCGTAGGCCCGCTTCAGACCCGGCCAGCCATCATCGCGGTGCATGAATTCGTTGGAAAACACCAGGCGCAGATCCGGATGCTTTTTGAGGTCCGAGATGCTGGCGATA
>CBFGSA010000163.1:0-5345 GCA_965651365.1 uncultured Rhodanobacteraceae bacterium | reverse complement strand
GCCCCTCTGCAGCGGCAGAGGCTTGCGGCTTCGTTCCGGGCGGCGCGAAGCGTCGCCGGGAACGATTGCCCGAAGGGGCGCCGACACGATGTCGGCGCGTTTTCCGAAGGCACAAGGATGTGCCTCCGGAAAACCCCGCAGGCCGGCGCGGACCCTGTGGGCAGGATGCCCGCAGGGCGCGGAAGCGGGGTGCCCTTCTCTTTGGTTCTGTTTCTCTTGGGCAAGCAAGAGAAATGAACTCGCGGCTGCAAGCCGCGAAACGCTTTTGCTCTTTTTGGCAAGAATGAAAACATGGACTGGCGGCTGAAAGCCGCGGAATCTGAGCCGAGTCGCAGGCCGTGAGACAGCCGCACCTTGCAATCAGGCGCTGCGCGCCCCATTTTTGGTGGGTTGCGCGCAGCGCACCCACCCACCACAAGTCGAGTTCATGGACACCATCAGCATCCGCGGTGCACGCACCCACAATCTCAAGAATCTTGACCTGGAACTGCCGCGCGACAAGCTGATCGTGGTCACCGGGCTGTCCGGTTCGGGCAAATCCTCGCTGGCTTTCGACACGATCTATGCCGAGGGCCAGCGGCGCTATGTCGAATCGCTGTCCTCGTATGCGCGGCAGTTCCTGTCGATGATGGAAAAGCCGGAAGTGGACCACATCGAGGGCCTGTCTCCGGCAATCTCGATCGAGCAGAAGTCGACCTCGCACAATCCGCGCTCGACGGTCGGCACGATCACCGAGATTCACGACTACCTGCGCCTGCTGTACGCCCGCGTGGGCACGCCGCGCTGCCCCGATCACGACATTCCACTGGCGGCGCAGACGGTCAGCCAGATGGTCGACGCGACCCTGAAGCTCGATCCCGAGCGACGCTGGATGCTGCTGGCGCCGATGGTGCGCGAGCGCAAGGGCGAGCATGTGCAGATCTTCGAGCAATTGCGCGCCCAGGGTTTCGTTCGGGTGCGGGTCGACGGCCACGTGCACGATATCGACAGCGTACCGCCGCTCGGCCTGCGCCAGAAGCACAATATCGATGTGGTGGTGGACCGCTTCCGACCGCGGGAGGACATCAAGCAGCGTCTGGCCGAGTCGTTCGAGACCGCGCTGAGCCTGGGCGAGGGGCTGGCGGTCGTGGCCGATCTGGACGATGCCAAGGCTGACGAGCAGCTCTTTTCGGCCCGCTACGCCTGCCCGGTGTGCGACTACTCGCTGAGCGAACTGGAACCGCGCTTGTTCTCGTTCAATTCGCCGGTTGGCGCCTGTCCCGGCTGCGACGGCCTGGGCACGCGCGAGAATGTCGATCCCGATCTGGTGGTGGCGCATCCCGAACGTGCTCTATCCGAGGGCGCGATACGCGGCTGGGATCGGCGCAACGCGCACTTTTTCCAGATGATCCAGTCGCTGGCCGAGCATTACGGCTTCGACGTCGACACGCCGTGGCGCGAACTGCCGCAGAAAATCCGCAAGGCGGTGCTGTTCGGCTCCGGCAAGGAAGCGATCACCTTCCACTACCTGACCCAGCGCGGTGGCAAACGCAACCGGCGGCACCGCTTCGAGGGCATTGTGCCGAATCTGGAGCGGCGCTACCGCGAAACCGAATCCGCGGCCGTGCGCGAGGAACTGGCGCGCTATCTCAGCGACACGCCCTGCCCCGACTGCGGCGGCCAGCGCCTGAACCGCTCGGCGCGGCATGTGTTCGTCGACGGCAACAACCTGCCCGAGGTCAGCGCGCGCTCGATCGAGGACGCGCTGGCCTTTTTCGAAGCCCTCAAGCTGGACGGCTGGCGCGGCGAGATCGCACGCCGGGTGGTCAAGGAAATCCGCGAGCGGCTCAACTTCCTGGTCGATGTCGGCCTCAACTACCTGACCCTGGACCGCAAGGCCGATTCGCTGTCTGGCGGCGAGGCTCAGCGCATCCGTCTGGCCAGCCAGATCGGCGCCGGCCTGGTCGGCGTGATGTACGTGCTGGACGAGCCCTCGATCGGCTTGCACCAGCGCGACAACAAGCGTCTGCTGGGCACCCTGACCCGGCTGCGCGATCTGGGTAACACGGTGATCGTGGTCGAGCACGACGAAGAAGCGATCCGCAGCGCCGACCACATCCTCGACATCGGCCCCGGCGCCGGCATCCATGGTGGCGAGATCGTGGCCCAGGGCGACATCAAATCGGTACTGAAATCGAAACGCTCGGTGACCGGCCAGTTCCTGTCCGGCCAGCGCGCGATCGAGGTGCCGGAGCTGCGCCGCAAATTCGACCCACAGTGCACGCTGAAGCTGGGCGGCGCGCGCGGCAACAACCTCAAGTCGGTGGATCTGGAGATCCCGGCCGGGCTGTTCACCTGCATCACCGGCGTGTCCGGCTCGGGCAAGTCGACCCTGATCAACGACACCTTGTATGCGGTCTGTGCCCGCGAGTTGAACGGCGCCTCGCGCCAGCCGGCCGCCTTCGACAGCATCGATGGGCTGGAAAACTTTGACAAGGTGGTCGACATCAACCAGGCGCCAATCGGCCGCACACCCCGTTCAAATCCAGCCACTTACACTGGTCTGTTCACGCCGCTTCGAGAATTGTTCGCACAGGTGCCCGAGGCTCGCGCACGCGGTTACAAGCCGGGCCGTTTCAGCTTCAACGTGCGCGGCGGACGCTGCGAGGCCTGTCAGGGCGACGGACTGATCAAGGTCGAAATGCACTTTCTGCCCGACATGTACGTGCCTTGCGACACCTGCAAGGGCAGGCGCTACAACCGCGAGACGCTGGACATCACCTACAAGGGCCAGACCATCGCCGACGTGCTCGACATGACCGTCGAGGAGGCGCTGGAACTGTTCGCCAACGTGCCGGCGATCGCGCGGCGTCTGGAGACCTTGCGCGCGGTGGGTCTGGACTACATCAAGCTCGGCCAGAGCGCGACCACGCTGTCCGGTGGCGAGGCCCAGCGCGTCAAGCTGTCCAAGGAGCTGTCACGGCGCGACACCGGCCAGACCCTGTACATCCTGGACGAGCCGACCACCGGCCTGCACTTCCACGACATCGAGCAGCTCCTCGACGTGCTGCACCAGCTTGTTGACCATGGCTCGACCGTGGTCGTGATCGAGCACAACCTCGACGTGATCAAAACCGCCGACTGGATTGTCGATCTCGGTCCCGAGGGCGGTGCCGGTGGCGGCCGCGTCATCGCCAGCGGCACCCCGGAACAGGTTGCCACCAGCAAGCAGTCCCATACCGGCCATTTCCTGGCCGAGCACCTGCCACAGAAACCACGCCGCAAAAAACGCGCATGAGGAGCCCGCAATGACCACACCCGAAGCCGACAGCACGCTGATGTTCCGCAGCCCGGTCGAGGTGCGCTGGGGCGACATGGACGCCTACAAGCACGTCAACAACGCGCGCTACCTGACCTACCTGGAGCAGGCACGGCTGGCCTGGCTCGACACCCTCGACAAGAGCTGGCTGGGACCGCACTGCGCACCGGTACTGGCCGCGGCCCAGATCAACTACCGCAGGCCGATCACCTGGCCGGCCGCGCTGGACGTGATCCTGGACTGCCAGAAGGTCGGCAACAGCTCGGTCACCGTCGGCCACCGCATCACCGACCGCGAGCAGCCCGACACCCTGTACTGCGACGGTCACACCGTACTGGTGTGGATGGACCCGACCACCGGCAGGCCCGTGCCGCTGCCCGACGTGATCCGCAACGCCGTGGAAGATCGCAGCGCGTAGTTTCCGCCTTGCCATTGACGCTGGAACCTGCGAAGGCGGGCTCTGCGCACCGTCGCACAACAGGACAAACCTTGGCGTCATCCTGTGCGAAGCGAAGCGAAGTCGCAGACGCCATTTCCGCTTTGCCGCTTGCCCGCTTGCGGCTCACTTCTTGCCGACTGCCAATCACTGCTCCGGTGCTTGCGGGCCCTCGTCAGCGTCAGCTGTCCCGGCAACTTCGCCGCTGTCCAGCTCGTCCTCTTCGTCGCTGGCGTCCAGGCGCACCACGCCGACCAGTTTTTCCTCATCGGGCAGGCGGATCAGGGTCACGCCCTGGGTGTTGCGGCCAAGCTGGGAAATCTCGGCCACCCGGGTGCGCACCAGGGTGCCATGGTCGGAGATCAGCATCACCTCGTCGTCCTCGTGCACGCGTGAGGCGGCCACCAATGCGCCATTGCGCTTCGAGCACTTGATGCCCAGCACGCCCTGAATGCCGCGGCCCTTGACCGGGAACTCGGCCAGGGCGGTGCGCTTGCCGTAGCCGCGCGCGGTGGCCAGCAGAATGTCGGTGTCGCCGTTGGCATCCTGGGCGGCGATGATGGCCGAAACCACCTCGGCACCCTCGGCCAGGCGGATGCCGCGTACACCGGCCGCGGTACGGCCCATCGAGCGCACCGCGCCTTCCTCGAAGCGCACCGCCTTGCCATTGGAGGCGAACAGCATCACGTCGCTGTTGCCGTCGGTCAGACGCACATTGACCAGGGCGTCGTCGTCGGCCAGGCCGATGGCGATCTTGCCGCGTTGCAACTGGTAGGCGTACTCGGTCAGCGGCGTCTTCTTGACCTTGCCCTGGCGGGTGGCGAAGAACACGAACTGGTCCTCGCCGTATTCGCGCACCGGCAGCACTGCCTGCACGCATTCGTTTTCTTCCAGCGGCAGCAGGTTGACGATCGGCTTGCCGCGCGCACCGGGGCCGGCCTCGGGCATCTGGTACACCTTGAGCCAGTACACGCGGCCGGTGCTGGTGAAGGTCAGCAGGGTGTCGTGGGTGTTGACCACCCACAGTTGCTCGACCACATCCTCGTCCTTGAGCCTGGAGGCCGAGCGGCCCTTGCCGCCGCGGCGCTGGGCGCGGTAGGTGCTGGCTGCCTGGCGCTTGACGTAGCCTGTATGCGACAGCGTCACCACCATGTCCTCGGGCGCGATCAGGTCGAGCACGTCCAGATCGTCCAGCGAGTGCTGGATGTCGGTACGGCGCGCGTCGCCGTAATCGTCACGGATGGCTTCCAGCTCACCTCGGATCACGGCCAGCAGCTTGTCCGGGTCCATCAGGATCGCGATCAGCTCGCGGATCGCGTCCAGAATCTGGCGATACTCGTCGCTGAGCTTTTCCTGCTCCAGACCGGTCAGGCGGTGCAGGCGCATGGCCAGGATTTCCTGGGCCTGGGCATCGGAGAGCTGGTAGCCGTCGTCCTTGAGGCCGTCGCGCGGATCCATGTCCTCGGGCCGCGTGGCGTCGCTGTCGGCGGCTTCCAGCAGCGCGCGCACCAGGCCCGGTTCCCAGCGCCTCGCCAGCATCCGCTCACGCGCTTCGGCCGGCGAGGCCGAGGTCTTGATCAGCTCGATCATCGCGTCGATGTTGGCCAGCGC
>CBFGSA010000162.1:0-5392 GCA_965651365.1 uncultured Rhodanobacteraceae bacterium | reverse complement strand
GCAGCCCCAGGACGACGAGCCCGCGGTGTCACCCTGGGCCGCGCGCAGCGCGGAACCCGGGGTCCATTTTGAATGCCGCAAGCCCCAACACCTGACGCAAGCCCCGGGGCAAAAGCACAATGGGTCCCGGGTTCTGCCTTCGGCAGCCCCAGGACGACGGGCCTACCGGAAAACCTGCTCCCGTGCTACACTATACAGCTATTTTCTTTGACTTTTAACCACTTAGCGCACAGCCCGACACTCTCTACAGCGGCAGCGCCTGAACCTTGAGGAGGACGCCATGGGCTCCATCGACATGCTGCGCGAATTGCGCGATTTTGGCGGTACGCCGCGGACCACCGGCCTGAACGAGGCTGCGCTGGAGCGTTTCGCCGACGACCCGGCTCTGCGTCTGGCCATCGAGCAGGCAGTCAGCCGCCACCGCGAACTGCGCGACGGCTTCGAGGATTTTCTGAAGCTGGACGAGGCCGAGCAGATCGAACAGGCCCAGGCCGGTCTGGTCAACTTCTACCCCGACGACGGCGTCAACCCCTACCTGCCGGCAGCGGCCCAGGGCCCCTGGATCGTGACTCTCAAGGGCGCCGTGCTGCACGACAATGGCGGCTACGGCATGCTCGGCTTCGGCCACAACCACCCCGCCATCGGCGAGGCGCTGGCCAAGCCGCAGGTGATGGCCAACGTGATGACACCTTCGATCGCGCAACTGCGTCTGGGCAAGGCGCTGAATGCCGAAATCGGCCGCAAGCGCGGCGGCAATCCGTACAGCCGCTACCTGTGCCTCAACTCCGGCTCCGAGGCCGTGACGCTGGCCGGGCGCATTGTCGACATCAATGCCCGCAACATGACCGAGTCGGGCGCGCGTTACGCCGGTCGCAAGATCAAGCGCCTGGCAGTCAAGGGCGCCTTCCACGGCCGCACCGAAGGTCCGGCCCTGTATTCCGATTCCACACGCAAGACCTATCAGAAGAACCTGGCCAGCTACCGCAACGAGGACAGCCTGCTGACGGTGGCGCCGTATGACATCGAGCAGTTGCGCCAGGTCTACGCCGAGGCCGAGCAGCACGGCTGGTTCATCGAGGCCATGTACCTGGAGCCGGTGATGGGCGAAGGCGACCCGGGCCGCGCACTGACCACCGAGTTCTACGAAGTGGCTCGCGAGCTGACCCGCGACCACGGCAGCCTGCTGCTGGTCGATTCGATCCAGGCCGGCCTGCGCGCCCACGGCGTGCTGTCGGTGGTCGACTATCCCGGCTTCGAGAAGCTCGACCCGCCGGACATGGAAACCTACTCCAAGGCGCTCAATGCCGGGCAGTACCCGCTGTCGGTGCTGGCGGTGACCGCCGACACCGCCGCGACCTACCGCAAGGGTGTGTACGGCAACACCATGACCAGCAACCCACGCGCGCTGGACGTGGCCTGCACCGTGCTGGGCATGCTCGGCGACGAAGTCCGCGACAACATCCGCGAGCGCGGCCAGGAATTCGTCGACAAGCTCAATGCGCTGAAAGACGAACTGGGCGGAATGATCACCAAGGTGCAAGGCACCGGTCTGCTGTTCTCCTGCGAATTGTCAAATGAATTCAAATGCTTCGGCAATGGTTCCACAGAGGAATTCATGCGCGAGCACGGCGTTGGCGTGATCCACGGCGGCGCCAATTCACTGCGCTTCACCCCGCACTTCGAGGTCACCAGTGCCGAAGTCGACCTGATCATCGACCAGGTTCGCATCGCGCTCACCGAAGGCCCCCGCGCCAGCGCCGCCCAGGAAGCGGCCTGAACTGAACTTGCAGGAGCCGCCGCCAGTCAACCTTTGTTCCGGCCCGAGGCTCCTTGCAACCAAGTGAATCCCGGATCGCCGCTGCGCGGCGTCCGGGATGGCGAAGGTGCCAGTGCTGCGCGAGGGCTGAAATGCCCAATCGGCAGAACCCGCTCTTGCCGCTATCTGCCCTCGCGCTCGGCAATGGTCTGGGCAACCCTGTCACGCAAGTAGACCGGCAGCGCCTGCTCCGGGCTTACGCCAAGCCCGGCCTGCAGATCGCGTGCCGCCAGGCGGGCCACATCGGCGGCTTGCGGATAGCGTCCGCCGTCACTCCAAAGCGGTTCCGAGCCAATGGCGGCGCGCAACGCATCGGCATGCGCCGTCCAGCCGCTGCCGAGAACCTGCCAGGCCGTGTCTGAACCCGGCAGCCTTGCCTCGTCCGGCGCACAGACGCGCTCATCGTCCAGCGCAAGCACAAGCGACCGCGGATCGCGCGCAAAACACCCGGCATAGACCTCGCCCATGCGCGCATCGATCACGGCCAGCGTCAGCGGCCCCTCGGCCGGCGCCTGCATGGCCAGCGCGGCCAGTGACGACACCGGCAGTACCGGCAGGCCCAGCGCAAAGGCCAGCCCCTGCGCCAGCGACACGCCCAGGCGCACGCCGGTGAAGGCGCCGGGTCCACGGCCGACTGCAACGGCGTCCAGTTGCTGCCGGGTGATCCCGGCCTCGGCCAGCAGCGCTTCGCTCATCGGCAGCACCAGTTCGGCATGCCGCCGCGGCGCCAGCTCGCTGCGGAACGTCAGCCCCGTGCCGGCCAGCAAGGCCACGGAACACGACTCGGTGGAGGTTTCAAAGGCCAACAGATTCATTGGCGCAGTTTAACCGGGATCACGGTGAGAAGCCGCGTGGGCACGCTGCGCTTTGCCCACCCTACGAGGCGAAAAAGTGTTGCACATCGGCCAGCTCGCGGGTCTGTCGCATGGATGGCAGGCTGTTCAGAAACAGACGGCCGTAGCCCTTGCCCAACAATCTCGGATCGCACAGCATCAAGACGCCGCGGTCGGCGACATCGCGGATCAGGCGGCCGCAACCCTGCTTCAATGCGATGGCCGCTTCGGGTACCTGCATCTGGGTGAACGGGCTGTCACCGGCCTCGCGGATCGCGTTCATGCGCGCCTCGCGCACCGGATCGCCCGGCGCGGCAAAGGGCAGCTTGTCGATGATCACGCAACTCAGCGCTTCGCCGGCCACATCCACCCCCTCCCAGAACGTGGCCGCGCCCAGCAGCACGGCATTGCCGGCTGCACGAAATTCCTCCAGCAGACTGTTGCGCGGCGCCGTGCCCTGGACCAGCAAGGGATAGGGCAAGGTATCACGCAACAGTTCCTCGGCCCGGCGCAAGGCGCGGTGCGAGGTGAACAGCACAAAGCTTCGCCCGCCGGCGGCTTCCAGCACCGGTCGCGCACGATCA
The DNA here is from genome assembly GCA_965651365.1 of uncultured Rhodanobacteraceae bacterium. Classification (GTDB taxonomy): domain Bacteria; phylum Pseudomonadota; class Gammaproteobacteria; order Xanthomonadales; family Rhodanobacteraceae; genus DASSBG01. The sequence goes on along the minus strand of CBFGSA010000162.1, from coordinate 2,159 downwards.
ATCATGCGGTCGGTGTAGTCGGCCTGGCGCGGGTCGGGCACGCCCGCTGGCAGATACAGCAGCGCCTGGCGCGCGAAATCGAACGGACTGTCCAGGCACAGGGTTCGCGGCTCGACCAGGCCCATCTGGCGCGAGAAATGCTCGAACTGACCGGCCACTGACAACGTGGCCGACGTGAACACCCAGGCCGCGCCGGTACTCTCGCGCATGCGCCGGAGCGGCGTGGCCAGATCCAGCGGCGTCACACTGAGCACGAAACCGTAGCGGCTGGTTTCATACCAGCGCACCTCACCCGCGCTGCTATCCTCGTCCGGCTCGCCCGGCCCGTTCAGCATCCGGCCCAGCCGGCCCAGCAGAACCTGCGAGCGGGCGTGCACCGAGTCCATGCCGCGCGAGCGGTCTGCCTGGGTCACCAGGACCTCGGCCACGGCTGCCAGCCCGTCGGCCAGCGCCTTCAAGGCATCCAGCGCCGCCGGATTGGATGCGATATCGGCAAAAGTGCCGCGCTGCGGCAAGGCCTGCATCGCCAGCCGCGCCTTCTTCAGCAGCGTCTCCAGTTGGCTCAGGGGTTCGTTGAGTTCGGCCAGCGCCGCCGACACTTCGCCGCACTCGCTGTAGCAGTCCTTGATCAGCTCGCTGATCTGGCGCGCACTCAGGTTCTTCGAGAAAAACTGCCCAGCCAGGACCGGCACCTGGTGCGCCTCGTCCAGAATGAAGGCCTGCGCCTCGGGCAGGATGTCGCCAAAGCCCTCCACCTTGAGCGCCATGTCGGCCAGCAGCAGGTGGTGGTTGACCACCACCAGGTCCGCATCCTGGGCCTTGCGCCGGGCCTTGTACACGTGGCAATCGTCGAAGAACGGGCATTCGCTGGCCAGACAGTTGTCCACGGTCGAGGTCACCCGCGGCCAGATCGCCGAGTCCTCGGGCACCGCCACCAGCTCCATGCGGTCGCCGCTGCGGGTGCGCTCGGCCCAGTCGGCAACACGCGCCAGATCTTCGGCCAGAGACGAGCCGGCAGGTGGCGGCTCGCGCTGCGTCTGATCCAGCCGGTACAGGCACAGGTAGTTGGCCCGGCCCTTGAGCAAGGCCGACTTCAAGGGCACGCCCAGCACCGTGCGCACACGCGGCACATCGCGGTGGAAAAGCTGGTCCTGCAAGGCCTTGGTGCCGGTTGACACGATTACCCGTTGGCCCGACAGCATCGCCGGCACCAGATAGGCAAAGGTCTTGCCGGTGCCGGTACCGGCCTCGACCACCAGCGTGTCGGCCTGCGCGATCGCCGCCGCGACCGCACTCGCCATTTGCTGCTGCACGTCGCGCGGCGCGAAATGGTCCAGTTCGCCGGCAAACGGGCCCTCAGGGCCAAGCAGCTCGGCAGGCTTCAGATCCTTGTCCATCGTGCCAGTATCGCCGACCGCGCCGGACAACGAAACCGTAACGAATGCAGGCTATCATTCCGGTTCCATCCGAAAAGGGGCAGTGTCATGGGTCGATTGATTCTGGCAGTGGTGGCAGGTTTCGTTTTCTGGACGGTTCTGTTCCTGGGCAACAACGCGCTGATCTCGACCGCGTTTCCGCAATACTTCAATGCCGATGGCTCCACCGACAGCAATGGCATGCTGGGCCTGATTCTGGTCCTGAGCGTGGTCTTTTCCATCCTGTCCGGCTGGCTTGCGGGACGCATCGCGCAGGCCCGCGCCGCGAATGTCGGCACCGTGCTGGGCCTGGTGCTGCTGGCGGTCGGCATCTTCGTGCAGCTACAGTACTGGGACCTGATGCCATTGTGGTACCACCTCGGCTTCCTGATCCTGCTGCTGCCGGCCACCGTGCTGGGCGCCCGGCTGAGCAGGCCCAGGCCGACGCTGGCGTAGCCTCATTGCACAGCGCACCGGAGCGTGCGTCTGGCGATCGAAACTGGCACAGGGATGCTCACCATTCTGGGACAGAGCGCAGCGAGGAACCTCAAGACTACCCCGTCATTCTGGGGCCGAGCGCAGCGAGGAACCCGGAATCCATTGTCGTGCTCGCCTGAAATCCACAAGCAAAATCAAAGTGGATCCCGGGTTCCGCCTGCGGCGGCCCCAGGATGACAGCCTGCAAACCTCGTCATTCCGGGGCCGAGCGCAGCGAGGAACCTCAAGACTACCCCGTCATTCTGG
>CBFGSA010000161.1:0-5524 GCA_965651365.1 uncultured Rhodanobacteraceae bacterium | reverse complement strand
TTCTTCTTCGGCTGGTCGGGGCTGGGCGAGCGGGCTTCGAGCCGCTGGAGTGCGTCCTTGCGGAAGTACTCGTTTATCGCAGCGGAGTCGTCGGGGCTGGCGATGAGGCCGGTATCGGGATCGATTCTTGCCGTGGTCACGGAGTCGGGTCTGGGCATCACGGTCGGTTTGCTGTCGTCCAGGGCCGCTCCCATGTAGTCGATCCAGATCGGCAGTGCGGCGCGTGCGCCGAACTCGCCGCGCCCGAGCGAATTGTAGTTGTCGAAGCCGACCCATACCGTGGTGACAAGATGGCCGTTGAAGCCGGAGAACCAGGCGTCGCGGTGATCATTGGTGGTGCCGGTCTTGCCGGCCAGGTCGGGCCGCTTCAGCACCAGTGCGCGGCGACCGGTTCCGCGCCGGATCACATCGCGCATCATCGAGTCCATGATGAAGGCGTTGCCGGCATTGATGACCCGCGGTGCGGTACCCATCACGCTCGAGTTGGACGCTGTTTGCGGATTGGCATCGGCCGCGGAGATTGGCAGCAGCGGCGCAAAGATCCCGTCCTTGTCATTGTCGGTAGCGGGTTGCGGCAGTGTCACCACGGCTTCTTCGTTCTGGCAGTCGCGACAGGCTTGCATCGCGCGGGAAGCAAAGACCGGGGTGCCGTTGCGGTCGCGGATGTCGCGGATGAACCAGGGTTCGATCCGATAGCCGCCGTTGGCAAAGACCGCGTAGCCGCGTGCCATCACCAGTGGTGATACCGAGGCGGTTCCCAGGGCCAGCGAAAGGCTCTTGGGCAGCGCATCCAGTGGCAGGCCGAAGCGTGTGGCGTACTCGCGTGCGTACTGGATGCCGATGGCATCGAGCAGGCGTACCGAGACCAGATTTTTCGATTGCACCAGCGCCATGCGTACGCGCATGGGTCCGGAAAACTTGCCGTCATCGTTGGATGGCGTCCATTGACCCTCCGGTGCGGTCGGATCGGGAATGACCAGTGGCGCGTCGTTGACGATCGAAGCCGCGGTGAATCCGTGTTCGAGTGCGGCCGAGTACAGGAAGGGCTTGAAGCTGGAGCCGGGCTGGCGGGCGATGTCGATGGCGCGGTTGAACTTGCTGCGCACGAAGCTGAAGCCGCCGACCAGGGCCTGGATGGCGCCGTCGTGGGGATCGAGCGATACCAGCGCGGCCTCGGCAGCGGGAATTTCCGTCAGTTGCCAGTCGCCCTGATCGTCGCGCATCACGCGCACCACGTCGCCGGTCTTGAGCACGTCATCGACGTGCCTGGGTTTGGGCCCCATGCTGTCGGGGCTGAGCCAGGGGCGCGCCCAGGCCAGCGCCTTGAAGTCGAGGACGGCCGTGTCGCCGCCCTTGATGTAAAGCGTGGCGCTGTTTTTGTCGACCTCGGTCACCAGGGCCGGTACCATGCCGGCAATCTCGGTATGCGAGGCCAGGGCCTTGTCCCAGGATTTCAGGTCGGTGTCTGCGGCGAGGTCCACATGCGCCAATGGTCCGCGGTAGCCGTGGCGGCGGTCGTAGGCGATCAATTCCTTGCGCACAGCCTGGCGCGCTTCGCGCTGGCGCTGGCTGTCGAGGGAGGTGGTGACCACGTAGCCGTCGGTCAGGGCCGCGTTGCCGAGCTTGTCGATGGTCGCGCGGCGCACCATCTCGGCCAGGTAGGGGGCGTTGACTTCGGTCGGCGGCTCGTGCGGAAAGGCGTGATCGGGTTCGGCCACGGCCTGCTTGTACTGGGCATCGCTGATGAAGCCGTTGGATTTCATCTGCCCCAGAACCCAGTTGCGGCGTGCCACCGAGCGATCACGGTTGGTGACCGGGTTCACTTCCGAGGGCAGCTGGAACAGCGAAGCGAGCATGGCGCACTGGGCCAGCGACAACTGGTTCAGGGTCTTGCCGTAGTAGTAGTCGGCTGCGGCTGCCACGCCGTAGGAGCGGTGGCCCATGAACATCTTGTTGAGGTAGAGCTCAAGGATCTCGTCCTTGCTCAGGGAGTGCTCCATGCGGATGGCGATGAAGATTTCCAGCAGTTTGCGGGTGTAGAGTTTTTCCGGGCTGAGAAAGAAGCTGCGGGCAACCTGCTGGGTAATGGTCGAGCCGCCCTGGGTTTTCCTGCCGCCGGACAGGGCCACATGCACCACGGCACGCAGGATGCCACGCCAGTCAAATCCGGGGTGACTGTAGAAATTGGCGTCCTCGGCGGACAGCACGGCCTGCTTGAGTTGCTCTGGAACCTGCCTGATGTCGACTGGAACGCGGCGCGTTTCGCCAAAGGTGGCGATCAGCTTGCCGTCGCTGGACAAGACCCTCAGTGGTACCTGCAGCTGGACGTTCTTCAGCGCGCCGACGGCCGGCATGCGTGGCGACAGCAGCCAGTACGCCACGCCGAGGGCGCTGGCGCCGAGAACGAGGCCGGCGAGGGCGAGAATGAGCAAATAGCGGGCTAGCCGCTTCAATCGTGGCATGGGCGGGCAGGTTTGTGATCAGGTTCAAGGTACGCGAAGGCGCACTCAGAGTATAGATTGTAGTGGGGATCACGGATAGCCGCGGGTTTTCGCTGCCTTCCTGGCGCCTTTCGTGATTCTGCTGCCAATTCAGCTGTTTGCAACAAACTTCCAAGACAGTTGATTATCTGTTAAGTTTGATATCTAATGTGCTTGTGCATAAACCGCTCGTAAGAGCCCGTGGGGAAGGGGAAAATTGTGGGACTGTTCACACCCAAATCACCACCACTGATTGGCGTCGACATCAGTTCGACCGCGGTCAAGCTGCTTCAGCTCAGTCGTTTCGGCTCGCGCTATCGTGTGGAGCACTTCGCGGTCGAGCCCCTTCCGCCCAATGCAGTGGTGGAGAAAAACATCGTCGAGGTCGAGGCGGTGGGTGACGCCGTGCGCCGCGCTCTGGCGCGCAGTGGCTCCAAGGCCAGGGATGCCGCCGCCGCCGTGGCTGGCTCGGCGGTCATCACCAAATCCATCCCGATGCCGGCCGAGCTGTCCGAGGAAGACCTGGAAGGACAAATCGAGGTCGAGGCCAACCAGTACATTCCCTATCCCATCGAGGAAGTGAGCCTGGATTTCGAGGTCATCGGCCCGGTCAAGGACAATCCGGAGATGGTCAACGTGCTGCTGGCGGCATCGCGAACGGAAAACGTCGACATGCGGGTTGCCGCGCTCGATCTGGGCGGCTTGAACACCCGGGTCATGGATGTCGAGGCCTTTGCCATGGAAAACGCCTTCGAGCTGATCGCCGACCAGTTGGCGGTGGGCCGCGACGGCTTGGTGGCCATGATCGACATCGGCGCCACCATGACCACACTGATCGTGCTCAAGAACGGGCGTACCGTGTACGCCCGCGAGCAGGTCTTCGGAGGCAAGCAGTTGACCGACGAGATCATGCGTCGCTACGGCCTGTCCTACGAGGAAGCCGGTTTGGCCAAGCGCCAGGGTGGCCTGCCGGAATCCTACGAGGCCGAGGCACTCGAGCCCTTCAAGGAAGCCATGACCCAGCAGATAAGCCGTCTGTTGCAGTTCTTCTTCGCCGGCAGCGAATACAGCAAGGTCGATCAGGTCGTGCTCGCCGGTGGCTGCGCCGCCATCGACGGGGTGGCCGAGACCGTGGAGGAACAGCTCGGGGTTCCCTGTGTTGTTGCCAATCCGCTGGCACAGATGTCGCTGGCCTCGCGAATACCGGCCCAGTCACTGGCCGAGGACGCGCCGGCGCTGATGATTGCAGCCGGCCTGGCCTTGAGGAGTTTTGCCTCATGACCCGAATAAACCTACTCCCCTGGCGTGCAGAACGCCGCAAGCAGCGCGAGCGCGAGTTCTACAGCATGCTCGGGCTGGCTGCCGTGGCCGGCTTGGCCGTGGCCCTGCTTTGGGTGTTCTGGATGAGCGCCCAGATCAGCAACCAGAACAGCCGCAATGACTACCTCAAGGCGCAGATCAAGCAGCTCGATGCCAAGATCACCGAGATCAAGAATCTGGAAAAGACCCGCGACCAGTTGCTGGCGCGCAAGAAGATCATCGAGCAACTGCAGGCCAACCGCTCGCAGATGGTGCACCTGTTCGACGAACTGGTGAAAACCATACCCGACAGTGTGCGTTTGACCAACATGACCCAGAACGGGCAAAACCTGCATCTTGACGGTGTGGCGCAGTCCAATGCCAGCGTCGCCACCTACATGCGTCACATCGAAGCGTCTCCATGGCTGGGCGGCGTTGATTTGAAGAAGACCGAGAACAAGAGCAGCGATTCGGCACTGCCCTATGTGTTCAGCATGGACATGAAACTGACCAAGCCCGACGACAAGGCTGAGGAGGACAGCGGTGCGTCGGCCGGTGCAGACACGGACGGAGGCACGCCATGAGTTTCATTGACGATCTTCGCAACCTCGACCGCAACAACGTCGGCGGCTGGCCCAAGTCCGTCAAGTGGTTCTTCTGCGCCATCGTGTTTGGCGTTCTGGTTTTGGGTGGCTGGTATTTCAAGGTCAGCAACCAGCAGGACACGCTGGCCCAGGCGCAGCGCACTGAAACCACGCTCAAGCAGGAGTTCGAGGCCAAGCAGGCCAAGGTGGTCAATCTGGCGGCACTGAAAAAGCAGCTGGCACAGATGCAGGACATGCTGCAGCAGTTGCTGCGCCAGTTGCCGAGCAAGACCGAGATGCCCGCGCTGCTGGTCGATATCTCGCAAACTGCACTGGCTGCCGGCCTGCAGGTCGATCTGTTCCAGCCGGGCCCGGAGACGCTCAAGGAGTTCTATGCCGAGAAGCCGATCAGCATCCGCATGGCCGGGACTTATCACCAGTTCGGCACCTTCATCAGCGGTGTGGCGTCCCTGCCGCGCGTGGTTATCCTGACCATGCACGACGTGGTGCTCAAGCCGGCTGGCAAAACCGGAGCGCCGCCGGGGCAGCTGGTAATGCAGGGCATCGTCAAGACCTACCGCTACCTGGATGAGGATGAGCAGAACCAGGCGAGCAAGCAGAGCGGAGGTGCCAAATGAACCTGCCCACGAGCCAAATCATGCGCGTGAGCCTGTTGGCCGCGGCCGTGTTGCTGCTGGCGGGCTGCGTTGGCGGCCGTGCTGACCTGGAGCAATGGGTGGCGCAGCAGAAAGCCAAGAAAGGCGCGCCGCTGCCGCCGTTGCCGGTGGTCAAGACCTTCGAAACTTTCGTTTACAACGATCAGGATTTGCGCGACCCGTTTGCGCCGCCAGCCAGCGAAAACACCAAGACTGGTGCCGCCCAGGGCCCCAGTCCCGACCCGGACCGCGTCAAGGAGCCGCTGGAATCGTTCGCGCTGGACAGCCTGAAAATGGTGGGAACCATTGGCACCGGCAAGAACATCCAGGCCTTGGTCGAAGATCCGCAGAGCGTCATACATCGCGTTCATGACGGCAACTATGCAGGACGAAACTATGGGCACATCATTTCCATTACCGACGACAACATCGAGCTGGTCGAACTGGTGCCCGACGGCAACGGCGGCTGGATGGAACGCAAGGCCAACATCGCATTGGGCGGAGA
>CBFGSA010000160.1:0-5543 GCA_965651365.1 uncultured Rhodanobacteraceae bacterium | reverse complement strand
GACGAAGATGGTGTCGTTGTCGATGGCGAAGGCGGCGGTCACGCTGCAGTTTTCCGTGATGTCGTTGGCGGTCCAGCTGCCGTCGCCGTTGTCGCTCGGGGTGCAGGTGTCGCCGCTGACGCTGTCCACCAGGTAGCCGGTGTCCGGCGTCACGGTGAAGCTGGCGTTTTCAGAATGCGTCACCTGCTGGGTTGCCGGCGTGATGCTGCCATGGCCGCCCGGGGCGCTGGCGGTGACCGTGTACTCATCGTAGTGGAAAAGCGCATTGCAGGTCTTGTCGGACAGCATCGGCACGCTGATGCTGGGCGAGGTACCACTACAGTCCCCGTACCACTCGACGAAGTGTGCATTCGGATCGGGTGTCGCCGTCAGTACCAGATCGTAACCCTCGGCATAGGTGCCTTGGCAGGTCTCGACAAACTCGCCGCAATTTTCGATTTCGTGCGTGGCATAGTTGTCCGTAACCAAGCCGAGGTAGCCGAGTGCCTGGACCGTGAGCTGATGCGCGAAACCGCGCACCTCGACCGCACCGATATCACACACGCTGGCATCGCCGTTGCGATTGCCGTCCTGTGGCCGGGCAATGCCGCGCTGGTCGGCGCTGTTGTCAAAACCGGGATCGCTGACCAGATTGCACGGCACGGCGTCGATCAGCGGGCTGTCGACCCAGCGCGGCATCTGGCTCAGGGTCGGCCCGTCGTTCTGGTTCAGGCCGTACAGGTAGGGATTGCCGGTCAGATTGTTGCCCTGGTCATTGCTGACGCAGCCCATGCCCTGCTCGAACAGGCTGTAGCGGGCGGCGATCGCGGTGCCGCCGCCCAGCGTCGACATCGCGCAGCCGTCATCGCCCGACTGGGCGGCAATGGCGCTGGCGTTGACTGCCGCGTGCGCGCCGTAATCGACATACAGGCCGGTACCGGTGGTACTGGCATTGCCGTCGTTGAGAGCGATGGTGCTGTGATTGATGGTCAGGGTGTCGCCGCTGGCGGGCGCACCCGAGGCATACACGCCAATGCCGCGTCCATAGGGATTGGCGCGCAGGACGTTGCCCGACACGGTGCTGCGATCAAGGAAAACCTGCCCACTGTCCACCATCAGGCCGCCACCGCGAATACCGGCGCTATTGCCGGTCAGGGTGCTGGCGTCGATGCGCACCGGGCCCAGGCTGTCCTTGACCATGACCCCACCACCGTTGTCGCCAGTGGCGGTGTTGCTGGACACGGTCGAATTGCGCAGGGTCAGCGCGATGCCGCTGGTCGGATCACCCGCGGCCACATACACGCCGCCACCTTTGGTGGCCCGGTTGCCGTCAATCACGCTGTCATCGATCAGGAGCGGGCCATTGGCCAAGTACACGCCGCCACCGTAGGTGATGCCGCCTGGGTTGCCGCCGCTGATCTTGAGCTTGTACAGGCGCGTTTCACTGGAGGCAGCACTGATGTCCACATTCAGCACGCGGGCGTTGGTGCCGGCCTGGAGCGTGACCCGGCCGCCGTCGCCGCGGGTGCCATCGATGAACAGGTCCCCCGGACGTGCCGGGCCGCTGTTGTGGATCGGCAGCTCGCCGGCCAGTTGAATGGTCGAATTGCCGTCATCGGCGAATACGGTCGGATCGAACAGGATGCTGTCGGTCCAAGTCAGGCCCTGCACGCCGCAATCGGGCCAGGCCATGTTGTTGTCGGTGGCATTGATCACGGCCTCGCGCAGCGAGCACAGGCCGTCGTTGAGTGGCGGCAGATGGTCGTCGGTCGTGTTTACCACCTGATACGTGGGCGAGTTGTGCATTTCGATTGAGCCGGCATCGCACAGCGCCTGGCCGTCGCCGTCACCGTCGAAGGGGCGCAACTGGCCCAATTGGTCGAGCGGGAAATTGCTGTTGTTGGGTGGGCAGTTGAGCTGGTCGCCATGGTCGATGGCCGAGCTGCCTTCACCCAGCACAACCGTCGGGCCGTAGCCACCGGCGAACTGGGCCGGGGAGCTGAGCAGGGGATCAGCGCTGCGCACATCGTCGCAGGTCGATGTGCCCGCCGGGCAGCCACCCTTGAGCACCGAATACTGGACCAGGGCATTGCCGCCATTGGCGTATTTCAGCACCGACGAAAACGGATAGCCGCTGCCCCACAGGATCGAGCCCAGAATCTGCAGGCTGCCATGGTCGATATAGATCGCATTGCTGGTGGAATAGCCATTGCTGTTGCCACTGAAGGTGGTGTTGAGCAACAGCCCGCTGACGCTGCCGATGACCTTCAGGCCACCACCCTGATTGTCATAGTTGTCAGCAACGGTGCTGGTGAAGATGCGCGGCCCGCACACGTCGGTGGTGTTGCAATCCATGTAGATGCCACCGCCGAAATTGTTGCTGACAGTGACATTGCGAATCTCCGGTGAACAATTGCCGCTCTCCTGGCAGACAAAGGCGATGCCGGCACCGTCGCTGGCCCAGTTGACGGTGAGCCACAGGTTTCGCAGTGTCGGGCTGCATTCGCGGTCGTAATTGCTTGGGGTAGTCCGGCCGTTGCACAGCAATCCGCCTCCCGTGAATGGGTACTGATCGTCGCTGGCGCTGACGCCGCCACTGGCCGACCCGGCGGTGATGACGAAGCCATCAATAAGGGTGTCGGACTTGGTGTAGGTCCCGTTGCCATACTTCGCTACCCCGCCAATAATCAGCACGTGGAGGCTGTTCTCGTTCATGGCGTTCGGATCGAATGAGGTATCGATGCCGTTCTGGTTGGGGTCGTCGCCGTTGTAATCGGCGGACAAGATGCTGCGGTTTTGCAATTGCAGGCTGCGTTGCGCTGGCGCCGATTCGGTACCGTCGAAACTGCCGTACAGCTTGACGGGGCGATTGATCTCGAAATGGGTCAGTCGGGGATCACTGGGCGGAGGTGGCGGTTCGGGCTTGTACAAGCCAGCCTTGACCCAGATCTCGCCGCAGCCGGTATCGGCCAGCGCTGCGGTCAGGGTCTTGGCCTGGGCCCAGCTCGCACCGCTGTTGCCGGCGACGCCGCCGTCACTGGCGGTTTTCACGCGGCAAACAGCCGCTTGCGCGGCGGGTGCGGCCAGCAGCATCAAGGCGGCTGCCAGCAGTGGAAACTTGATCAGACAGCGCATGTGGTTTCTCCCGTCAGACAATGCAGGCCGCGCCGTTGGCATCTGCGTTCGGCCTGCGTGCGCTGCATGACAACCCCCAGGGACGGCGGCATCCGCGGAACACGATGCAGCCGGGCGCGACAGCGACAATTCGCAGGCTCAGCCTAGCGTCACCCGTGCCGGGGCAACAGTCTCTATTTGGAAGGGGTCTGGCTGGAGGTGGACTGGCTCAGCCACAGCGCCGTCAGCGCGGCGCGACTGTTGACGCCGAACTGGCGATACAGGCGCGTGATGTAGGTGTGGGTCGTGGCACGGGTCAGCTTCATGCGCTCGGCAATATGCGTTTCGCTGCCGCCGCTGAGCAACTGGCGCAGCAGACGATGCTGGGTCGGCGTCAGCGGCTGCTCGGCCAGTGGCAGGCCGTGGCTCAACATCAGGTTGCGGTGGAACCACTTCAGGCCGCGCATCACCTCGCCGGCCAGCGCCGCATCGCGCCGGGAAAAGCGCCGCCGCGGCCGGTGCGAGTCGAAATAGATGTAGGACTCGGCATCGGCATGGATCGGAAACACCGTGAACAGGCGGTCACTCACGCCCAGGTCGTGATAATAGGTCTGAAAATGACGCGTGCGGCGAAAGCGCTCGAAGTCCACAAAGCCGTCGCGCAGCCGGTGCACGCGAAACTTGCCGGCACCCTCGACCAGGGCGATGGTCGACAGGCCCGGATCATACTCCTGCTCACGGATGGCCTGCTGCGCCAGCCGCAGGCGAGCCGGGCCCTCCTGCAGCGCATGCGTTGCGCGTGCGCGCCACCCATGCAGCACATCGCGCCCGGCCGCCTGACCGCGCGCCATGCGCACCGCGCCAATCCAGCACGCATCATCGGCCCGCAGCCACCGGCACAGCGTGCGCATCAGATGTTCCAGCGCCCGATCGCTGCGCGCGGCAGGAATGTCGGCCAGCTCGTCCCAGAGCTGGTGAATGCTGGCAGTCGAGGTCGCGGTCTTGATAGGCCATTCCGGGCTGTCAGGCGGGGGTTGCCAGTGTAACGCCTCGCCGCAGCCGTTTGTGCCTGCTGGACACGCCAAACGACGAAAATTTCCGATCATTCCGTCATTCCAGACGGCGCACAGCGACGATCTGGACGCCGAGACGGGAGTGTCGAAGGCGGACGTCGGCAAAGCCGACGACCCGGAGGGTGAGCGCCAGGATGGCGCGAATATATCCACTTTCTTGCCCTACCCGGTATCCGTGCAGCGAACAGCCGGAAAAGCCTGTCCAGGCGACCTTGTCCGGCGCTGTCCGCTTGCGCGATCGCCGCGTCCGCGGACGGACAGACGCACAGCGGAAAATGCTGCACGGTTTGTCCAAGTACCTGTTTTACCTGGACATTTGCACTGACAGCAAACTTGGCACACCCATTGCAGTGTTGTGGGTGAGAGCGCACATCGCGTTCTCGCCAACTCAAACCAAGGAACACACCATGAAATACGAACTCATCGCCCTGCGTGGTCTTTTCATCCTCGGCTCGGCCGGCATGTTCATCTGCATCGCTGCCATGCTGTTCGGCCTGTGATGCCGATCACCACAAAGCCCCCGGTGGCGCAACGTGAAGCGCGCGTTGCGCCGCCAAACCGCGCCGATCATGCCGCCCGCGGCATAATGCGCGGATGCTGCACGTCATCCTCTATCAGCCGGAAATCCCGCCCAATACCGGCAACGCCATCCGCCTGTGCGCCAACACGGGCGCCCGCCTGCACCTGATCCGCCCGCTGGGTTTCACCCTGGACGACAAGCGTCTGCGCCGCGCCGGCCTCGACTACCACGAGTACGCCGACGTCGCCGTCCACGACGACCTCGACCACTGCCTGGACGAACTTGCCAACCCGCGCCTGTTCGCCTTCAGCAAATTCGCCACCCGCCGCCACACCGACGTGCACTACCGCGCCGGCGACGCCCTGCTGTTCGGCCGCGAAACCAGCGGCCTGCCCGACGCCATCCACGACGCCATCGCCCCCGACCACCGCCTGCGCCTGCCCATGCAGCCCGACAGCCGCAGCCTCAACCTGTCCAACGCCGTCGCCGTCGCCGTCTACGAGGCCTGGCGCCAGCTCGGCTTCGTCGGCGGGGAGTGAGTGGCGAGCGTCCGTCTGGTACTCGATGTCCTGATTCGTGCCGGCTGCGCCATTGCAGTGGTCCATTTCATCTGGAACATGGTCGCCTCGTTTCGCCGTCGCTACGTGTTCATCTACGGAAAAGCGGCAACCCGATCCAACGAACCCTTCGGGTACTGGTTCGCAATTGCATGCTGGATCGGTGCCAGCTGCCTGCTTGCACTGGTGATTTATCACGGGCTCTGAGCGCTCACTGCAGCGCAGGTGACGACCCGCACAATCCGCTCGAACAGCAGCAGGAGTACGGTCAGCACCGGCAGTGAACTTGCCAGCGCCGGC
>CBFGSA010000159.1:0-5575 GCA_965651365.1 uncultured Rhodanobacteraceae bacterium | reverse complement strand
CATCGGCTACGCCGATGTTCGCTTTCGGCCTCCTGCCTCCAGCGTCCGGGTTCCGGCCTGTCGGCCGACCCCAGGACGACGGACATGCCGTCACCCTGGGGCTGCGCGCAGCGCAGAACCCGGGGTCCATTTTCATGCCGAATGCTGGCTTGCTCTCGGATACTTGCAGAAGAGCAAAATGGGTCCCGGGTTCCGCCTTCGGCGGCCCCGGGACGACGGGTGGTTGGGTCCCGGGTTCCGCCTTCGGCCCCGGGACGACGGGTGGTTGGGTTCCGGGTTTGCTCGCGCCTCAGACGCGCGCAAGCTTGTCGAAGCCGTCGCCAGGGCAATTGTGCAAGGCGTGACGGGGTTCGCTTTCCGGGCTTGCAGCTTGGGCGAAGCTGGCCTTTCTTGCAATCGGATGTCCAAAGGGCTGCCAATGGCAGCGAATTTGCAGTACATTTGAGTTTGTATTTCGGGGACTTGCGCGAACTTTCTATGGCAACACAACTGAAACCTCCCGAATTGCAGGGTTTGATGGGTGTCGCTCGGCGCCTGGTTGCCGAGGGTGCGCTGGCGGCCGAGGCGGCGCGCGAGGCGACGCGGGTGTGTACCGAACAGCGCACGCCGCTGGCGCCGTATCTGATCGAGCAGGGCCTGGCCGACAGTGCGGCGGTGGCCCGGGCCAACTCCGAGGAATTCGGTGTGCCGCTGTTCGATGTCAACATGCTGGACCTCAAGCAGGTGCCGGTGAACCTGGTCAGCGAATCGCTGATTACCAAGCACAAGGCGCTGCCGCTGTTCAAGCGCGGCAACCGCTTGTTCGTGGGCGTGGCCGACCCGACCCAGTTCCATTCGCTGGACGAAATCGCCTTTCATGCCAGTTGCAGCGTGGAGCCGGTGCTGGTCGATGCGCGCGATCTGGAGCGGGTTACCGAGCAGGCCATGACGGCCCGCAGCACCAGCATCGAAGGCCTGGACGGGGATGAGGGCCTGGAAGGTCTGACCGTCGACAGCGAGGAGATGGAGGCCGACAGCGGCGTCGATGCCGGTGGCAAGGACGATGCGCCGGTGGTGAAGTTTGTCAACAAGATGCTGGTCGACGCAATCCGTCGCGGTGCCTCGGACATCCATTTCGAACCCTATGAAAACCAGTATCGCGTGCGCCTGCGCATGGACGGCATTTTGCTGAAGGTGGCCAGTCCGCCGCGCCAGCTCGCGCCACGGATCTCCTCGCGCCTGAAGGTAATGTCCAGCCTGGACATCGCCGAAAAGCGCGTACCGCAGGACGGCCGGCTCAAGCTCAACCTGTCCAAGACCAAGGCGGTGGACTTCCGTGTGTCGACCCTGCCGACCCTGTTCGGCGAGAAAATCGTGCTGCGTATCCTGGACGGCTCGGCCGCGCGCATGGGCATTGACAAGCTGGGTTACGAGGAAGACCAGAAAGCCCTGTATCTGGATGCCATCCACAAGCCCTACGGGATGGTGCTGGTGACCGGCCCCACCGGCTCGGGCAAGACAGTGTCGCTGTACACCGCACTGAACATTCTCAACGACGCCACGCGCAACATTTCCACCGTCGAGGATCCGGTGGAAATCCGCGTCGACGGCGTCAACCAGGTGCAGCAGAACGTCAAGCGCGGCATGACCTTCGCCGCGGCGCTGCGTTCGTTCCTGCGCCAGGATCCGGACGTGATCATGGTCGGCGAGATCCGCGACCTGGAAACCGCCGAGATCGCGATCAAGGCCGCGCAGACCGGCCACATGGTGCTGTCCACCCTGCATACCAATGATGCCGCCCAGACCATCGCCCGCTTGATGAACATGGGTGTGGCGCCGTTCAACATCACATCGTCGGTCAGCCTGGTGATTGCCCAGCGCCTGGCCCGGCGCCTGCACGACTGCAAGCAGCCGATGGAGATTCCGGCGCCGGCCTTGCTGAAGGAAGGCTTTTCCCAGGCCGAAATCGATGCCGGTCTGCACCTGTTTTCAGCAGGCGAATGCCACGGCTGCAACCAGGGTTACAAGGGCCGCGTCGGCATCTACGAAGTGATGCCGATGAGCGACGAGATCCAGACCATCGTGCTGGAAGGCGGCAACGCGATGCAGATATCCAGGGTGGCCCGCGAGCAGGGCATCAACGACCTGCATGCATCGGCACTTTTGAAAGTGAAGAACGGCATTACCGATCTGACTGAAATCAACCGCGTCACCAAGGACTAACCGGGGACTGGCAGACATGGCAACAGCAACCGCAACGAGAGCCGCACGTCAGCGTGGCGCCAGCCGCGCTTCGGTGAAGCAGGCGACCATCTACCAGTGGGTGGCGCTGGACAAGCGCGGCCACAAGATGAAGGGCGAAATGGCTGGCAAGAACGCCGCCCTGGTCAAGGCCGAGTTGCGCAGCCAGGGCATGAACCCGCAGACGGTGAAGGAAAAGCCCAAGCCGCTGTTCGGCTCCACCGGCAAACGGGTAAAGCCCGGTGACGTGGCGATCTTCAGCCGCCAGATCGCCACCATGATGGCCTCGGGCGTGCCCATGATGCAGGCCTTCGAGATCATTGCCGGCGGGCAGAAGAACGAGCGCTTCAAGAACATGCTGCTCGATGTCAAACAGGGCATTGAGGGTGGATCCTCGCTGCATGAGGCGATGGCCCGTTACCCGGTGCAGTTCGACGAGTTGTACCGCAACCTGGTCAAAGCCGGCGAGTCGGCCGGCGTGCTGGATACCGTGCTGGATACCGTGGCCACCTACAAGGAGCGGATGGAGTCGATCAAGTCCAAGATCAAGAAGGCGCTGTTCTATCCGGCCATGGTGCTGGTGGTGGCGATGCTGGTGGCCGTGATCATGCTGTTGTTCGTGGTGCCGGTGTTCAAGACCACATTCGAGAATGCGGGCGCCGAGCTGCCGGCGCCGACCCAGGTGGTGGTGGCTGCCTCCGAGTTCATGCAGCACTACTGGTGGATGATCCTGATCATTATCGTCGGCAGCATTGTCGGCATCGTGATGGCCAAGAAGCGCTCGGAGAAGTTTGCGCATTTTCTGGATCGTGTGGTACTCAAGCTTCCCGTGATAGGCAGCATCATGCACAAGTCTGCGGTAGCGCGTTTTGCCCGTACGTTGGGCGTGACGTTTCACGCGGGTGTGCCATTGGTCGAGGCTCTGGATTCGGTAGCCGGAGCTACCGGCAGTGTGGTTTACGGCGATGCGGTCAAACAGATTCGCGATGACGTAGCGGTCGGTCACCAATTGCAATTGGCCATGCGCCAGACCGGTTTGTTTCCCGACATGGTGGTGCAGATGACCGCGATCGGCGAGGAATCCGGTGCCCTGGACCATATGCTGTTCAAGGTGGCCGAGTTCTACGAGCAGGAGGTCAACGATGCCGTCGATACGCTTAGTACGCTGCTGGAGCCACTGATCATGGTGATTCTCGGTGTTGTAGTTGGGGGCATGGTCATCGCCTTGTATCTGCCGATCTTCAAGCTCGCCGGGACACTCTGATTTGGCGGCCTGGTTTGGGGGAATCCCGCTGTCGGCATGGGTGATTGTCTGCGCCGTGCTGGGCCTGATCGTTGGCAGTTTTCTCAACGTGGTGATGCTGCGCATGCCCGCGCGGATGCTGTTTGAGTGGCGGGTGCAGGCGCGTGAGGTGCTGGAGCTGGACGGCGAAGACGACGCGCCGCCGCCCGGCATCGTGCGTGAACCGTCACATTGCCCCAAGTGCAAGCATCGCCTCGGCGTGACCGACAACATCCCGCTGCTGTCGTGGCTGGTGCTGCGCGGCAAGTGCCGCTACTGCAAGGCGCCGATCTCGGCCCAGTATCCGATTGTGGAGTTGTTGTGTGCGCTGGCCAGCGCTGCCGTGGCCTGGAAGTTCGGTCCCGGCTGGCAGGCCATCGCCGGACTTGCATTCACCTGGTTGTTGCTGGCGATGTCCGGGGTTGATGCGCGCACCCAGTTGTTGCCCGATTCGATGACCCTGCCGTTGCTGTGGCTGGGCCTGCTGCTGTCGCTGGTGCCCTTGTTTGTGGCCCCGGCCCAGGCCATTGTCGGTGCAGCCGTGGGCTATCTGGCCCTGTGGCTGGTGTATTGGGGCTTCAAACTGCTGACCGGCAAGGAAGGCATGGGCCATGGCGACTTCAAGTTGCTGGCGGCGCTGGGTGCGTGGATGGGCGTGACATCCCTGCTGCCGATCGTGCTGCTTTCATCGCTGGTCGGTGCCATCGTCGGCGTGGTGATGCTGAGCATGCGCGGCCAGGACCGTTCGGTTCCGATCCCGTTCGGCCCCTTCCTCGCCGCCGCCGGCTGGATCTGGTTCGTTGCCGGTGACTGGATCAGCGCCTGGTATCTGGGCATGTTTTTGCGTTGAGGAGAAAATTTGGTGGCAAGTGGAGAATCACCGTCACCTTGGCACCGGTCGCGGGAGGCAGGAGGCCGCAAGCGAACATCTGCGCAGCCGATGGCCCGAAGAGCCTGCCCCGGACTTGATCCGGGGGTGAGCGCCGGGACGGCGTGCATATACCCACGCTGTTGACTCCCGTCGTCCTGGGGCCAGCCGTCAGGCTGGAACCCGGACGCTGAAGGCAGGAGGCCGAAAGCGAACATCGGCGTAGCCGATGGCCCGAAGGGTGAGCGCCGGGACGGCGCGCATATACCCATTGTGATTTTTTGCGAAGGTGTCCGCGGTGTGAGAGTTCCGGAAATTTGCAATGGACCCCGGGTTCTGCGCTGCGCGCAGCCCCAGGGTGACGAGTGCTCGGGCCGAGTGCAGCGAGGAACCCGGAATCCACAAAACCCGTCATCCTGGGGCCGAGCGCAGCGAGGAACCCGGGATCCATTTTGCTTTCCCGCCATGCACCCACTACAAATGCCGCAACGCACTCTGGATTGCCGACAACGCTGATGCGACCATGAGCGCCATGACTGTACACTGTAGAAAATGCGAAGTTCGCAATGCCTGATCACCCCTTCGTCATCGCTCTCACTGGCGGAATCGCCAGCGGCAAGTCCACCGTGGCAGAGCGGTTCGCGGCGCTGGGTGTGCCGGTTTTCGATGCCGATATCGCAGCACGCGAAGTGGTGGCGCCGGGCAGCGACGGCTTCAATGCCGTGATCGGGGCATTCGGCCTGGACGCCATGCAGGCCGACGGCAGTCTCGATCGCGTCTGGCTGCGGCAGCAGGTGTTCGCCGATCCCGCAGCCCGCAAAAGCCTGGAAGCCATCCTGCACCCGCGCATCAAGGCCCGTCTGCAGGCACAGGTCATGGCCAGTGAGGCCGATCGGGTGCTGCTGGCCATCCCGCTGCTGGCCGAGACCTGGCCCGACTACGACTGGGTCGACCGCGTGCTGGTGGTCGACCTACCCGAGTCGACCCAGATCGAACGCCTGATGCAGCGCGACGGTATCGACGAGCCAATGGCCCGCCAAATGCTGCAGGCCCAGGCCAGCCGCGAGCAGCGCCTGGCTCTCGCCGACGACGTGCTCGACAACATCGCCGATCCCGGGACTCTTGATGATCGTATCCGCAAACTGCTGGCAACCTGGTACTGAGCCAAGTCCAACGTTTCGCTGCCATCCCGGACGCAAATTTCA
>CBFGSA010000158.1:0-5588 GCA_965651365.1 uncultured Rhodanobacteraceae bacterium | reverse complement strand
GCGCGGCTGCCGTGATCGGTTTCCTGCAGCAGCGCCACTTTCAGCAATTTTTCGGACATCTCATGTTTCCGGCCTTGAAAGCGCCACGATACCGCAGAATCGCAGATGGCAGCATGTTGAGAAAGTCGGGGGGGGAGTAGGCTGGGCGGTACATGCGGACAAGGGAGCGTGACATGCAAAAGGCAAAGATCTGGCTGCTCGGACTGGCGCTGACCGCAGTCGCGCTGCCCGGCCACGCCGTCACACCGGAAACCGGGCTCTATTACGACTCGCTGCGACAGGGCTTGGGCTACTACGTTGAGGTGCAGGGTACGACGCTGATCTTCGTGTCTTTTGCTTATGGGCAGAGTTCCGGCGCTCCGCTCTTTTACATCGCTTCGGGGAAGATAACCAGAGCCACGCCGGGCCAATCCACACTTTTTGACCCTCCTGTGGAGCTGGTTCGTGAGAATGCCTATCAATTTACCGGTGAACTGTACAAAGTTGATGCTGGACCATGTATCACCTGCAATGTAATGAATTGGGACACTTCAGCGCATGCTCAATCAGCAGGTCGAGTGTATCTACGATTTGCCGATGTGGACCGAATGTATGTTGGGTTTCAGATGGATGACGGATCATCCGTTGGGAGCTATGTTCGTCGACAGGCATTTGGTAGGGCGGGGTTCAACCTGAAATCCAGGTTGTTGTGGATAAACTCAGAACCAGTAGATATTCAGGAACCGATGCCAAGTTTTATGGGGCGTTGGGTATTCTCGTCTCTGGATAGCAATTCAAAAGAGCCATTGTCAATGCAATTTGACAAGGTAGTAGGGCCATTGGTGAAAGAGATGGGGGATGGAATTCCTACGTTTGGAACGACTTGGGGTAGTGGCGGCAAGTACGCTCAATTCGTTGATACTGGAACAGGTGGCGTACTAACCTGTTTTGAATATGGCTGCGGACTGCAAAAGGACAACGAAACGGAGTTGGTTTTCAAATATTGGGATATTGGCACTGATAGAATATTGGCATATTCCGGAGGGCAACTCGCAGAGGATGATCATCACCTGTACTATCGCGGCGAACACCTGATCTCCGGAATCCGCATCGCCGACCCCATCCCCGATGCACCGCCACCACCCTCGGACTGATGGAGGTCCCATGCGCAAGTTGATTTTTCTTCTGGGTGCCGCGATCGCGCTATGGACGTTGCCGGCATCGGCAGTGCTGCCCGAGAACGGCCTGTACTACAACCCGGCGCAGCAGGGGCTGGGCTATTACATCGAAGTCCAGGGCACCACGCTGGTGATGGTGTCGTTTGCTTACGACAAGGATACGGGCAAGCCGCTGTTCTACATTGCCTCGGGCCAGATCACCCGAGCGCATCCCGGTGCGAGCAGCCTGCAGGACTCGATCACGCCGGCGCCGCCCGACTACAAGCACGAGTATCCGTACCGCTTCGACGGTACCTTCTATCGCATGAGCACCGGTCCGTGCATCACCTGCGTGGTACTGGATTTCAATACCGCCGAGCACGCCGTGGAAGCGGGCACGGTGCATCTGCGCATGGCCGATGTCAACCGCATCACGGCCACGTTCACGCTGAACGACGGTTCGGTGAAAACGGTGCAGTTGTGGCGCCAGGGCTTTGGTCGGACCGGGTATGATCTGGGCCGTGATGACGGGCGCCCCCTGGCGGACATGCGTGGCGACTGGATTTTTGTCGATCGCAACAATCCCGAGGCACCGGTGTGGCGTTTCAATTTCACCCAGGTCGAGCAGCCGCAGGCGGTGACCGACCCGTCATTTCGCTTCTACAAGCGCAGCGTGCCGAAGATCATGAGTTTCGTTGATCCTGATGCGGATGCCCGGTTGCGCTGCACGCGCTATGGCTGTGCCCTGGAGCAGGACGGAGAAGCCCTGTTCCTGGTCAAGTTCCGCGACATCGGCATGGACAGCCTGCTGGGTTACAAGGGTGATACGCTGTTCATCGATGACGGCACGGCCTTCGAGTACCGCACCGGTGATCTGGTCATCGGCAAGCACGTGATCAACCGCGTGCCGGACGCGGCCCCGCCACCCGAGGAGTAGGGCGCGGCCGACTTCGAGCCGGCATTGCTGAGCCTGACGTTGTCATCGCGGATGGCGTCAAGCGACACATCCGCCATTCCGGACAGCGCGTCCGCCCCAGCCGTCATCCCGGACAGCGCGAAGCGCTGATCCGGGATCCACTCGGTTCCACAATAATTCCTTCGAGCCGGTGGCTTGACGGGCCGATCGAGGCCGCCCGCCTTGCGGGTGGCTCCGGAATCACGAGTGGTCGAGTTTTGATGCCATCCGGCGCGGGTTACACTGGCCGGATGACTGAGCGATCGAGACGGAGCGCGGTCGGGCGGTGCCGACCATGAGCGAGCAGAAGGTGGGCCGCGTCGAGCGGCGCTGGATTCTGGGCGCGCTGATGCTGACGATGCTGCTGGCGGCGATGGATTCGACCATCGTGGCCACGGCGGTGCCGCAGATCGTGGCCGATCTGGGCGGTTTTGCCTGGATCGGCTGGGTGTTCTCGATCTATCTGCTGTTGCAGATGGTGTGCATCCCGATCTACGGCAAGCTGGCCGACCTGCACGGGCGCAAGCCGATTCTGGTGTTCGGCACCAGCGTTTTCCTGCTGGGCTCGGCTTGTTGCGCGCTGGCCTGGAACATGTCCAGCCTGATCGCATTTCGCGGTCTGCAGGGCCTGGGTGCCGGCGCCATCATGGCCACCGTGGCGACCCTGGTGGGCGATTTGTACACGGTGCGCGAGCGCGCCGCGATCCAGGGCTGGCTGTCCAGCGTGTGGGGCGTTGCCGCGATCACCGGCCCGACCCTGGGCGGTGCTTTCGTCGAGTTTGCCTCCTGGCGCTGGATCTTCCTGATCAACCTGCCGCTGGGCGCGGTGGCGCTGTTTCTGGTCACGCGCTTTCTCAACGAGCAGGTCGAGCGGCGCGAACACCGCATCGACTTCACCGGCGCAGCGCTCATTCTGCTCGGCACCGGCGCGCTGTTTTTCGTGCTGATGCAGGGCGGGCAGGTCTGGCCGTGGTGGTCGTGGCAGACCCTGGCCGGGTTCGTCCTGGCTGCGGCCTTGCTGGGTGCGGCGTGGCAGGTTGAACGGCGCGCGGCCGAGCCGACCATGCCCGGCTGGCTGTGGAAGCGGCGCAACGTGGCCCTGAGCAATCTGGCCATGGTCGGGCTGGGCATCGTGCTGATGGGGCCGAATACCTACCTGCCCACTTTCGGCCAGTCGGTGCTGGGTCTGGGCGCGATCGCGGCCGGTCTGCTGCTGGCCACGATCAGTCTGGGCTGGCCACTGGCGTCAAGCGGCTCGGGGCGGTTGTACCTGCGCATCGGCTTTCGCAATACGGCCCTGATCGGCGCGGTGCTGGCGCTGCTGGCGACTTTGTTCTTTGCGTTGCTGCCAGAGCCCCAAGCCTTGTGGGTATTGGTCGTGATCCATGCCGTGCTGGGCGCCGGCTTCGGCCTGATGTCGACGCCGATTCTGGTCGCCCTGCAGTCGGCGGTGGACTGGAGTCGGCGCGGCGTGGTCACCAGCGCCAACATGTTCTCGCGTTACCTCGGCATGAGCCTGGGCGCGGTACTGGTGGGTGCGCTGTTCAACCACGGCATGCGCGAGGCGCTGGAGCATGTGCCGCAGTCGGTAGCCGAGGGCCTGCCGACCAACATGGATGCGGTGGTGAGGGCGCTGCATGATTCATCCACCTCGCCGATGCTGGCCGAATATCTGCGCCAGTCCATGGCCACTGCCACCGTGCACGTCTACATCGGTGTTGCGGTGGCGGCGCTGCTGACCCTGCTCGCCATCGCCGGCATCCGGCACGATTTCGCTCGCCAGCAGGACAATGACGAGCGCGGCGTCGTGGCGGGTGATGTGGTGGATGGGCCTCACTGACGGGCGGGACTCGGGACTCGGGACTCGGGACGGCATAAGGCGGGGCACCGGATCTGCCACCTGTGTGCCGCATGTGCGAAACGTTCGCCACGCCGGATCCGTCACCCGGCCGCTGGCGAGATTCCTTGATCCGGCCTACGGGCTGGCTGCCAAGGGCCGTAGGCCGGATCAAGGAGCACAGCGACGGAGCCGACGGGTATGTGCGTGACGTGTGCCTGTACCGATCCACCACTGCCGGGTTCTGCAAAAGATCAAGATGGATCCCGGATCGCGGCTGGCGCCGCGTCCAGGATGACGGTGAGGGTGGCCCATCGTCCTGGGGCCGCATGCCGCATGTGCGAAACGTTCGCCACGCCGGATCCGTCACCCGGCCGGTGTCCGCGTTCCTTGATCCGGCCTACGGGCTCCTGCCTGTTCCAGCACTCCGGCCGGCAACTGCATGGTGATGCAGTGCAGGCTGCCGTTCTGCTGGATGAGGGGGCGGCAGGGGATTGGCACGACTTCGCGCTTCGGGTGTACCTGGCCGATCAGGCTGGCGGCGGCGGTGTCGGCCGGATCGCCGTAGGCAGGAACCAGCACGGCATCATTGATGACCAGGTAGTTGGCGTAGGAGGCGGCCAGGCGGCGGCCGTTGTCGATGATCGGCTGTGGCCAGGGCAGGGCGACGAGCTCGTAAGGCTTGCCGTCCAGTGTGCGCAGCTCGGCCAGTTCATCGGCCATGCGCTGGAATTCGGCATGGTGTGCATCGGTCTTGTCGTCGCAGGCCTGGTAGACGATCCGGTCACCGGGCGCGAAGCGCGCCAGCGTGTCGATGTGCGCATCGGTGTCGTCGCCTTCCAGGTGGCCGTGCTCAAGCCACAGGATGCGCTGCGCATGCAGATGTTGGACCAGCCGCTGCTCGACTTCGGTGCGGTTCAGGCCAGGGTGGCGAGCGTGCAGGCAGTGCCAGGTGGACAGGATGGTGCCAAGGCCATCACTCTCGATCGCACCCCCTTCCAGAACCCAATCGATGTGTTGGTGTTCGGCATGTGCGAACAAATCCGATTGCGCCAGATGTGCACACAGCTGGTCGTCGCGGTGGGCATCGAACTTGCCGCCCCAGCCATCGAAGCGGAAGTCGGCCAGAACGAAGCAGTTGCGGTCGTCCGTCAGGGTGACCGGCCCGGTATCACGCAGCCAGGTGTCGTCGTAGGGCACCTGGACCAGATGAACCGGGAAGGGTCCGGTGTCGTGTTCCAGCAGCCGCTCGACATGCTCGCGCAATGCCGCATCGGCCACCGCAATGACCAGCGGCTCGAAGCGGGTGACGGCATGCGCCAACTCGATATAGCTGCACTCGGCTTCGGCCAGGTTGTCGGCCCAGTCGGTCCGGGCATGCGGCCAGGCAATCAGCAGCGCCGACTGTGGCTCCCATTCGGCCGGCCAGCGCATCGCTGCGGAAATCAGCTACCGCTGTTGTGGCGGGGCGGGTTGATCACCGAGTGGATCACGCGGTTGCGCTCGAAGTAGACGATGTAATTGGCGTATTGCCAGCGATTGATCGGTGGGTGTTTCGGTGCATCACCGCCGCGGGTTGCCAGCTTGCTTTGGGGTGCGCCGAAACGACGCTCGACCTGGGCCATGGTCATGCCACGGCTGGGCAGGGACATCTGCTTTT
>CBFGSA010000157.1:0-5647 GCA_965651365.1 uncultured Rhodanobacteraceae bacterium | reverse complement strand
CAGACCCTGCGCGAGCAGCGCCAGAACCTGGCCCAGCGCGAACTGATGCTGGACACCATGGTGCAGAAATCGCCGCAGGCGCTGGTGCTGGTGGACGGCCACGACCGGGTGACCTACGCCAATATCGCGGCCCGCCATCTGCTCAACGACGGCACCTCGATGCTGGGGCTGGAATTCCCTGCCTTGTGCAGCGATCTGCCCGAGCCCATGCGCAAGGCGCTGGCGCGCGGTGGCGATTCGCTGTTTGCAGTCGAGATGGGCGGTGAGGAGGAAACGTTCCATGTGTCGCTGCGCCGCTTCCGTTTGCAGGGCCGAGGCCACAGCCTGTACCTGTTCCGGCGCATGACGCGCGAGCTGTCGCGTCAGGAGGTGGCGAGCTGGAAGCGCGTGATTCGCGTGATCAGCCACGAACTCAACAATTCGCTGGCGCCGATTGCCTCGATGACCCATTCCGGGCGTGAGCTGCTGGCGCGCGGCCAGCACGAGCGCCTGGGCGGAGTGTTTGACTCGATTGGCGAGCGCGCCCGTCACCTGCACGAGTTCATTGGCGGCTATGCCGATTTTGCCAAGTTGCCGACGCCGCGCCTGCAGAACGTCGACTGGGCACCGTTTCTGGAATCGCTGGCGCTGCACTGTCGGTTCCGCCTGGTGGGTGAACCGCCGGTCGAGCCGGGACGTTTCGATGCCGGCCAGATCGAGCAGGTGCTGATCAATCTGATCAAGAATGCGCACGAAGCCGGCACCGCCGACGACGAGGTGACGGTGTCGATTCGCCGGACTGGCGATCAGCTGCATATCGAGGTGGCCGATCGCGGGCCCGGCATGAGCGAGGCCGTGCTGGGGCAGGCCGTGCTGCCGTTTTATTCGACCAAGCGCAGCGGCACCGGCCTCGGTCTGGCGCTGGCGCGCGAAATCGCCGAGGCGCACGAGGGGCGCCTGCATCTCGCCAACCGTGAGCGCGGCGGTCTGCGAGTGACGCTCACGCTGCCGCAGTAGGGTCCGGCCGCCGAGCGCAGCGAAGCGCACCGTGGCGTCGAGCGCCAGGTCGCCCCGTTAGCCCGTATACTTGGCGCTCCTCAATAATCGGGATGCGCTCATGGGCGGCGGGATTTTTGCGTTGGTGCTGGTGGTGGTGGCGGTCATCGTGCTGGTCAAGCTGGTGCGCATCGTGCCGCAGGGTTTCGAGTGGACCGTCGAGCGCTTCGGCAAGTACACGCGCACCCTGACGCCGGGCCTGCATTTTCTGGTGCCCTTCATCTACGGCATCGGCCACAAGATGAACATGATGGAGCAGGTGCTGGATGTGCCCTCGCAGGATGTCATCACCAAGGACAATGCCGTCGTTCGCGTCGACGGCGTGGTCTTCTACCAGGTGCTGCATGCGGCCAAGGCAGCTTACGAGGTGGCCAATCTGGAGCGCGCCACGCTGGCCCTGGTAATGACCAACATCCGTACCGTGCTTGGCTCGATGGACCTTGACGAGTCGCTGTCCAAGCGCGACGAGATCAATGCCAAGCTGCTGACCGTGGTCGACGAGGCGACCACACCCTGGGGTGTCAAGGTCAACCGCATCGAGATCAAGGACATCAGCCCGCCGGCGGATCTGGTCGAGGCCATGGCCCGCCAGATGAAGGCCGAACGCATCAAGCGCGCCAATATTCTGGAAGCCGAAGGCTTCAAGCAGGCGGCCATTCTGAAAGCCGATGGCGAGAAGCAGTCCGCCATTCTGGCAGCCGAGGGCCAGAAGGAAGCGGCGTTCCGCGAAGCCGAAGCGCGTGAGCGTCTGGCCGCGGCCGAGGCCCGTGCCACGCAACTGGTGTCCGATGCGATCTCGCGCGGCAACCTCAATGCGATCAATTATTTTGTCGCCGACAAGTACGTGGAAGCGCTCAAGGCCATGGCGGCCTCGCCCAACCAGAAGATGCTGATGCTGCCGTTCGAGGCCACCGGCATCCTGTCCTCGCTGGCCGGCATTGCCGAGATCGGCAAGGAAGTGATGGACAAGAAGGCATCGCCGCCGCCAGTCCAAGCTTGAGGGCCGCACGATGATCGCATCAATGACCCTGCATTATCTGTGGTGGATTCTGGCCCTGTTGCTGTTTGCCGGCGAAGTGCTGGTGCCCGGCTTCTTTTTGCTCTGGATTGGCATTGCAGCAGCCGTGATGGGCTTGATCATGCTGGTCTTCCCCGGTCTCGGCCTCCTGGCCCAGGCCGTGCTGTTTGCCATCCTGGCATTCGCCTCGTGCATGGTCTGGTGGCGCTGGTTGCGGCCGCGGCTGGGACGCAATGATGACCCGGCCGCGCATACGCTCAGTCGCCGCGGCGCGCAGATGATCGGGCGCCGCTACGTGCT
Organism: uncultured Rhodanobacteraceae bacterium; assembly: GCA_965651365.1. Lineage (GTDB taxonomy): Bacteria > Pseudomonadota > Gammaproteobacteria > Xanthomonadales > Rhodanobacteraceae > DASSBG01. The sequence goes on along the minus strand of CBFGSA010000157.1, from coordinate 3,294 downwards.
GGTCGAGCCCATCGTCAACGGCCGGGGCAAGGCCCGGGTCGGCGACAGCCAGCGGCTGGTGGAAGGCCCGGAGCTGCCGCGCGGGGCCGAGGTCGTCGTCGAGAGCGTCGATGGCTCCACGCTCAAGGTTTGCGCGGCCACACCAGGCCAGGCTTGAAGGACTCGGATGCAGGGTGCTGCTGAGCGCAGCGAAGCGCACCATCAAGCCTTGATGCCGCAGCGCGCTTCACGGCCTTCAGCGCAATTTGCGCGCAGCGAACCACGCGATTGTCAACTTCATGGACTCAATCGTCGAAGCTGTCGGCAAATACGATGTCGGTGATGCCCTTCAAGTGGCCGGTCGAGATTTCCCGGTAGGTGCCACAGTTGTTGCATTCCACGTTGCCGTTGTTCCAGGAGATGTCGAGGTTCTTGTTGCCGCCATTGTTGTCGAGGTCCTGGGTCGGTGTCAGGCGCAGTTGCCACGAGGTACCGGCCAGTGTGAATTGCATGGTGGCGACGCCGGTCGGGTTGCTGCCGGCCACAAAGTGCGTGGTGGTGGCGGTGTTGCTGGTATAGCTGTGTCCGGGCGTGACGGGCCCGTCAACGGTATCGATGTGGAAGCGGCCAAAGGATTCGTTGTCGACATTGAAATCGAAGTAGCCGGTGGCCTGGGTGCCGTCGTTGAAGGTCACATTCTTGAGTACCCAGCGAACCATGGTTGCGCTGGAAAGCGCAGGCACAAGTACGAGCGCGGCAGCGGAGAACAGCAGGGTAATGCGTCGGGACATTGAAATTCTCCCAGATGGCAGGTCTTGGTGAGCGGAATCATATACTGAAACCGCCCGCAGACAAGCTCCGGCAAGTTCATGTCGGTGATGTGAAATGCGGCGCGGACTGCGATAATGCCGCTTTGACATCACGGGTTCTGGCATGACCAAAAAGACTCCCCTCAACGCCGTGCACCGCGAAATGGGTGCGCGCATGGTCGACTTCGGTGGCTGGGACATGCCGCTCAACTACGGCTCGCAGATCGAGGAGCACCATGCGGTGCGCCGTGATGCGGGCATGTTCGATGTCTCGCACATGACCGTGGTTGATCTGCACGGTGAGCGCGTGCGCGAGTTTCTCTCACGGCTGATGGCCAACGATGTGGCCAAGCTGGGTGAGCACGGCAAGGCGCTGTACACCTGCATGCTCAATGAGCGTGGCGGGGTGATTGATGATCTGATCGTGTATTTCCTGGGTGAGGAATTCTTCCGCGTCATCGTCAATGCGGCGACCCGCGAGCGGGATCTCGGCTGGATTCGCCAGCATGCGGTTGCATTCGGTGTCGAGGTGCGTGAGCGCGACGATCTGGCCATGATCGCGGTGCAGGGACCCAATGCCCGCGCCAAGCTGATCGGGCTGCTGCACGAAGTCGATCGCGAGCGCATCGAGGCCATGGGCAAGTTTCATGGTGCCGCGGCGCAAGCCCTGCATGGGGTGCCACTGTTCGTGGCGCGCACGGGCTACACCGGCGAGGATGGCTTCGAGATTCTGATCGACAACGAGCATGCGGAGCACTTGTGGCGCGCGCTGCACGAGGCCGGCGTGCGACCGGCCGGGCTGGGTGCTCGCGACACGCTGCGCCTGGAAGCGGGGCTCAACCTGTACGGCCAGGACATGGACGAAACGGTCACGCCGTTCGAGTCGGGTCTGGCCTGGACCGTGGCCATGAAGGACGAGCGCGACTTCATCGGTCGCGCGGCGCTGGAAAAGCAGAAGGCTGCCGGTGTGCCGCGCCGCCTGATCGGCCTGGTATTGGACGGCAAGGGTGTGCTGCGGCATGGCCAGAAGATCTTGACCAATGCGGGTGAGGGCGAGATTCTTTCCGGCAGTTTTTCGCCGACGCTGGAAAAGGCCATTGCGCTGGCGCGCGTGCCGGCCGATGCCGATGCCGACTTCCGGGTCGATATCCGCGGGCGACAACTGGAGGTGCGCCAGGTCAGGCCGCCATTCGTCCGTGCTGGAAAAGCCGTCGAGGGTGTGTGAACATCCGCGCCGCAATCAGATTGCAGTGCATCAAGACCTCAACATTGACTGGAACCGATCATGAGTGAAATTCCCGGAGACCTGAAGTTCCTGAAGTCCCACGAATGGGCGCGCGCCGAAGACGATGGGCTGGTTCGCGTCGGTATTTCCGACCACGCGCAAGAGCAGCTCGGTGATGTGGTGTATGTCGAGTTGCCCGAAGTGGGCAGCGACGCCACGGTCGGCGACAGCATTGCGGTGGTCGAATCGGTCAAGGCAGCCTCGGACATCTACCCGCCGGTGTCGGGCAAGGTCGTCGCCGTCAACGAACTGCTTGACGACAAGCCCGAGGCCATCAACGAAGATGCGTTTGGCGATGGCTGGATCTTCGCCATCGATCCCAGCGATCGCGACGAGCTGGATGCCCTGCTCGACCCAGACGCCTACGCCGAACTGATCGAAGACGACGAAGACTAGATTCTCTCGGGAACTGGAAGGTGGAATGCTGCTGAGCGAAGCGCGCCGCTTTTCAACTGCGGCATTACGCCCCGGTGCGCTTCAATGTGTCCGGTACATCTTGTGCCGGAGCAAAGCACATCACTCGCGTTGATAGACGTTTAAACGTCCGTAAGCGTATTGGCCAGTTCTGGTCGATTCACTCTTCCCGGCATCCGCGCGTGCAACGGTCACCGTGCTGGCGCAAATTTTGCACGCGAAAAAACATTGACACCGGCATGACATGGGAATAGGTTTTGCAACCAGATATGTCTACTATGCGTGCAATGCATTGACCAAGTACATCAAGCCTTACGTTGAGCACGGCTTCAAGTCCAAAGCGGTCAGGAAGATCACGGTCTCGATTCCGTCTCACGTGCTGAAGTTGCTTTCCAACGAAAGAACACGGAGACACGTCGAAAACCTGCGTCACGCAACAAACAGCGATCTGCTGTGCGAAGCGTTTCTGCATGCGTTTACTGGGCAACCACTGCCAACTGATGAGGAGCTGAGACGAACCATGGCTACAAGCAAGAAGTCCACCAAGAAACGCGCGAGCAAGAAGACTGCTCGCAAGTCCACTGCCAAGAAGGCCACTACCAAGCGCAGCAGCGCCGCACGCAAGAAGGCCGCGACCAAGACTGCACGCAAGGCAACGCGCAAGACGGCTGCCAAGAAGACAGCCAGAAAGTCCGCTGCCAAGAAGACTGCACGCAAGACAACCGCCAAGAAGGCGGCAGCCAAGAAGAAGTCGACACGCAAGACGGCGGCCAAGAAGACGGCCCGCAAGTCGACACGCAAGACGGC
>CBFGSA010000156.1:0-5671 GCA_965651365.1 uncultured Rhodanobacteraceae bacterium | reverse complement strand
TCCTTGAACAGCAGCCGCACGGCCCCGAAGGACAGCGCCGGCTGCACCGGCTTGGTCAGGTCGTACAGGGTCAGCAGAGCGGCGCTGACGGCGGCCAGTGCCTCCATCTCGACACCGGTGCGGGCCCGCGTGGCCGCTTCACCGTACACCCGAATCACGCGGCGTTCGGCCACCGGATGGCATTCCACGGCCACATGATCCAGCGGCAGCGGATGACACAGCGGCATCAGTTGCGACGCGGACTTGGCGCCCTGCAGGCCGGCGATTTCCGCCATCACCATGGCATCGCCCTTGGGCAGTCGGCGTTCAATCAAGGCATCCCAGGCATCGCCGGGATCGAACTCGCCCACGGCCACGGCGCGCCGCGCCGTGATCGGCTTGTGACCCACGTCGGCCATGTGGAAGGAGCCGAAACCGGGGCCTTCGTCTGTACTCATCCTGCTCTCCTGAAATGCGGAATCGGCCACTCCACCGCAGCGACGCCGTGCGTGATATTGCTACACTGGCGCACATGGACATCACTTCTTTCGAAGACCTGCTGCGGGCTGCCAAGGCGCAACCTGAAGCGCAGCGCCTGCTGTTCGTGTTTGCCACCAGCAGTGTGCCAGAGGACGCCAACCCGGCGCAAAAGGCGCGCCACCAGCAGGGCACCGGCGGCGAGCTCACCCCGGTGCTGTGCGTGAACAAACGGCCCGACGACCTGCGCGACTTCGCCCAGTTGACGGCCGAATCGCGCCACACCGGCAAGGAGTGGCAGATCGTGTTCGTCGGTGCGATGGCAGACCATTCGCCGTGGCTGCCCGACAGCAAGGACGCCGAGGAGGCCATGAAGCACATGATGCAGATGATCCGTCACGGCACCATCAGCTCGCTGCTGGCCTTCGACGCCAGCGGCGACCCGATCCGCTTCGAGCTGGCCTGAAGGCAGCGTGCCATGAACCGGGTCCTGCGGCAGATGAAGGCGTCACTGTCCGAGATGTCGCCCGGTTACTTCAGCATGGTGATGGCCACCGGCAGCCTGTCGCTGGCCAGCTGCGTAGCTTGCTCAGGCAGTGGCGGGCTTCTGCCTGAGCGTAGCGGGAACGCCACCGGCTCGAATGGGAAAACGCGCTTGACCGCGGTCAAGACACAGTCGGGTTCGGTCGGCTAGACTCGAAGAGGACTGACGGTTGACTGCCGCCGCTGATTGAGGATACGGATCATGGGCCAGTTTCTCGAACGCCTGCGTTATTTCAAACGTCCACGGCAAGCCTTCTCCGGTGGCTGGGGCGAAATGCGCACTGAAGCGCGCCAGTGGGAGGACGGTTATCGCAACCGCTGGTCGCATGACAAGGTGGTGCGCTCGACGCACGGCGTCAACTGCACCGGCGGCTGCAGCTGGAAAATCCACGTCAAGCAGGGCGTGGTGACCTGGGAAACCCAGCAAACGGACTATCCGCGCACGCGCCCGGACATGCCCAACCACGAGCCGCGCGGCTGCTCGCGCGGGGCCTCGTATTCGTGGTACCTGTACAGCGCCAACCGGCTGAAATACCCGATGGTGCGCGGCCGCCTGATCCGGCGCTGGCGCAAGGCGCGCGAGACCCTGGCGCCGGTCGAGGCATGGGCGTCGCTGATGAACGACCCGGAGGCACGCGACTACAAGGCCAAGCGCGGCCTGGGCGGTTTCGTGCGCGCCAAGTGGGACGAAGTGCTGGAAATCGTCGCCGCCGCCAACATCCACACCATCAGGGAACACGGTCCCGACCGCATCGCCGGTTTCTCGCCGATCCCGGCCATGTCGATGGTCTCGTTTGCTTCCGGTTCGCGCTACGTCAGCCTGCTCGGCGGCTCCATGCTGTCGTTCTACGACTGGTACTGCGACCTGCCGCCGTCCAGCCCGCAGACCTGGGGCGAGCAGACCGACGTGCCCGAATCGGCCGACTGGTACAACTCCGGCTACATCATCGCCTGGGGCTCGAACGTGCCGCAAACGCGCACGCCCGACGCGCACTTCTTCGTCGAGGCGCGCTACAACGGCACCCAGGTGGTGGCGGTGACGCCGGATTACTCCGAAGTCGCCAAGCTGTCCGACACCTGGCTGCATCCCAAGCAGGGCACCGATGCCGCCGTGGCAATGGCCATGGGCCACGTGGTGCTGAAGGAGTTCTTCATCGACCGCCAGGTCGAGTATTTCCAGGACTACTGCCGCCGCTACACCGACCTGCCGCTGCTGGTGACCTTGCGCCGCGACGGTGAGCGCTGGGTGCCGGACCGCTACCTGCGGGCCAGCGACTTCGAGGGCGACCTGGGCGCGCCCGGCAATGCCGACTGGAAGACGGTCGGCATCGACACCAACGGCAGGCCGGTGGTGCCGACCGGCTCGATCGGCTTCCGCTGGCCGGAAAAGGACAGCCCCGACCACGGCAAATGGAACCTTCAGCAGAAGACCGCCGACGGCGAGGAAATCGAACTGCAATTGAGCCACATCGACAACCGCGACGCCGTCGCCGATGTCGCCTTCCCCTACTTCGGCGGCGTGGCCAGCCCGCACTTCACGGCCAACGAGCAGGGCGCCGATGGCGTGCTGGTGCGCAAGGTGCCGGTACGCAAGCTGGCCACCAAGGACGGCGACACCATGGTGGCCTCGGCCTTCGACCTGCTGTGTGCGCACTACGGCCTGGATCGCGGCCTGGGCGGCGAATGCGCCCAATCCTACGAGGATGACCTGGCCTACACGCCCGCCTGGCAGGAAGCCATCACCGGCACGCCGGCCCGGCAGGTGATCGAGGTCGCGCGCGGCTTCGCGCACAACGCGGAAAAGACCCGCGGCCGCTCGATGGTGATCATCGGCGCCGGCATGAACCACTGGTACCACCAGGACATGAACTACCGCAGCATCATCAACTTCCTGATGCTGTGCGGCACCATCGGCGTGCCCGGCGGCGGCTGGTCGCACTATGTCGGCCAGGAAAAGCTGCGCCCGCAGACCGGCTGGACGCCATTGACCTTTGCCCTGGACTGGGTACGCCCGCCACGGCACATGTGCGGCACATCGTTCTTTTATGCCCATTCCGACCAGTGGCGCTACGAGACGCTGGAGACTGCCGCGCAACTGTCGCCGCTGGCCGACCCCACGCGCTACGGCAAGACCCTGATCGACTGCAATGTGCGCGCCGAGCGCATGGGCTGGATGCCGTCCGCGCCGCAACTGGACCGCAACCCGCTCGAGGTGGCGCGCGAGGCCGCCGCTGCCGGCGAGGACGCCAGGGACTACGTGGCCGGGAAGCTCAAGTCGGGCGAGATCAGGATGGCCTGCGAAGACCCGGACAACCCGGCCAACTTCCCGCGCAACCTGTTCATCTGGCGCTCCAACCTGTTCGGTTCCTCGGGCAAGGGTCACGAGTATTTTCTCAAGCACTTCCTCGGCACGCGCTGCGGACTGCAGGGCAAGGACCTGGGCGAGGACGGCGGTGTCAAGCCGGAGGAAGTGGTGTGGCGCGACCCGGCGCCCGAAGGCAAGCTGGATCTGGTAGTGACACTGGACTTCCGCATGTCGACCTCGTGCCTGTATTCGGATGTGGTGCTGCCAACCGCATCCTGGTACGAGAAGAACGACCTCAACACCACCGACATGCACCCGTTCATCCATCCGCTGTCGGCGGCGGTCGACCCGGTGTTCGAATCGAAGAGCGACTGGGAGATTTTCAAGGCCATCGCGAAAAAGTTCTCGGAGCTGTCCGAAGGGGTGCTGGGCGTCGAGCAGGACGTGGTGCTCACGCCCACCCTGCACGACACCGCCAGCGAGATCGCCCAGCCTTTCGATGTCGCCGACTGGAAGAAGGACGAGTGCGAGCTGATTCCCGGCGTTACCGCGCCGAACATCACCACGGTCGAGCGCGACTACCCGGCCACCTATGCCCGCTTCACCTCGCTGGGACCGCTGATGGACCAGATCGGCAACGGCGGCAAGGGCATCGCCTGGAACACCGAAGATGAAGTCAAGGGCTTGGCCGCGCTCAACTACACCGTGGCCGACGGCCCGGCCAAGGGCCGGCCACGCATCGACAGCGACATCGATGCCTGCGAAACCATCATGTACCTGGCGCCGGAAACCAACGGCGAAGTGGCGGTCAAGGCCTGGCGTGCGCTGTCGAAGATCACCGGCCTCGATCACACCCATCTGGCGCGCACCCGCGAGGACGAGAAGATCCGCTACCGCGACATCCAGGCGCAGCCGCGCAAGATCATCTCCTCGCCCACCTGGTCGGGCATCGAGAGCGAGCACGTCACCTACAACGCCGGCTGGACCAACGTCAACGAACTGATCCCGTGGCGCACGCTCTCCGGGCGCCAGCAGTTCTACCAGGACCACGCCTGGTTGCGTGATTTCGGCGAGGGCTTTGCGCTGTACCGCCCGCCGGTCGACCTCAATGCCACCGATGCGATGCTGGGCAAGAAGGACAACGGCCACCCCGAGGTGGTGCTGAACTTCATCACCCCGCACCAGAAGTGGGGCATCCACAGTACCTATACCGACAATCTGCTGATGCTGACGCTGTCGCGCGGCGGGCCGATCGTGTGGATCTCGGAGACCGACGCGGAAAAGGCCGGCCTCGAGGACAACGACTGGATCGAGGTGTTCAACGCCAACGGCGCGCTGACCGCCCGTGCCGTGGTCAGCCAGCGGGTCAAGGAAGGCATGTGCCTGATGTACCACGCACAGGAAAAAATCGTCAACGTGCCCGGCTCGCAAGTCACCCAGCAGCGCGGCGGCATCCACAACTCGGTCACCCGCACCGTGGTCAAGCCGACCCACATGGTGGGCGGCTACGCGCAGTTGTCCTACGGCCTGAACTACTACGGCACCACCGGCGCCAACCGCGACTCGTTCGTGATCATGCGCAAGCTGGCCAAGGTGGACTGGATGGACCGCGTGCAGCGTGAAGCGCGCGAGGAAGAACTGGACACCACACTGGTGGGAGCCAGGAACGTCACAGGAGAATCGGCATGAAGATCCGCGCCCAAATCGCCATGGTGCTGAACCTGGACAAGTGCATCGGCTGCCATACCTGTTCGGTCACCTGCAAGAACGTGTGGACCTCGCGCAAGGGCATGGAATATGCCTGGTTCAACAACGTCGAGACCAAACCCGGCATCGGCTACCCCAAGGACTGGGAAAACCAGGAACGCTGGAAAGGCGGCTGGGAACGCAAGGCCAACGGCAAGCTGGTGCCCAAGCAGGGCGGGCGCTGGGCGGTGCTGGCGAAGATTTTCGCCAACCCGCACATGCCCGAGATCGACGATTACTACGAGCCGTTCACCTTCGACTACGAAAACCTGAAGACCGCACCGGAGCTGCCGACTGCACCGGTGGCGCGGCCGATCTCGCTGATTTCCGGACGCACCATGGACAAGGTCGAATGGGGTCCGAACTGGGAGGAGATCCTGGGCGGCGAGTTCGACAAACGCAGCAAGGACTACAACTTCGAGGCCGTGCAGAAGGACATCTACGGCCAGTTCGAAAACACCTTCATGATGTACCTGCCGCGCCTGTGCGAGCACTGCCTCAACCCGACCTGCGTGGCCTCGTGTCCGTCCGGCTCGATCTACAAGCGCGAGGAAGACGGCATCGTCCTGATCGACCAGGACAAGTGCCGCGGCTGGCGCATGTGCGTGTCGGGCTGCCCGT
>CBFGSA010000155.1:0-5681 GCA_965651365.1 uncultured Rhodanobacteraceae bacterium | reverse complement strand
CCAGAAGATCCGGGCGGAATTGCCCGTTTCAGGTACGCAGGTGTATGACCTCAAAGACGCCGTAGGTGGCGAAGTCGCGCCAGTCGCTGGTGGCGATGCGATGCACGCCGGCGCGGTACAGGCTTGCCGCAAGCAAGGTGTCCAGCAACCGTTTGCGACCGAGGCCATGGGCCTCCACCCATGTCACGAATAACGCTCCGGCGTCAAAGTCGGCGGTGACCGGTCGGCACTCCTGCGCATGCCACCACAGGGCGCACAGTTCCAGTGCTTCGGTCATCGCCAATGGACGTTCGAATCGGCGCGGGTCGGTGACGACATGCGCAAACTCCGCCAGCACCTGGGCGGTGAGCGCCATGCTGCCGGCCTGGCCGCGAATTTCATTCTCGAACAGCGTCCAGCAGGCGCGGTGGGTTGGGTGTTCGCGCACGGCCAAGCCGACCAGAAAACTGGTGTCGGCTCCTATCACGAGTCGGCTTGCAGCATTTCTGCGAGCAGCTCATCTCCGGCATGGAGCGGCGCCAGCACCGCGCCCAGGGACCGCGGGCGGAAACTGCGCAAGTCGCCGCGCGGCTGCAGATGCGCCGTTCGGTACTGTTCCATCGCTTCGCGTATCAGCTCCGAAGTGGGCCGATCCAGGCGCTTCGAAGCGTGGCGGAAATCCGCATACACCGGTTCGCTTACATTGATTGTGATGGTTTTCATACATTAACGCTAATGTATCCAGGTGGAGTAGTCAAGCAAAACGGGATCAGGTTAACTTTCTGGCATCTGCATCCAGCCCTGTGCTGCCGGGTTCTGGTTCCATCGGGTATTGTGTGCGGCAGGTATGGCTGCCAGATGCCGAAGTTCAGCCGCGATCGGGATCGGGCCGCGCTCGCGGCCGGTGAGCCGGCCGGACGGCGGCAAAGCGCCGGGTTTTTGTCTGGACCATGTGCTGGAAGTCGGTACTGCCGAGGGCGCGTTGCTGTTGCAGGTAGATGCGAATTTCTTCCAGGGCGTCATCCGACAACCTGAGGTTTCCCCTTTCGTGCAGACGAATCTGTCCGGTCTCGCGTGCTGGCTCCGTAGTTCGGGGTGACAGTCAAAAAACGGAGCACTCCATGTCCAGGTTTTTCTCGGCCGCGTTCCTGCTGGCGGCCTTCTGTGCCGTGCCAGCGTGGGCGGCGCCACACATCTATTACGTCACCAATCCGGCCGACAGCGGTGCCAATACCTTGCGCCAGGCAATCATTGACGGCAACAATCTGCCCAGCAACGACTATCCCGATATCCGCATTGATCTGGGTGAAAACCAGCCTATTCTGCTGCAATCGTCCTTGCCCGAGATCCGCTCGAAAGTCTTTTACATGCGCGGAACTCAAACCACTCCGGCAGTCATCAATGGCCTGTCTCAACATGCCTTGCTGGATTTTCATTCGACCTCCTATCCGCTGCTGCAACTGAAGCATATGGTGCTGCGTTTCGGGCGCCGCAATCGTGGTGGATGCCTGTATCTGAACGCCTCGGATGGTCTTTACATCGTCGATGACGTCGAGTTCAACGGCTGCGTGGCCGCTGCGCCTGGCTCGGGTGCCTACGGCGGTGCCATCTACGCTACGGGTGGCTCGATCACGATTCGCAGCAGCCGGTTTGTCAACAACGCGAGCACCGGCAATCAGGGCCAGGGGGGCGCCATTTACATGAACACCGCTGCCAACCCAGGTTCCGACGACGCACTGACCATCCGCGACACGGTTTTTTCCACCAACACGGCCTCGGGCTCCAGTCGGGTTCGTGGTGGCGGCATCTACGTCTGGTCTGTGCAACTGACGATCACGGACAGCGCGTTCCATGACAACTGGGCAGTGGACGACAACTATGCTCTGACAGGGTCGCTGCGAGGAGGGGCGATCTATGCGGAGGGTTCCAGCGTGACGGTAAAACGTAGCGAGTTTTCGCAAAATGCCGCGAGCCAAGGTGGTGCCATCGAGCTGTACAAGTCGTACGATCAGGACCCGACCAGGGGCTTGCGCCTTGTCAATTCGAGCTTTGTGGACAACGTCGTCTCGAGTCGTGCCGCGGTGATGGTTTACCAGTCCGATGCCGTATTGCGCAACAACAGCTTCTTCGGCAACGCAAGCGCCGGTTCAGAGCCCAGCAATTTCTACGCGCAGACATCGCAAAACTACGCGTTCTACAACAATCTGTTCATGAGCGGATCCACGGGTGTGTCTTGCGAAATCGACAGCGCCGGTGCGAGCGTCAGCGCCGGATACAACCTGATCCCGGGCAGTGGCTGCAAACTCGAAAACGACCCCACCAGCGTGCTTGCGGACGCGCACTTGCAAGGCTATCGCCTGGACAGCGACTGGCCCCACGACGTGCTCGATGCGCCACTGCGCTTCTTCGTGGGCAGTGCGGCGCTGGATGCCGGCAATGCTGCCGCGCCCGATGACACCATGGAGGCCGCGTGCCCCGAGCTGGATGGCCAGGGCAACTCCCGCGTCGTTGATGGCAACGCAGACGGCATGGCCCGCTGCGATATCGGTGCGTTTGAATGGCAACACGAAGCTTCGCTGTTTGCCGATGACTTCGAACAGCGCATTCACGCTGCGGGGCTGTGACCGCCCGCCTGCAGCGCGCCTTGTGACGGGCGGCCAGCGGCCCGGCTGCGCGCCTGATGTCCGCCTGCTTTTTCAGGCGGCTGCATCCCGGTTCGAGACTGCATCATTGAAAAAGGGGCTCAGGCGGGAGGCCGAATCAGCGTGGCTTTCAAGCTGCGTTATTCCTGGTCGTTTGAGTCCAGTATGAAGTCGTTGATCTTGTCCGCCAGAAGTTCAGGGGCTTCCAGATGTGCGGTGTGTGCCTGCCCTTTCAGGACAACCACGCGGGCTTGCTTCGGTGGCCACATTTCATCCAGCGCCCGCGTGGCAAAGGATGGATGGTGGGCGTTCTTGCTGCCGGTCAGCAACAGTGTCGGCACAGCGATGTTGCGATAGCACTCCACGGTGGGCTTGTCCCGAACCAGTGCTGCCCATTCCGTGACCGACTGCGGGGTGAAATTCAGCAGCGTTTTCCACAAGGGAGTGGATTTCAGGTGGGTGAGATCATTGTTTGATAATCCCACCTCATCGCCAAGAAAGATTGAAAGTGCCTTGTCATAGTCCTCGTCGTTAGCTGCATTGCGAATGGGGCCCCATATCTCATGCGCAAAGCGACCGTGAAAAGCATGAATTGGTGGCTCGTAAAGAATCAGCTTTGCCGGGGGGTGCAGCCGCGCGGCCTCAAGTGCATAAATCGCGCCCGATGAGTGTCCCAGCAAGATGGCGTTCGGGCCGGCAGCTTCAAGTACGGCCACAATATCTTCGGCTTCCTTGTGTACCGAATAGTCGGAATGCTTTCCGCTGCCGCCGCGTCCCCATCGGTCCATCACGTAACAGGTGAACTGGTCACTCAGGTCCCTGGCTACCGGAAACCACTGCGCTCCGGAATTGAGCGCGCCATGCACGATGACGATCGGTGCGGGACCGGAGCCGATCCTGGTGAAACCAATTTCAGTCCCGTCGGCAGAATGGACGGTCTGGTACATGGTCTGCCCCAAGGCTGGAGGTGGGTTCATCAGGCATGTGCTGACAAGCATGACTTGCAGTGCGGCAAGACGAATGACCTTGTTGAGCCTCATGATGACTTCTCCTGCTTTCGTGGTCACGTCGTGGAGGCGCGACACTTTTCGGACGACAGATTCGCCATGAGCTGCCAGCACCTGATCCGTCGGACACCATACCAGATCACCATGCTGAAGGCGCTCAGAACGGGAGCGGTTGTATTTGCCTGCGTCTAAAAGGCGTTCGAGGTTGACGGGCCACGCCCGGAGAATCCTTGAAAAGGCCATGCAGCGGAAGCGGTCCGCACTTTGAAATTTCGCGGTGCGCGCCGACGCCGCGCTTCAGAAAGTAAACCCGCCCCGTCTTTCTTTGGTATGGTCGGGGTCATGCTGGCACAATTACCGGGGGTGAATTATGAGGGCGTATCTTCGCACTGGAGTCAACGCGGGCATCGCGCTTTTTTTCGGTTTGGCGTTTGCCGGCCCGGCGAATGCGGCTCGCTGCTACGTCAAAGCCGATGCGTCATCCGGCAACGCCGGTACATCGTGGACCATGGCGACGACCTTGCAGAGCGCACTGGCCGACAACGCGTGCAGCGAGATCTGGGTTGCAGCGGGTGTGTACAAGCCCAGCGTTGAATACAACACCTGGGGGGAGACCGGGCCGCGCGCGCGGACCTTCAACATTCGCGCCGGCACTGCGGTGTACGGTGGCTTTGCCGGCACCGAAACGCAGCTTTCCGAGCGCGATCCGGCACAGAACCAGTCGATTCTGTCGGGTGACATCGACGACAATGACCTTGCCACGATTGCCGCAAGCACCGCGGATATCCAGGGCGCGAATGCCTATCACGTGGTCACCATGGATGGCAGTGCGGGGGACCCAATTTTTACCGATACTGTGCTGGATGGTTTTGTGATCACCGCCGGCTCGGCCATTTACCCTGGAGGTGGTGGCCTGTTGTGCGATGCCAGCATGCACCCGCAGGCGCGTTGCCAGCCGACACTTGAGCACCTGCTGTTCAGCGGCAATCTGGCGACCGATAAGCCTGGTGGCGCCCTCCTGAACCATGCCATCTATGGCGGCAAGGCCAGCCCGACGATCCTCAATTCGACGTTCGTCGGCAACCAGGCAATGGAAGTCAGCGGTAGTAGTGCCCAAGGCGGCGCAATCTACAACGAAGGGTACGGTGGACAGGCCAGCCCGGTGTTGATCAACGACACTTTTGTCGGCAACAGCGCGCGCGATGGTGGGGCCATTTACAACAGTGGCTACGACGGCATCAGCAACCCGCTGTTGATCAACGTGACCTTCACTGGCAATTCAGCCAGCGGCTGTGGTGGCGCGGTGTACAGCGACGGATCATCGGGCGGGGCCAGCGTGCCCGGTTTCGTCAATGTTATCGCGTGGGGTGACCAGGCCGGCGTAGCCGCAGGTTCGGAGTTTTGCAGCGGAGCCACTGGCACCCCCGGTTCTGACCCATCGGCCAATCCATTTTTCGAACACAGCATCGTGCAGGGCTCGGGCGGCAGTGGCAGCGGTTGGACCTTGCCGTTCGGTGCGGATGCAGGTGGCAACCTTGACGTCGATCCGCGACTTGGCATGTTGAGCTATCAGGGTGGTTTCGTGCCCACCATTGCCTTTGGTCCCGGCAGTCCGGCACTGGATGCCGGGGAAGACGGCTTGTGCCCGGCAAGCGACGCGCGCGATGTGTCACGTCCGTATGGCGCGCATTGCGATATCGGCGCCATCGAGTCGAACGACTACATCTTCGCCGATGGGTTCGAGTAACCGCTCGCGTAAGGTAGAGCGGGATTTCTTCAAGGGTGCGGTCGGGCAGCGGCTCGCAAAGGATGCTGCGCAATGCCGGCACGGTCGAATCGGGGTTGACGAGCCATGGTCCAGGGACCGCCGCAAACCGAGTGCGTTGACAGCAAGCTTGATTCCCGTTTCGTGTACGTTTTGCCTGATCTGCCTGTAGGTAAGTCAACCTGACCCTGTTTTCGCATGCCTACGCACTGCTCCCGGATGCCCGCCGTCGGCCCCGCCGTGGGGGCGGCCGACGGCGGGTAGGCTTTTCCTCCGGCGGCTGGCGGG
>CBFGSA010000154.1:0-5681 GCA_965651365.1 uncultured Rhodanobacteraceae bacterium | reverse complement strand
TCCGCCAGGCCCGGAAGGGAGCAACGGTAGCAAACGATTCGGGCGCCGGAGATTGGCTGGCGGGGCCGCCTCCTTCAAATCAACACTTCAAGCAGCGCCGGTCTGCACCAGCGATGCCGACACTGCACTGGTCAAATGATAGGTATAGCCTATCGTATTGAGTAAAATATTCAATTTGAATAATACATGCCGCTCGCTACAATGGGTGCATCAATCATGTTCCACCCTCAACCAAAGGAGTTTTTTTGATGTCTCTGATCAATACCGAAATCAAGCCGTTCAAGGCCCAGGCGTTCAAGCAGGGCGAGTTCATGGAAGTCACCGATGCCGATCTCAAGGGCAACTGGTCGGTGGTGTTCTTCTACCCGGCCGATTTCACTTTCGTGTGCCCGACCGAGCTGGAGGACCTGGCCGAGCATTACGAGGAGTTCAAGACGCTGGGCGTGGAGATCTACTCGGTGTCGACCGACACGCATTTCTCGCACAAGGCCTGGCACGACAGCTCCGAGGCCATCGGCAAGATCGACTACACCATGATTGGTGACCCGACCCATGCCATCGCGCGCAATTTCGAGGTCCTGATCGAGGAAGACGGGGTGGCCGACCGCGGCACCTTCGTGATCGACCCGGAAGGCAAGATCCAGATCATCGAGCTCAACGCCGGCGGCATCGGCCGTGATGCGTCCGAGCTGCTGCGCAAGGTCAAGGCCGCCCAGTATGTGGCCGCGCACCCCAACGAAGTCTGCCCGGCCAAGTGGAAGGAGGGCGACAAGACCCTCGCCCCGTCGCTGGATCTGGTCGGCAAGATCTGATTCTTGCCCCATGCCGCAGCCGGGCATCGCGCCCGGCTGCACTCGTCTTTCCGTAGGAGCGCCGCATGGGCGCGAACCGGCTTGCCGGATATCTCATCGCGCCCATGGGGCACTCCTACAGGTATTTGTTTGCGGAGCTTTGCCATGCTTGACCAGAACATGAAATCCCAATTGCAGGCGTACCTGGAAAAGCTGCAGACGCCGATCGAGCTGGTGGCTTGTCTTGACAATGGCGCCAAGTCGCGCGAGCTGGAAGAGCTGCTGCAGTCGATCGCCAGCCTGTCGGACAAGATCAGCCTGCGCCGCGACGATGACAGCGACCCGCGCAAGCCTTCGTTCGCAATCAACCGCAGCGGCACCGATGTCGGCGTGCGCTTTGCCGGCATTCCGATGGGCCACGAGTTCACCTCGCTGGTGCTGGCACTGCTGCAGGTCGGTGGCCACCCGGCGAAGATTTCCGCGGAACTGGCCGACCAGGTCCGCGACCTGGAAGGCGAGTACCACTTCGAGACGTTCATGTCGCTGTCCTGCCAGAGCTGCCCGGACACGGTGCAGTCGCTGAACCTGATGGCCGTGCTCAACTCCAATATCCACCACGTGGCCATCGACGGCGCGCTGTTTCGGGACGAAGTCGAGAAGCGCGAAATCATGTCCGTGCCGACAGTGCTCCTCAACGGCGAGGTCTTCGATCAGGGCCGCATGACGGTCGAGCAGATCGTGGCGCGTCTGGATACCGGATCGACCGCCAGGGTCGCCGACAAGATCAAGGCCAGGGACGCCTTCGACGTGCTGGTGGTCGGTGGCGGTCCGGCCGGTGCCTCGGCGGCGATCTATGCCGCACGCAAGGGCATCCGCACCGGCCTGGCGGCCGAGCGCTTCGGCGGTCAGGTGCTGGACACGATGGCGATCGAAAACTTCATTTCGGTCAGTTATACCGAAGGCCCCAAGCTCGGCGTGGCCCTGGAGCAGCACGTGCACGAATACGACGTGGACGTGATGAACCTGCAGCGCGCGAAGCGGCTGATTCCGGCCGATCAATCCGACAGCGGACTGGTCGAGATCGACCTGGAAAACGGCGCCAGCCTGAAGTCGAAAACGGTGGTGCTGTCGACCGGTGCGCGCTGGCGCCAGATGGGCGTACCCGGTGAGGATACCTACCGCAACAAGGGCGTGGCCTACTGCCCGCACTGCGATGGCCCGTTGTACAAGGGCAAGCGCGTGGCCGTGATTGGTGGTGGCAATTCCGGCGTCGAGGCCGCGATCGATCTGGCCGGTATCGTCAAGCACGTGACCCTGATCGAGTTCGACTCGAAGCTGCGTGCCGACGAGGTGCTGCAGCGCAAGCTGCGCAGTCTGCCAAATGTGGATGTCGTGCTCAGCGGCCAGACCACCGAAGTGCTGGGCGACGGTCAGCGCGTCAACGGCCTGCGCTACAAGGACCGCGACAGCGGCGAGTTGCGCGACATCGAGCTGGAAGGCATTTTCGTCCAGATCGGTCTGCTGCCGAATACCGAATGGCTCAAGGGCACACTGGAGATGAGCCCGCGCGGCGAAATCGTGATCGACGACCGTGGCGCCACCTCGCTGCCCGGTGTCTTTGCCGCCGGCGATGCCACCACCGTGCCCCACAAGCAGATCGTGATCGCCATGGGCGCCGGCTGCAGTGCCGCGCTCAGCGCATTTGATCACCTGATCCGGCACAGTGCACCGGCCGAGGAAAGTGCAGGCGAGGCTGTCGCGGCCTGAAGCCGGCACGGCACGCCCACTGACGTGGGCCAGTGAGCTCGGAACCGCCGGGAAAAAGCAACGTCACTGGATGCCCGCCTGCGCGGGCATGACGACAGAAAATCCCTTGCTCCCGCGAAGGCGGGAGCCCAGTGACTTTCCTCCCGCATATCTCGCACAGAGCACAGGCGCTGGATACCCGCTTTCGCGGGCATGACGGGTATCCGGGATGAGGGCGCGGCAAATCGTCGGGCCGGCCCCGATCAGCCGTGCCGGTCCAGCAGTGCCTTGAGCTGTTCTTCATCCCACACCTCGACCCCGAGCGAACGGGCCTTGTCCAGCTTGGAACCGGCCGCACTGCCGGCAACCACCAGGGCGGTCTTTTTCGACACGCTGCCGCTCACCCTGGCACCCAGGGCTTCGAGTTTCTCTCTGGCCTCGTCGCGGGTCAGCGACTCCAGGCTGCCGGTCAGCACCACGGACTTGCCAGCCAGTGGCAGCGTTTCAGCCTCGGCGTCGTCAGGGATTGCAGCCAGCAGGCTGTCCATGGCTGCCGCCGCGTCGCGCAGATCACGACTGGCTTCGGAATCGGCCAGAAACACCGCGAGATTTTCCGCCGCAGTTTTGCTCAAGCCGGCCTGTTGCCACGCCTCGGGTTCAGCCGATTCGATCTGCTCCAGTGCAGGAAAGCTGGCCGTCAGCTTTTCCGCGCTGCCGGGGCCGAGTTTGTCGATGCCCGCATTGGCCATGAGTGCCGCGAGACTCAGCCGCTCACGCAGGCGCGGCGAGGGTGTCGACTCGTCGCTGAGTTCGATGCCGGCATCCAGCAACCGGACGACCACTTTTTCATTGCCGCCCTGGGCGAAGAAGGTGGCGATGGAACCGGCAACCTCGGTGCCGATGTCGGGCAGCAGCCGCAGCACCGGCGCCGGTGTGCGGCGCACCTGCTCCAGCGAGCCCAGCCATTGGGCCAGGGTCTTGGCCGTGCTTGCACCGATATGCATGATGCCCAGTGCAAACAGAAAGCGCCCCAGCGTGCGCTGGCGGCTGGCATCGATTGCCGCCACCAGGTTCTCGGCCCACTGCGTCGCCACCTTGCCCTGCTTCACGGTCTCCGGCGTGGTGCCGTCGCGCTCGTCGATGCGGCGCTTCATGTCGACAAAACGGCTCACGGTGAGCTCGTACAGGTCGGCCGGCGTGTGCACCATTTCCAGATCCACCAACGCCTCGACATAGCGTTCGCCCAGGCCATCGATATCCATGGCCTTGCGCGAGGCGAAGTGGATCAGGGCTTCCTTGCGCTGCGCCGCGCAGACCAGACCGCCGGAGCAGCGGTACACCGCCTCGCCCTCCTCGCGCACCAGGTCCGAACCGCAATCGGGACAGGTGGCCGGCATCGACCAGGGTTCGGTGTCGTCGGGGCGGCGGTCGGTCAGCACCCGCACCACCTCGGGAATCACGTCGCCGGCGCGGCGCACCACCACGCTGTCGCCGATGCGCACGTCCAGCCGAGCCACCTGGTCGGCATTATGCAAGGTGGCATGGGTCACGGTGACACCGCCGACCTGCACCGGCTGCATGCGCGCCCGCGGCGTGGCCGCGCCGGTACGGCCGATCTGCACCCCGATGTCCTCGACCACGGTGATCTGCTCCTCGGCCGGAAACTTGTGCGCCAGCGCCCAGCGCGGGGCCCGCGACACATAACCCATCTGCTCCTGGCCAACATAGTCGTCGAGCTTGTAGACCACGCCGTCGATGTCGTAGCCGAGGTCGTCACGCTCGGCGCCAATACGCTCGTAATAGGCGATCAGACCGTCGAGTCCGGTGGCCGTGTCGACCAGCGGCGACACCGGCAGACCCCAGTCGCGCAGCCGCGCCAGTGTGGCCGAATGCGTGTCGGGCAGCTCGCCGCCCTTGACCACACCGATGGCATAGGCGAAAAAGCTCAGCTTGCGCCGCGCCGTCACCGCCGGATCAAGCTGGCGCAGCGAGCCGGCCGCACCATTGCGCGGATTGGCCAGCACCTTTTCGTCATGCTTGCGCGCCCAGTCATTGTAGGCCTCAAAATCCTTGCGCAGCATGATGATCTCGCCACGCACCTCCAGCACCGCCGGCCAGCCCTCGCCGCGCAGACGCAGCGGCACGGCGCGGATGGTGCGCACATTGGCCGTCACATCCTCACCCGTCTCGCCGTCACCGCGGGTCGCGGCCAGCACCAGCACGCCCTGCTCGTAACGCAGGCTGATGGCCAGGCCATCCAGCTTCGGCTCGACCGAAAACTCCGGCTCGCGCCGGCCGGTCTCGCGGCACACCCGTGCCACGAAGCTGGCCACTTCGGCGTAGCGTTCCCTGTTCCCGTCGGCATCGGCATTGGTGAACGCATTCGACAGCGACAGCATCGGCTGCGCATGGCGCACCTTGGCCAGCCCACCCTCGGCGCGCGCACCGACCGTGCGGGTGGGTGAATCGGACGTGGCCAGCCCCGGATGGTCGAATTCGATCTGCTCCAGTTCGCGCAACAACCGGTCGTACTCGGCATCCGGCAATTCCGGATCATCCAGCACGTGATAGCGATAGTTGGCGTCTTCCAGTTGCGCCCGCAGCTCGGCGGCGCGGGCGACGGTGTCGGGGTCGACTTTGCTCATCCGCCAAGTGTAGCGCGCCGCCGCTCGGGCTGACGGATCGCGCGCATCTGGCTGCGTCGCGAGAGACACACGGGACCCGTCGTTGGCACCAGACGTGATTCCATTTCTCCTGAATGACCCATTGAAAAAGCGCTTCGCGCCCTGCGGGCGCGAGTTCATTTTCTCTGTTTGGCCAGAGAAAACGAACCAAAAGAGAGGCCACCCCGCTTCCGCGCCCTGCGGGCATCCTGCCCTCCGGGTTCGTGCTGGCCGGCCGGGCTTTTCGACAGCACATCCTTGTGCTGGCGAAAAGGCGACGACATCGTGTCGTCGCCCCTGCGGGCCTGATCGTCCGCCCACCACCGCTCCAGAGGGGCCCCGGGAAACAAGGCGGACTCCTGTCCGCGGTTGAGTGCGCTGCGCGCACACGCTTTTGGCGCGCAGGATGCGCGCTGCTTTTCCGGGGCCCCTCTGCAGCGGCAGAGGCTTGCGGCTTCGTTCCGGGCGGCGCGAAGCGTCG
>CBFGSA010000153.1:0-5761 GCA_965651365.1 uncultured Rhodanobacteraceae bacterium | reverse complement strand
GAGCCACCACCGACCAGGGCTGCAGCCGAGGCACTGTGGTGCGGGGCTCGAAATGGCCGACAGCGCCAGGTGGCCGGATCGACGGGAATGCCCGCCACCGAGCGGATTGCGCATGATTCCAGCGCCTCGTTCTCGGTCATGCCCGGCAAGATGCCGGGCAGGCGCTCGGCCAGCATGGTCTTGCCGGTGCCGGGCGGTCCGAGCATCAACATGTGATGGCCGCCGGCGGCGCAGATTTCCAGCGCGCGGCGAGCCTGCAACTGGCCGCGTACGTCGGCCAGGTTCGGCACGGAAGCCGGCTTCACGCTGCCGCTGCCGCGTGCCGGAGGCAGTTGCGCCTGCCCACGCAGGGCAGCGCAGACTTCACCCAAACTGGTGGCCACACGCACATCGGCATCGGGCACCAGGGCCGCTTCGCTGGCATTGCCCTCGGGAATGATCAACTGGCGCTGGTGTTCACGGGCACGCAACAGGGCAGGGAGTACACCGGTGACGGGACGCAGGGCGCCGCTGAGCGCCAGTTCGCCCAGGAATTCGCAGCTTTGCATGGCCGCCTTCGGCACCTGTCCGCCCGCAGCCAGAATCCCGAGCGCAATGGCCAGGTCGAAGCGGCCACCATCCTTGGGCAGCTCGGCCGGCGCCAGGTGCACGGTAATGCGCCGCTGGGGAAACTCGAACTGCGCATTGCTGATCGCAACGCGCACCCGGTCGCGCGCCTCGCGCACGGCCAGCTCGGGCAAGCCGATGATGCTGGTGCCGGGCAGACCGCCGGCCAGGTGCACTTCCACGGTCACCTGGGGCGCGCTGACGCCCTGCTGGGCACGACTGAAGGCGACCGCAAGGCTCATACCTCAGGCCGCCGCAAGGCTTATGGAATGATCGACTTCTCGCATGTTGCACTCTCCGTGTGCATTGAAAAGGCCCGGTTGTCGTCCGGCTTGCCGCACCATCCGGAAATCGGGCTTCTACGATTCCCGATTGCCCATTCCCGGCTTTCGAACAAAAGATCCGCCTCCGGTTGGAACCCTGGGGTAAAGGGTGTGACGCAACCGGAGGCGGGTTCCCGGGAACTGCAATCCGCAAATTGTCCGCAGTCACCCTGGCTGGGCGTGTCGAGCCGTTATGGCTGTGAAGCCTTGGCTTCCAGCGCCGCGATCCGCCACTCCAGCGTTTCCAGACGCTGCCGTGTACGTTCCAGCACGCGGGTCTGCACATCAAACTCGTCGCGGGTGACCAGGTCGAGTTCCTTCAGACCCCGCGTCAACACATCGCGCACATTGGCGCGGATGTCTTCATGTGCCCGGCCAAGGCCGGGCGGAATCAACTGGCCTACACGATCAGCCAGCCGATCAATGGATTCAATGTCAATCATGGAATTGCCCCGATCATTGCTGCAGGAAACAGGTCCAGGGACTGCAGGCAACTGCCCGATATGATGGCCTCCAGGCAGGCCGGGCGATTCGCGATCCCTCCGTGGATCGCTTGGGTCGTCGCGCTGGAGCACGTCGACGGGTGCAGTATGGACGCATGCCGGGGATTGTACAGTCGGCGCACGTCGCATCTTGGTGTAGGCCTGCGCCTACACGGCGGCAGGGCCTGCACGAAAATGGCAAAATGGGCAAACGTGACGCTGATCCGGACCAGGGACCACAAATGAAGCTGATTACCGCCATCATCAAGCCGTTCAAGCTCGACGATGTGCGCGAAGCCTTGTCGGAAGTCGGCGTGCAAGGCATCACCGTCACCGAAGTCAAGGGCTTCGGGCGTCAGAAGGGGCACACCGAACTGTATCGGGGCGCCGAGTATGTGGTCGACTTTCTGCCCAAGATCAAGATCGAGGTGGCGGTGACCGATGACCTGGTGGAACGGGTGCTCGAAGCGATCCAGCATTCGGCGCGCACCGGCAAGGTCGGGGACGGCAAGATCTTCGTTGCCGAGCTCAGGCAGGTGATCCGCATCCGCACGGGGGAACTGGACGCCGACGCCTTGTAGAAGCGGCCCATGACCACGATCGGGCGGCATCGTTGATCTATCGGTCGTCCAGGCTCCTGAAATCCCAAGGACAAGGAACCGCTGATTGAACCCGGCGCAGTCGGCTGTTGGCCGCCGAAAACGGCAGCTCGTTCACGAGCGTCCCGGCGTGGCCGAGGGGCCGCGCAACAGCCGCGCCGGCAGCATCACGATCGAGCGCAGCAATTCCAGCACGCCGCCCACCGCGATACCGAGCAGGCGGAACGGCAGCAGGATCAGCCACACCAGCGGGTACAGGACAATCGCCAGCAGCGCCAAGGGCCAGCACACGACCAGTAGCAGCAACCACAACAGGAACGTCAGCATGGTGTTGACCTCGCACAGGCAATGGCACCGAAGGCAGGCATTATGCCTCGTCTTGCCGCTCCGGTTGCATGGTGGTGACTGGCGGCACATCGCCGGGTTGCGGGCCAGGCAGGACAGTCGCGGGCGTGCTGGCCAGCGGCCCGTGCAGGGCGCGCGTGACACGGGCGGCGATGATCACGCCGATCAGCAGCAGGAGCGCCGCCACGGCGAAGGCCAGTCCGGGCAGGTGGATGCGCGCATCAGGCGCAATGGACGACGCAAAAATCTGCGCGAACAGGTACGGACCGAAGATGCCGGCAAAACTGCCCAGGCTGGTCACCGCGCCTTGCAGGCGGCCCTGCTCGGACGGGTCGACCTCGTGGGTCATGATCGCCTGCATGGGCGGATTGGCGAGTCCCCACAATGCCATCAGCGGGATTCCGATCAGGAACACCCAGCCGACACTGGCGGCGCCCATCAGGATAAATGCGCCGATGCCGAAAATCATGCCGGCCAGCAGCACGCGGCGTTCGCCGAAACGCGGTGCCAGCTTGCCGGTCAGAAAGGCCTGCACGGCACCGTCGCAGGTGCCGACCAGCATCAGCACCAGCCCCACCGCCTGGGTGCCCCAGCCGTAGCGGAAATCGGCGTACAGCACGAACACGGTCTGCAGCACGTAGTGCGCCAGATAGACCAGGAACATCACCACCGCCAGGCCCAGCACCATCGGGTAGCGCCTGAGCAGCTTCAGCGAACCCAGCGGATGGGCATTGTGGAACTCGAAGCGCGGCGTGCGCCGCTCGGCCGGCAGCGATTCGGGCAGGATGAAATAGCCGTAGAGGAAATTGCACAGGGCCAGCGCCGCCGACACCCAGAACGGCAGGCGCAAGTCAATGCCGCCCAGGAAGCCGCCGAGGCCGGGGCCGATGATGAAGCCCAGGCCGAAGGCGCTGCCGAGGATGCCGTAGGCGCCGGCACGTTTTTCCTTCGGCGTGATGTCGGCGATGTAGGCGTTGGCGGTGGTGAAGCTGGCGGCAGTGATCCCGAGGATGATGCGGGCGACAAACAGCAACCACAGGCTCGGCGCCACGGCCATGATGGCCAGATCAAGTGCCAGGCCCAGGTTCGAGATCAGGATCACCGGGCGCCTGCCGAAGCGGTCCGACAGCGCGCCCTGCACCGGCGAGAAGGCGAATTGCACGGCGGCAAACACGGTGCTGAAAACGCCCACCCACCACGCCGCCTCGGCAATGCCGCCGCCGGCGAGCTGCTCGATCAGGTGCGGCAATACCGGAATCACGATGCCGAAGGCCAGCATGTCCAGCAGTACCGTGATGTAAATGAACACCAGCGCGGCGCGGCGGCGTGAAGCATGCAATGGTGTGTGGGTCATCCGGGAGTTCAGCGAAAAGGGCCGGCTATTCTAGCCCGCATTATTCACCGGAATTCGTAGCGAGCCGGTTCCAGGGTGCGTGCCGCGTGGGTTTCGCGACCGAGGAGCGCGCAGGCGTAGTGGACACTACGTCGAGCGCTCCGACCGAGCGAAAGCCGCGCGGCGCGTACTCTGGGGCCGGCGCAGTAGACATGCTGGTGAATAATGCGGGCTAGACCGCCGTCCCGGATTGCGCTGCGCTGCATTCGGGCTGTGCCGCATTTTGCAGCCTGGATGAAGGTGCGCAGCGCCACAATCCGGGGCCGAATCAATGCGGCGGCTCGGCCAGCTCCGCGGCGCTGAGGTAACCGTCGTGATCAAGATCCTGGCGCTTGAACGTGGCGATCAGGTTGCGCCGGTGCGCCTGCCGCGTCATTGGGCCCCGCTGGCGCGGCGACGGCGGCACTTCGGCCGCCTCCAGTATGCCATCGTGATTGACATCCATGGCATCAAAGCCGCGGCTCATGTAGCGGACGTATTCGGCCTGGCTGACGCGGCCGTCATGGTCGCTGTCGAACAGCTTGAGATAGGTGTGCACACTGGCCGGTTGCGCTGCGGCGGCAGTTGCGCACAAGACCAGACCGCTGCGGAACATCCATTGCATCAATGGTGGTCGATGTCGATGAAGCGCAGGAACTCGGCGCGGGTACGTGCATCCTCGCGGAAGCTGCCCAGCATCTGGCTGGTGATCATCGACACGCCGCGCTTGTGCACGCCACGCGTGGTCATGCATTCGTGGCTGGCGTCGATCACCACCGCCACGCCGCGCGGCTGCAGCACGGTGTTGATGCAGTTGGCGATCTGCGCGGTAAGCTTCTCCTGCACCTGGAAGCGGTGCGCGAAGGCATCCACCACGCGCGCCAGCTTGGAGATGCCGACCACCTTGCCCGCCGGCAGATAGCCGACATGGGCGCGGCCGATGATCGGCGCCAGATGGTGCTCGCAATGGCTTTCGAACTGCACGCCGCGCAACACCACCATCTCGTCGTAGCCGCCCACTTCCTCGAAGGTGCGCGTCAGATACTCCTGCGGGTCCTCGTGGTAGCCGGAGAACCATTCGCGGTAGGCGTCCACCACCCGCCGCGGCGTGTCCAGCAGGCCTTCGCGCGTGGGCTCGTCACCGGCCCAGCGCAGCAGGGTGCGCACCGCATCCATGGCCTGCTCGCGTGAAACCGGCGGCGAAGTCGGCTCGGGCGCAGCGCATTCGGAAGGCTTGTGGGGCTTGGTCATCGGCACATTCGCATTGGATACCAGCTGCCAGTTTAGCGCGCATCAGTCCTTTGGCGCCTCGGCCGGCGAATCCTGACTCTCGGCCAGGTCGTCATCATCGAGCAGCTCGGGAATGGTTTCTCCGGGCAGGGACTCGACCTCGCGCAGCTTGCGGCTGATCGTGCTGGTTTTGCCGGATGCGCGCTTGAGCGTGTTGCGCACGGTGTCGACCTGTTTCAGTGCCTTGTCCAGCATGCCGCCGAATTTGCCGAACTCGGTTTTCACGGTGCCCAGCAGTTGCCACACCTCGCTCGAGCGCCGCTCGATGGCCAGGGTGCGGAAGCCCATCTGCAGCGCGTTGACGATGGCGGTCAGTGTGGTAGGCCCCGCCACGGTGACGTGCTGGTGGCGCTGCAGATCCTCGAACAGGCCAGGACGACGGATAACCTCGGCGTACAGACCTTCGGTGGGCAGAAACAGCACTGCGAAATCGGTGGTATGGGGCGGGCCGACGTATTTCTCGCGGATCTTCTTCGCCTCGTCGCGCACGCGCCGTTCCAGGGCGTCAGCGGCCACGCGCGCGGCTTCGGCATCGGCGATTTCCTGGGCCGCCAGCAGCCGTTCGTAATCCTCGCGCGGAAACTTGGCGTCGATCGGCAGCCACACCTGGCCCACGCGATCGGCACCGGGCAGGCGTATCGCAAACTCGACCCGCTCGCTGGAATTGGGCAAGGTGGCCACGTTGGCCTGGTATTGCTCGGCCACCAGCAATTGTTCCAGCAGCGCACCGAGCTGGACTTCGCC
>CBFGSA010000152.1:0-5903 GCA_965651365.1 uncultured Rhodanobacteraceae bacterium | reverse complement strand
TCGGTGGTGTAGACGTTGCCCTTGACCTGGGCCTGCGCGTTGACGTTGAGGTTGCGGACGCTCAGCACCTGGCCGCTGTCGGCATCCACCAGCACATCGTAGGTGGTCGGGTCATCATTGACGCGGAAGGTGTAATGCCATGCCAGCACATGATCGTAGCCCGCGCCGATCGCACCGGTGTAGCGCAGGCCCGCCGACTTGCGGTCCGCGGCACGCGGCAGCACAAGGAGCTCGCCGTTGTTGATCAGCGTGCGAATGTGGGTAGCGGGCAGAAAGTGCAGTTGTCGCATCATCGCATCAAGGCCAGCGCGCCGAGCAAGCGTCGCGTTGGTGTCAATACTGACCGGCACCACGCGATTGTTGCCGAATTGCACCACGTTGCCTTGCGAAATGCGCACGAACACATTGGCGCCGCGCACGCGCACACCGTTGACATACTGGTCGTACTGCACGAACCAGTGACTGTCGCCGGTGCCATACGGAGCGCTGTTGGCCGGATCGAGGCGCAGATCAATGCCGGCCACGCCCAGCAGGTCCTGATTGGTACGCACGAACCGCTGGGCCAGCGCATCGACCTCGACCAGGCTGTGCGGCCGGGTTGTCGGCGCCAGCGAATTGCCCCGCCCGGCATACAAGGGTACGCCACTGCCCTGGATCAGGTTCGGGTAACCCGACCGGTTGTCCATGCGCAGCTCCCACTCGCCACCATGCTCGGCAAGAAACCGGCCTGCGGCATTGTTGCCGGTCGCCAGCGCAGCAATCGGTTGCCCGGCGCGGACATCCGGCTGCACATCCAGCCCGGCAGCGGCCTGCGGCACGCTCTGGAGCCGCGAACGCTCCTGATCCGGCTGGACCGGCTGAACCGCCATGGCAGGCCACGCCAGCGCTGCCGACAAAAGAACCAACAGCACACGGTTTGAGATGGCCGAGCGGACCTGGCCCGCAGCAGTCGCGAACAGATGCTTGTACATTGATATTTCCCCAACTAGACAGTGACAAACACACCCGTCGGCCTGCGTTTGGCAGACCCGGATGTGCCATGTAGTAACCCCCTATCCGGAAAATATAGCACATTGCCCGTGCAATATTGCTGGCGGAAAAACAACACGGGCAAAGAAAAACCCGCCGGCGGCGGGTTTTTTTTAAACTCGATTGGCAGCCCCGGTAGGATTCGAACCTACGAATGCCGGAATCAGAATCCGGTGCCTTGAACCGCTTGGCTACGGGGCTGTGGCTCTCGCCAAAGCCGCTGAAAAAGATCAGCGCTTGGAGAACTGAGTGGCGCGGCGGGCCTTGTGCAGGCCGACCTTCTTGCGCTCCACGGCGCGCGCGTCGCGGGTCATGTAGCCGGCCTTGCGCAGCGGCTCCTTGAGCGTTTCGTCGTATTCGACCAGTGCGCGGGCGATGCCCAGGCGAATGGCGCCGGCCTGGCCGGTCATGCCGCCACCTTCGACAGTGGCCAGCACGTCAAAGCGCTCGCTGTTTTCGGTCAGCTCCAGCGGCTGGCGCACGATCATCTGTGCGGTCTCGCGCCCGAAGAACTGATCCAGCGCCTTGCCGTTGACGGTGATGGCGCCACTGCCCTTGCGCAGGAACACGCGGGCGGCAGAGGTCTTGCGGCGGCCGGTGCCGTAGTTTTGTTCGATGGTGGCCATGATGTTCCTTTAGATTTCCAGCGCTTGCGGCTGCTGGGCAGTGTGCGGATGTTCGGTGCCGCTGTAGACCTTGAGCTTGCGGTACATGGCACGGCCGAGCGGATTCTTGGGCAGCATGCCCTTGACACCCAGCTCGATCACGCGCTCGGGATGCCTGGCCAGCAAATCCTTCAGCGGCATGGACTTCATGTTGCCGATATAGCCGGTAAAGCGGTGATACATCTTGTCGTTCATCTTGCGACCGGTCACCGCAACCTTGTCGGCATTGATCACGACGATGTAATCGCCGGTGTCGACATGCGGGGTGTACACGGGCTTGTGCTTGCCGCGCAGGCGGCGGGCGACTTCGCTGCACAGACGACCCAGCGTCTGGCCACTGGCATCGACCACGAACCAGTCACGTTGTACGCTGTCGGTCTTGGCGCTGAACGTCTTCATCGGGATGAACCTTGGATTGATCGGAATCTGGGGTGAAAGGCGCGAAATGATAGCCAAAGCCACCCGGACAGACAAGACCTGCCGGGCGCTTCACCACTTCGTCGCGAAGCCGCACATTGTAGCATGAATACACCAGTACAAAGCAATGGCCCGGGGACAAGCCGTTTTTCGGGTTCGTTCGCGCGCCACTACAGTGCGCTGGACCGGGTGCTGGCCGGCGTCGGCAATGCCCTGGCCACCACCTTCGGCCAGGCCGCGCCGAGTCGTCCGTCCCCGGCCGAGGGTGCGAACTTCGCCAGCCTGGACAGTCGCGAGCGCCGCCATGCCGCCGGCCTGATGCGCATCAACCACACCGGCGAAGTCTGTGCCCAGGCCTTGTACCTGGGCCAGGCCGCGCTGGCCCAGGACGGCGAAACCCGTGACTGGTTGCTGGCGGCCGCCGACGAGGAAAATGATCATCTGGCCTGGTGCGCCGGGCGCTTGCAGGAGCTGGAGAGCCAGCCCAGCCTGTTCAATCCGCTGTGGTACGCCGGCAGTTTCGCCATCGGTGTGGCCGCCGCGGCCGCCAGCGACCGCCTCAGCCTGGGCTTTGTGGTGGAAACCGAGCGCCAGGTGGAAGCCCATCTGGGCGAGCACCTGCAACGGCTGCCACCACTGGACGCACGCTCGCGCGCCATCCTGAGCCAGATGCAGGCCGATGAGGCGCGCCACGCCGACAATGCGCTCGACCGCGGCGGCGTCGAGCTGCCTGCCCCGGTGCCGACGCTGATGCGCTGGGCCTCCAGAGTGATGAAGGCGGTGGCCTACCGGGTTTGAGCGTCGCTCAAACCCGGCGGGATTCGGGATTCGAGATTGGCTGGGTAGGGTGCAGCTGAGCGAAGCGCACCGATGCGAGCATCACGCCACGAGGACGGGCAAAGAAAGGACTGAACAGACAAATGACCCGAAAATGATCAAAATGGATCCCGGGTTCCTCGCTACGCTCGGCCCCAGGATGACGGCGGTCCCGAGTCCCGAGTCCCGAGTCCCGAGTCCCGAGTCCCGAGTCCCGAGTCCCGAGCCCCGCAACGTCTTCACATCAAATTGCGGCCGTGGAACAGCTCCTCGATCTCGCGCTTCAGCAGTTTTTCGATGCGTTTGCGCTCGCGGGCATCGAAGTCGCTGGCGTGGGCGCCAAACAGGTAGGTATCCAGATCCTGGTCGCTGACCAGCATCTTGGTGTGGAAGATGTTTTCCTGGTACACGTTGACATCGTACATGCGGTATTTCTTGCGGATGTGCCGCGCCAGATAGTCCTGGATCGAGTTGATCTTGTGGTCGATGTAATGCTTCTTGCCCTTCACGTCACGGGTGAAGCCACGCACGCGATAATCCATGATCACGATGTCGGACTCGAAGCTGTCAATCAGGTAGTTGAGCGCCTTCAGCGGCGAAATCACGCCGCAGGTAGCCACGTCGATATCCGCGCGGAAGGTGGCAATGCCGTTGTGCGGATGCGTCTCCGGGTAGGTGTGGACGGTGATGTGGCTCTTGTCCATGTGCGCCACCACGGCACCGGAAATGGTGTCGCGGTCGAGCTGGTGCAGCACCGGCTCCTCGGAAATCAGGATGGTCACCGAAGCACCCTGGGGCTCGTAATCCTGACGCGCGATATTGAGGATGTTGGCACCGATGGTATCGGCAACCCTGGTCAGTATCTGGGTCAGCCGCTCGGCGTTGTAGGCTTCATCAATGTACTCGATGTAGCGACTGCGCTCCTCGGCCGAGGCTGCATAGCAGACATCGTAGATGTTGAAGCTGAGTGCCTTGGTGAGATTGTTGAATCCCTGCAGGCGAAGGCGAGGCAGCGGTTTGACCAATGAGGGAGCCTTGCTTGACATGTTGACTGTGACCGGCGGCGGGTGGTGTGAGAAGGCCTGACCACCGAAAGTCCAATTATGCGGCAAGCAATGGTGGTATTGAAAGCCGCAAAAGGCCCGGACATTCAGTCGGCGACGATTGTATCGGTTGCCAATTTGAGTGACTCGGAACACAATGCAGGCAACCCTGACCCCTGAATCAGAGCCGAATGTGACTCAACCGGACGACGACATGCCACGGCTAAGGTATTCCCTGCAGCAGGCGCTCGTGCGCTCCCAGCACCCTGACGCACTGGCGCCGGACGATCATGCGATCAACCTTTTCCTGGCCCACTGCCACCGCCGCAAGTACACCAAGAAGTCGGTCATCATGCGTCCCGGCGACCCGGCCACCACGCTGTTCTACGTGATCAGCGGTTCGGTGGCGATCCTGTCCGAGGACGACAATGGCCGCGAGCTGATCCTCACCTATGTCAACCGGGGCGAGTTCATTGGCGAGATGGGCCTGTTTGTCGAGTCGCCGCATCGCGACGTGACCATGCGCACGCGCAACAGCTGCGAACTGGCGGAGATCACCTACGAACGCCTGTTCCAGCTGTTCCAGACCGGCCTGAAGGAGGTCTGCCCCAGAATCCTGTTCGCGATTGGCCAGCAGCTGTCCAACCGCCTGCTGCAAAGCAATCGCAAGGTCAGCCGCCTGGCCTTCATGGATGTCAGCAATCGGGTCGCCCGCACCCTGATCGACCTGTGCACCGAGCCCGATGCCATGACTCACCCCGACGGCACCCAGATTCGCATTTCGCGCCAGGAAATCAGCCGCATCGTCGGATGCTCGCGCGAGATGGTGGGCCGTGTGCTGAAGGAGCTCGCCGCCGAGAACAAGATCCAGGTCTCCGGCAAGACCATTGTGGTGCTTGGAACGCGCTGAAGAGCCGGGATTCGGGATTGGGGCTGGTGTACGCCAGCCACACATCGAAACCGGCGTCATCCCGGGCGGCGCGAAGCGACGATCCTGGATCCACTCAGGCTCCGAACGCTTGTTGAAACCCTGGGCTGATAGCCTGCTGCGCAAGGTTTCGGGCACCATGCCGGTTCACCAATCGGCAAACAGCCGCTTCAATTCAGCGCCGGGGTCGGGGGAGCGCATGAAGGTCTCACCGACCAGAAACGCCTCGATCCCCGCATCTTGCAGACGTGCCACGTCTTCGAACGTGCGGATGCCGCTTTCGCTGACCAGCAAGCGGTCGTAGGGGACGCTTTCGCGCAGATCGATGCTGGTATCGAGCGTGGTCTTGAAGGTACGCAGGTCGCGGTTGTTGACGCCAATCAGGGGCGCCGGCAGTGCCAGCGCCCGCTCCAGTTCCTCGGCATCATGCACTTCCACCAGCACATCCATGTCCAGCTCGGCCGCCAGCAAGCTCAGTTCGAGCAAGGCGCGATCGCCAAGTGCGGACACAATCAGCAGGATGCAGTCGGCGCCGATCGAGCGCGCCTCCCAGACCTGGTAGGGATCGATGATGAAGTCCTTGCGCAAGACCGGCAGCTTGCACGCTTCGCGGGCCTGCATCAGGTAGCGCTCACTGCCCTGGAAAAAATGCGCGTCGGTCAGCACCGACAGGCAGCTTGCCCTCGCTTTGGCGTAACTGGCCGCGATGGCCGCCGGATCGAAGTCCTCCCGGATCACGCCCTTGCTGGGGCTGGCTTTCTTGATCTCGGCAATGATGGCCGGTCGGCCCTTGTCGATGCTGGCTTCCATCGCCGCTGCAAATCCGCGCGTGTCGGGCAGTTCAGCACAGCGCGCCTGAAGTTCGGTCAGTGGACGAGCCCGTGTGCGTTCGTCGATTTCTTCGCGCTTGCGCTGGAGGATGCGATCAAGGATGTCGGACATGCCGGGAATCGGGAATCGGGAATCGGGAATCGGGAATCGGGAATCGGGAATCGGGAATCGGGA
>CBFGSA010000151.1:0-5979 GCA_965651365.1 uncultured Rhodanobacteraceae bacterium | reverse complement strand
ATCGACCTGCCCTCGATCGGCGGCATCAACGGCGTGGAGTGGGACGCGGTCGAGCTGCCCAGCCAGTTCATGGAGAACTTCGGCTGGAACCGTGACGCCCTGGACCTGCTCTCCGGCCACTGGCAGACGGGCGAAAAGCTGCCCGACGGGCTGTTTCGGCGGATGCTGGCCGCACGCCACTTCCACGCCGGCTTGTTCCTGGTGCGCCAGCTCGAGTTCGGACTGTTCGATTTTCGCCTGCACCTGGATTACGCGCCGGACAAGCCGCGCCCGTCAATGAGCGTGCTGGATGAGGTCCGGCGCGAGGTCGCGGTGCTGCATCCGCCAGCCTGGCAGCGCTTTCCGCATGCGTTCACGCACATTTTTGCCGGCGGTTACGCGGCCGGCTACTACAGCTACCTGTGGGCCGAACTGCTGTCGGCCGACGTATTCTCTGAGTTCGAGGAACACGGCACCATCGACCCGGCCACCGGCGCGCGCTTCCGCAACGAGATACTCGCGGTCGGCGCCAGCCGCCCGGCCATGCAAAGTTTCATGGCCTTCCGCGGTCGCGAGCCCAGGCCCGAGGCCCTGCTGGCCAGCTACGGGCTGGGCGCATAGCCATCGCGGGCATGGCCCGCCACTACTAGCTCGGACTATTCATGAACCTTCTACTGCGCTGGCCCAGTGACACGCCCGGCGCGGCTTTCGCTCCGTCGGGGTGCTCGACGTAGTGTCGGCTACGCCTGCGCGCCCCTCGGTCGCGAAACCCGCGCCGGACATGCCCTTGGGCCAGCTCGCTACGAACGCTCATAAATAATCCGGGCTAGAATTGCGACATGAAGATCGCATCGTGGAACGTCAATTCCCTCAAGGTGCGCCTGCCGCACCTTGAGCGCTGGCTGGATGAATCGAAGCCCGACATCGTTGCCCTTCAGGAAACCAAGACCGAGGATCTGTACTTTCCGGTGCCCGAACTGCTGGAAGCGGGCTACTACGCGGTCTACGCCGGGCAGAAAACCTACAACGGCGTGGCCATCCTGGCGCGCGAGCGGCCGCGCGATGTGGTCACCGACATTCCCGGCCTGGACGATCCGGCGCGGCGCATCCTGGTCGCCACGGTCGGCGGCTTGCGCATCGTCAACCTGTACGTGGTCAACGGCAAGGCGGTCGGCGATGAAAAGTACACGCACAAGCTGGAATGGCTGGCGCGGGTGCGCGACTTTCTCGCCAAAGAGCTGAAGCGCCATCCGAAGCTGGTGGTGCTGGGCGACTTCAACATCGCGCCCGAAGACCGCGACGTGCACGACCCCGAAGCCTGGCATGAAAAGATCCTGTGCTCGACGCCGGAGCGCGAGGCGCTGGCCGCCATCACCGGCCTGGGCCTGGCCGACAGTTACCGCCTGTTCCACGAGGAAGGCGACCAGTTCAGCTGGTGGGACTATCGCCAGGCCGCGTTCGACCGCAACCAGGGGCTGCGGATCGACCTGGTGCTGATTTCCGATGTCTTGAAAAAAGCCGCAAAAGACGCCAGCATTGAACGCGAGCCGAGAACCTGGGAACGGCCTTCGGATCACACCCCGGTCAGCGTGGAACTGAATCCCGAACCATGAGCGAAAAAGACATCTACATCCAGCCTCCGGACGAGACCGAACTGAACCAGCTCGACCTGTTCCTTCGCACCCGCGCCGACGACGGCTCGCTGCTGCTGGATGGCGTACACGGTCTGCTGACAGCCCTGGCAATCGGCCCCGAGCCGGCTCTGCCGGACGAGTGGCTGCCGCAGGTGCTGACATCACCGTTCGAGGACGAGAGCCAGGGCGGCCAGGTGCTGGGCCTGCTGGCCCGCCTCAATGATTCAATCCCGGATGAGCTGGCCAGTGAAGACTACGCGCCCATTCTGGGCGAGGTCGGCGAGCGCGCGGAAGACGCCCGCCTGACCGCCGCCGGCTGGTGCGAAGGCTTCAGCCGCGGCATCGACTTGCGCGCGCCACTGTGGGAATCGCGCATGGCCGAAGATCCGGAACTGATGGAAATGCTGGGCCCGATCATGGCTTTGGGTCTGGAGGAAGGCGTGTTTCACAGCGAGGCCGATTTCGAGCGCCTGTCCGACAACGACTACCACGCCTGCCTCGACCAGATCCCGATAGCCGTCTCGGCCCTGCGCCACTACTGGCGCGTACACCCCCTGAGCCCGCTCGAACGCAGCGCCGTCAACAGTACCGCCGGTGTGCAGCACACCTTGCACTGAATGCCGGGACTCGGGACTCGGGACCCGGGATTCCAGAGTCGCCATGCCATTGGCTCCCTCCCCTCAAAGAGCAGGAATCCCCGACTATTGACCAGGTGCCGGGAAACACCTGCTGTCATCCTGGGGCTGCCGAAGGCAGAACCCGGGATCCAATTTCACCAGCATGAAACGTTGACTGCGCCCTGTGCTGGCGCTGCGCACACCTGGCCTTGCCTGCCCGCTACAATGCCCGCATGAGCGAATCGGAAACCACCCACTTCGGCTACCGCGATGTGCCGAAGGCGGACAAGCAGAAGCTGGTCGGCCAGGTCTTCACCTCGGTGGCGCGCAAGTACGATGTCATGAACGACCTGATGTCCTTCGGCGTGCACCGGCTGTGGAAGCGTCATTTCGTGGCCGTCAGTGGCATTCGCAGGGGCGACCGCGTGCTGGACCTTGCCGGCGGTACCGGTGACATCGCGGCCCTGCTGAAACCGGTGGTCGATGACAGCGGACAGATCGTGGTCGGCGACATCAACGCCGCCATGCTCGGCGTCGGCCGCGACCGGCTGCTGGATCGCGGCCTGCTCAAGGGCCTTGAATGGGCACAGATGAACGCCGAGGCACTGCCTTTTCCGGATGCCAGCTTCGACGCCGTCACCATTGCCTTCGGCCTGCGCAACGTCACCGACAAGGATCAGGCCCTGCGCGAAATGGCCCGCGTGCTCAAGCCCGGCGGTCGCACGCTGGTTCTGGAGTTCTCCAGGGTGCGCAACGAGGCCTTCGGCAAGCTTTACGACTTCCATTCCTTCCAGATCCTGCCGCGCCTGGGCC
This sequence comes from uncultured Rhodanobacteraceae bacterium, assembly GCA_965651365.1. GTDB lineage: Bacteria > Pseudomonadota > Gammaproteobacteria > Xanthomonadales > Rhodanobacteraceae > DASSBG01. Next base: position 2,936 of record CBFGSA010000151.1, on the reverse strand, counting down.
GCCTTGTCGCTCACGATCCCGACAGTTACCAGTATCTGGCCGAATCGATCCGCAAACACCCCGACCAGGAAACCCTCAAGGCCATGATGGAAGCGGCCGGCCTGGAACACGTGCAGGTGCGCAACCTCACCGGCGGCATCGTCGCCATCCACCGCGGCTACAAATTGTAGGAGCGGCCCATGGCCGCGATGCAACAGGGCGGGAGGAGCCGCGCAGCGGCGTTCCCGCCATGCGCAACGTCCGGCACTCTGGCGGCGGGATTCGCTGCGCTGCTCCCGCCCTACGCCAATTCACGAATACTGGATACTGCGAACAAAAAGCCCCCGAAACCGGGGGCTTGATGGTCTCAGCTCCGAAGCAATGATCACGAGTCATTGCGTTCGGCGCGCCGCGCCTTCATCCGTTCGCGACGTTCGGCCTGGCGCTGTTCGCGTTCGGCGCGCTGCTGGGCCAGCGTGGCGCGCTGTTCGCTGGTCAGGACCGCGGCGACCTGGGCGCGGATGTTGGCCTTGTCGATGGTGGCCTGGCGCGTGGCCTGGGCCAACTCGTCAGCCAGCCGGGCGACTTCGCTGGAGTAGCTGCTGGCCATCGGGTCGAGCTCGTGTAGCGCGCGGCGGGTCGCCGCGATCTGCTTCCAGTCGGCCTTGGCTTGCTCCTTGTTGGATTGCATGATCGCCTTGATCTGCTCGCGCTGGGCGTCGGTGGCGTTGATGCTGTCGAGCATGCGACCCATGTGCGCGCCGCGGTGCATCTGGCCGGGGCCGTGGCCGGGACCTGCCGCAAGGGTGGCGCCGGCGCTGGCCAGCAGGGCGGTGGTGGTGAGGGCGAGGAACAGTTTTTTCATCGGATACTCCTGCGTGCGGGGCACGTGTCATGGGGAGGCTTCACCTTACGCCTGCGGCGTGCAAATGGGTGTCGGCTTGTGTCGGGTTTTGTAAAGCCCGGTCGTTTTGCCCCCGGCAGCGGCTACAGTAGGCGCATGACCCGCATCCTGATGGCCGACGACGACGAGGAGTTTTGCGCCCTGATGGCCGAATACCTGGCCGATCAGGGCTTTGCCGTGGACACGGTGCACGATGGTACCGCTGCGGTAGCGCGCGCAGGCGAGGGTTTCGACGCGCTGCTGCTGGACGTGATGATGCCGCGCAAGGACGGCTTCGAGGCGCTGCGCGAAATCCGCCGCGACCACAACCTGCCGATCCTGATGCTGACAGCCCGCGGCGAGGACGTCGACCGCATCGTGGGCCTGGAGATGGGCGCCGACGACTACCTGCGCAAGCCGGCCAATCCGCGTGAACTGGTAGCCCGGCTGCGTGCGATCCTGCGCCGCAGCCAGCCCGCCGCACCGAGCACCGAAGCGGATATTGAACTGGATGACCTGACGGTTTCGCGGGCACGACGCGAGGCACTGTATCAGGGCCGACCGCTGGCATTGACCAGCATCGAGTTCGAGGTGCTGGCGGCGCTGGCCGCTGCCGCCGGCAGTCCGCTCGACCGCGACAGCCTGTCCGAGCAGGCACTGGGCCGGCGCTGGATGCCCGGCGACCGCAGCCTCGACATGCACGTGGTCAGCCTGCGCAAGAAGCTCGGCAACGAGCGCATCAAGACCGTCCGCGGCCGCGGCTACCAGTTGGTGAAGGGGCCTCAATGAACCGGCTGTTTCTCAAGCTGTTGGGCTGGCTGCTGCTGGCCAATCTGCTGACGGCCGGCGCGGTCTTCGTGCTGGCCAAGTCGCTGGTCGATCCACCGCTGTCGGCGCGCAGCGTACAAGTCTGGGGCAGCGACGCGATTACCGCCTGGGAGAGCGGCGGCCAATCGGCACTGCTGCGCACGCTGGAGCGGCTGCGCCGCGAACATCGCGTGCTGGGCATGCTGTATGACAGCGACGGGCGGCCACTGCTGCGTCGGGTTGCGCGCAAGTTTGGCCTGCGACCGCATGCGATGCATGTCGCTGCCGGGCACCGGATGGGTCGCGACGAGCAGCTCCGGCAGTGGCTGGATGGCGAGCGCGGCCGCTATCGCTGGGTGGTGGTTGCGCTGCCGCCGCGCCCGCACGACCTCACCGTGTTGCGCTTCATCGCCGGCCTGGCAGGTATCGTGCTGGCAGCCTGGGTGCTGGCCTGGTGGCTGAGCCGGCCCATTCGCCAGTTGCGGCGCGCCACCGGTGACATGGCGCAGGGCAATCTGGCCGCGCGTGTGCCGCAGCGGCTGACCCGGCGACGTGACGAGCTCGGCCAGCTTGGCGAGGAATTCAACGGGATGGCCGCACGGCTGCAACAACAGCTGGAAAGCAGGCAGCAACTGTTGCGCGACGTATCGCACGAATTGCGCTCGCCGCTGGCACGGCTGGAAGTGGCGTTGGAAGTGGCACGCGTCCATTCCGACGACAGTCCGCGCGGCCACAAGTCCCTTGAGCGCATCGCCCTGGAGAGCTCGCGTCTGGACGCCCTGCTGGAGCAGTTGCTGGCCTATACGCGATTGGAGCACGATCCACACCAACTGCAACGTGAGGCCACCGACCTTGCCGCGCTGTTGCGCGAATGCGTGGCCGATCTGGCCCTGACCAGCGCTGTACCGGTGGCCGTCGCGGCACCGCAGTACCTGACAATCCATGCCGACCCGCTGCTGCTGCGCAGCGTGGTGGAAAACCTGCTGCGCAACGCCCAGCACTACACCGCCGAGGGCAGCACCGTGCACGCCACACTGAGCGCCGCCGATGGCATGGCCGAGCTGCGGGTCCGCGACCAGGGCCCGGGCGTACCCGAGGACATGCTGCAGGCCATCTTCCAGCCGTTCGTGCGCACCTCCCAGGCCCGCGACCGGCGCAGTGGCGGCCACGGCATCGGCCTTGCGATCGTGGCCCGCGCCTGCCAGGCACATGGCGGATCGGTAGCGGCGCGCAACCGGCCCGAAGGCGGGCTGGAAGTCACCGTGCA
>CBFGSA010000150.1:0-6011 GCA_965651365.1 uncultured Rhodanobacteraceae bacterium | reverse complement strand
GCTGCGCAAAGTTTCGGGCCCCGGCCTGCGTCCCCACACCCCCATCCGCGGCTGCTCCGCGGATCGCCCCCTGACTCAGGGGGTTGTGTCGTAATGCACCGCTTCGAAACGTGCCGTAGCTTGGGTTGAGCGCCGCGAAACCCAACGATCTCCGCGCACTCCCTGATCCACGATGTCGGGTTTCGCCTGCGGCTCAACCCAACCTGCCCGGGTGTAGGAGCGCGTCATGCGCGCGCGGCGTGTTCGACGCAAGAATGTTCGCGGCCATGAGCCGCTCCTACATCGCCGAGCGGCCTTCACGGCCCTTGTAATAGGGGTTCCTGCCGCTGGCATGCTCCGTGGCGTCGCGTACACCGGTGATTTCCGGCAGTGCCTTGCGCAGGGTTTTCTCCACGCCCTGCTTCAGGGTCACGTCGGCCATGCCGCAGCCGTGACAGCCACCGCCAAATTCCAATACAGCGATTCCGGCCGGATCGATCTCCAGCAGACGTACCTGACCGCCATGTGAGGCCAGTTGCGGATTGATCTGCGCGTCGATCACGTAACGCACCTTCGCCGCCAGATCAGCGTTATTGTCCGGCACGTCGCCGCGAATGCCGGGCGCAGCGATGCGCAGACGCCCGCCAGCCCTGCCGGATTCGAAATCGATGCTGGCCTCGCCCAGCCACTGCACGCTGTCGGCATCCACAAACAGGGTGAAGCCCTGGCAAGGTACCGACACCTCGTTGCCGCTCAGATCGGCTGGCTCGCAGAAACGCAGGTCCACCTGCGCCGCGGGCGTACCGGCCGCCTCGACCGCGACCAGAATGCCGAAATCATCATCACCCTGCTGCTTGATCAGGCGGTGAAAATGCTGCTGCGCGCGCTCGGATACCTCGATCATCTGCGTGCCGGAATATACAAGACCATAATGGTGCTGATTATACCATCCAGCGGTTCCAGCGCGGACCCTTGAACGGTACGCTTGACTGTGCGCACGATGCTGCTGAACAAAGTGAAGCGCACCGCGGCGGGCGGCTCAGTGCCGCGCTTCGCCGCACCTTACGTCCCGAGTCCCGAGTCCCGAGTCCGGTCCGGTTAGCGTTGCGGCAAAAACCCCAGCGGGTCGATCGGCTGGCCGTGCTTGCGAATCTCGAAGTGCAGTTCCGTGCGGCTGGTGCCGCTCGAACCCATGGTGGCAATTTCCTGCCCGGCCTGTACGCGGTCGCCTTCCTTGACCAGGCGCTTGGCATTATGACCGTAGGCCGACAAATAGGTATCGGAATGCTTGACGATGACCAGCTCGCCGTAGCCGACCAGGCCGTTGCCGCTGTAGACCACCACGCCATCGGCCGCGGCGCGCACCGGCGTACCACGCCGACCGCCGATGTCGATGCCCTGTTTGGTCGGATCACTGGCCACAAAGCGGCTCAGCAGCGACCCTTGCGCCGGCCAGTGCCAGCTCAGACCAGCGACCGTGCGTCCCGGTCCCGCCGCGGAAGGTTCGGTCGGGCTCGCCGGTGGCTTCGGTGCCGGCTTCGGTTCGGGTGTGGCCGACGCCGGTGCAGAAGCTGACACAACAGGCTCGGCTGTAGACGGTTCGGTCCTGGCCACGGTCGGCGTGGCCGCCGGTGTGCTGACTGGCGGCTCCGGCTTTGCGCCATAGGTCACGACAGGACGGCTTCCCGCCGGTGGCGGCATCAGGCGCAGATCTTGTCCAGGCACGATCGTGTACGGCGCGCCGATGCCGTTCCACTGCGCCAGTTGCTGCCAGTCGAGCTGGTTGTGGAAGGCGATCGAATACAGGGTGTCGCCCTTTTCCACGATGTAGTGGCCCGCTGGCGCCGGCGGCATACGATCGGCAGGTCTGCCGACCGAGCCGGCCGGCGGAATGGTCTGCGTCATGTCGACGACTGGTGCGGGCGGATTCTGGGCGCAAGCGGCCATCAGCACCACAGCCGCACACAGAACCACACGATGGACAGATCGACCATTCATTGTCACAAGGATACCCAAAAACTTCATCGCAGCCACCACCACAGCAGCAAGACCAGCACGATCACCACCAGCGCCCATCCGATCCATTCGATGTACTTGTGAATGGCCACTTCGGCACGCCGGCCGCCAATCCGGATCGCACCGGTCAGCAGGTACACGCGTTTGCCGCGGCCCAGCGCCATGCAGGCCAGAAACGGCAGGATCGGCACGCCGACAATGCCCGCGGCCCAGGTCACGAACTTCATCGGAATCACCGGTTGCAGTGCAGCCAGCAGCAGGGCACCCAGCATCGCCAGCCAGTGCGCCTGCATGTCCTGACGCAAGGTGCCGACCCATTCGCCAATCACGGCCTGCATGTGGGCACTCAGCAGCGGCTGCAGGCTCTGGTAGACGTAGTGCCCGAGCGCATAGCCGACCAGCGAGCCGAGCAGCGAAAAGACCAGACTCAGACTGGCCAGCCGCAGCCAGGCTTTCGGTCGCGCCAGGGTCATCGGCGCCAGCATGACTTCCGGCGGAATCGGAAAGATGAAGGCTTCGACGAAACTCAACGCGGCCAGGTAGATCCGCGAATGCGGATGCGCGGACCAGGCGATGGCGCGCTCGTACAAGGGACGAAACAGGCGCATCAGCCTGCCCCCGCGCTGTACGCCGTCAAGTCACGCCACCCAGCAGGGGCACGAAGCTGACCGCGCCCAGATTCTCCTCGCTGACTTCACCATCGTGCTTGCGCAGACGCAGCAACTGCTGCCTGCCGGGTGGCCCGACCGGAGCCACCAGAACGCCGCTGTCGGCCAGCTGCTCGATCAGGCCCGGCGGAATGCCCTCGCCGGCTGCAGTCAGGATGATGCCATCGAACGGCGCTTCCTCGGGCCAGCCCAGATTGCCGTCGTCGTACTTCGAGCGCACATTGTCGATGCCCAGCTTGCGGAAGCGGCGCCGCGCCTGGCGCAACAGCTCCTCGATGCGCTCGACCGTGAACACGGTGCCGGCCAGCGCCGCCAGCACCGCGGCCTGATAGCCCGAGCCGGTGCCGATTTCCAGCACGCTTTGCGGCCGCCCGTGCTCGATCAGCGCCGCGCTCATGCGCGCCACCACCCAGGGCTGGGAAATGGTCTGGCCGTGGCCGATTGGCAGCGCCATGTCCTCGTAGGCGCGCGAGGCCATGGCCTCGGCAATGAACAGGTGCCGCGGCATGGTGCGGATCACGTCCAGCACCTCGCGATTGTCGATGCCGGTTTCGCGCAATCGCGCCACCAGCCGGTCGCGGGCGCGCTGCGAGGTCATGCCCTGCCCCGACAACTCCGATTCGGCCAGCCGCGCGCGAATCATGCCGTGCGCCTGCTGGTGGCGCTGACGCTCAAGCCCTCGATCCAGCTGCTGACCTTTTCCAGCGCCTGAAAACGGGTCAGGTCGACATGGATCGGCGTGATCGACACATAACCACGCGTGACCGCGTTGAAGTCCGTGCCCGGCCCGTCATCGTCCACTTCGCCAGCCGGCCCGATCCACCACATGCTGCGACCGCGGGGATCGGTCTGTCGTACGCATGGCGCCGAACGATGCCGCTTGCCCAGACGGGTGACCTCGAAGCCGCGAATGTCGCTCCATTCACGGTCCGGCACGTTGACGTTGAGAATGGTGTCGGCGGGGAGCGGATCGACCAGCAGGCGGTGCACCAGTTGCAGCACGGCGCGCGCTGCACTGGCGTAGTGGCGCCCGGAATCCTCGCATGTAACCAACGACACCGCGATGGCCGGCAACCCCAGGAAGCGCCCTTCCATGGCCGCCGACACGGTGCCCGAATAGATCACGTCATCGCCGAGATTGGCAGCATTGTTGATGCCGGACACCACGATGTCGGGGTCGTTCTCCAGCAGGCCGGACAGCGCCAGATGCACGCAGTCGGTGGGCGTGCCGGCCACGCGATAGACCGCCTCGCTTTGCCGCGCCACGCGTACCGGCAGGTCCAGGGTCAGCGAATTGCTGGCTCCCGAGCGATCGCGATCGGGGGCCACCACCACCACATCGCCCACCTCGGCCAGGCTCTCGGCCAGCACGCGGATACCTTCCGAGCCCACCCCGTCATCATTGCTTACCAACACCCGCATGGCGATCCGGCTTCTTCCATCATCTGAACAATCGGGTCATTTTAGCAGCCAGCGCGATCCGTGCAGGAGCACACCTGCGGTGGGTTAACCCGGACTATTCATGAACCTCCTACTGCGCAGGCCCAGTGACACGCCCGGCGCGGCTTTCGCTCCGTCGGGGTGCTCGACGTAGTGTCGGCTACGCCTGCGCGCCCCTCGGTCGCGAAACCCGCGCCGGACATGCCCCTGAACCGGCTCGCTACGGATGCTCATGAATAATCCGGGTTAGGATGAACGGATGAGCCGCAAGCCGAAAACCGCGCGCGCCGCCATCAGCGAGGAAGACCGGCGCCTTTTCCTGGATGCGATCGGGCCGGTGCAGCGCGTCCACGCGGTCGAGACCGCGCCGAAAAAGGCGCCGCCGCGGCCGCGCGCCCGAATGCTGGAACAGGACGAGGCCCGCGTCAGCGAAGACTTGCTGGCCGACTTCGACCCGGCCGTGATGGAAACCGGTGCCGAACTGGCCTGGCTGCGCGGCGGCTACCCGCCTTCGATTCTGAAAAAGCTCAAGCGCGGCCGCTACAGCATTGGTGACGAACTGGATCTGCACCACATGACCGCGGCGGCCGCGCGCGCATCGATCCACGACTTTCTCGACGAAGCCCTCGATCACGGCCATGGCTGCGTGCGCATCATCCACGGCAAAGGCCGGCGTTCCGGCCCCGGCGGCCCGGTGCTCAAGGGACTGACCGACCACGTTCTGCGCCGCCGCCGCCAAGTGGTCGCGTTTGCCTCGGCGCCATCCGCCGAAGGCGGCACCGGTGCTGTGCTGGTACTGCTGCGTATGTGCTGAGCCACCATGAGGGGATTTCCCGCGATCCCGCGCGGACCTGGAAAGCACACACTGAGCTGCTGCAAGCCGACAGTGCCGCCATCGATGCTGGCGACGCGGCGCACTGCCCGTCCACTGACCAGCGCAGCATCGCCCGGCCACAAGGCATGGCGTGTGACATCGGTGCGGTGGAGGCAGCCGCCGTCGATCTCGACCGCATCTTCGCCAACGGCTTCGATTGACTGGGCTATCCCGCCGATGGCATGGCCGTTGGCGGACCGCTGGTACTACCGGCTGGCGCTTCGGACGCATTGTGGATCATGCGCTGCACATTGGCAGGCTTGGCAATCGAGCTGTCCGGTGTCCGCCGGGTGCTCGGCCTGCCGGCCTGCCACAGCCCGACCTCCAGCGCACGCTGCGAGGGATCAATCAGCAGATAAGCCTGATCGCTGCCGCCCTGGTGCGGTGCATTTCCGGTCAGGTAATACACATCACCGGAACGTTGCAGCGGCCCAGCCACCTCGAGATTGCGCTTGAGCACCGCCAGCTTGTCGCCCATCAGCTCGCGCAGGGCCATACTGACAGAGCCATGATTGAACAGGTCGATCTGGTTCTGGTACTTGCCCACCTGGCTGGCCAGATTGTTCCAGTCGAGCGGAGTCGGCAGCGGCGTGGCCGAGGTGCCAGCGGTAGCCGGCGCAGTGCGAGCCACAAGGGGGGCGGTGGCTGCGGGCATCGGTGAAGCCGTCGGCTCGCTGGGCGAACGGTTGCAAGCCGCCAGCAGGGCAACAGCCAATATCGGCAGACAACGAAGATACGGACACATGCGGGCATTCTCCGTGACGGGGACGTGGGGTCAATACAGCAGCCCGGCGCTGACGCGCGCGTGAATAACCAAACCGTTACAATTTGCGCATTGGCCCCGTAGTTCAGCTGGTCGCGACCGGCGCGCTTGCGGCATGCCGGGGGCATGCCGCGCGGCGGGCGCGGGGGAGGCATGGACGCCGACCGGATGAACGCACCAGGGACGGATCAAGCGGCACGCTACAATTCACCGTTCGGCCCCGTAGTTCAGCTGGTCGCGACCGGCGCGCTTGCGGCATGCCGGGGGCATG
>CBFGSA010000149.1:0-6019 GCA_965651365.1 uncultured Rhodanobacteraceae bacterium | reverse complement strand
GATCTGTCCAGCATTCTCAGCGTAGGCTCCAGCATCCTCGGAGCCTTCGGACGCAAATAGACCACAACAAAGGAGAAAACCATGGGACTTTTTGATTTCGTCAAGGAAGCCGGCGCCAAGATTCTCGACAGCGCCACCGATGCCGCCAGCGCCATCACCGGCCACGTCAACAAGGAAGTGCCGGAATCGCAGAACAGCGACGTGCAGGTCGAATACAACGATGGCACGGTCAAGGTATCCGGCAACGCGGCCAGTCAGGCCGACAAGGAAAAGATCATCCTCGCCGCCGGCAACGTGCACGGCGTCAGCAAGATCGACGACAACATCCAGGTTGCCGGTGGCGAGCAGACACAATCGCGCATGTATACCGTCAAATCGGGCGACACGCTGTCGAAGATCGCCAAGGAAATGTACGGCAACGCCAGCGACTACCCGAAGATCTTCGAGGCCAACAAGCCGATGCTGAAGGACCCGGACAAGATCTACCCCGGCCAGGTGCTGCGCATCCCCTGAGTACTGCAGATGGCATGACCGGCTCAGACGCATGTGCATGCCCGAACCCCGCGTCATTCCGGACGCCGCGCAGCGGCGATCCGGAATCCACTGGCTCGCCGCAAGCTCCACGCGAGAATGTGGGTTCCGGTCCCGGATCAAGTCCGGAATGACGGTTTCTCCCTTTGCTCGGCACCGGAATGACGCGCTGAAGTGGATCAGTCGCTAGCAATGCGCCGGGTGCGATCAAGGTAGGCCCGCAGCACGGCATCGGGTGGCTGCGCCCCCGTACCGCCCAGATACCGGTGCAGGGTGTCCGCCAGCAAATAGAGCCACGCTTCGCGCCGCTTTGCGCCGCGCGTGGCGTGTCCGGCATCGGGGTCGACGTACAGGCTGATGCTCTTGTTTGCCAGCTTCAACCGCGCCACGTATTCGATTACGCCGCCAATCGGAACGCGGCGGTCGCGGCCCGAGGCCATGATGACCAGCGGACGGTTCATGGCATTCACGTGCGCCATGGGCGAGTCCGCATGCAGTCGCGCCATGGTCTTGCGATCGGTCACATCCATATCCAGCAGGCGCAGCATGTCCTTGAACGGAACGAAGCGGCTCATGCTGTCGGCATAGGCGCCGCGGGCAAACCAGGCCAGCACCTGGCTGAAATCCGGCGGCGGCACGGCGGCCACGCCGACCTTGAACAGATCCGCATCGAAGCTCAAGCCAGCGAGTGTGGCGTAGCCGCCAAACGAGGCACCGACAATGCCGACCCGATCCGGATCACCGACACTCTGCTGCAGCACGTGGCGAACGCCCTCGACAATATCGCGCTGCACGCGACCACTGCCACCGAAATCGCCATGCGCCGACATCTGGTAGTGGTAGCCATGCCCGGTCGAGGCGCGGAAATTGGGCTCGAACACGGCATAGCCGCGATTGACCAGAAATTGTGCGCCACCATCGAAATCCGGACCCGCCGCATTCCAGGGTCCGCCATGGATCAGGGCCACCAGTGGCAGCCTGGACGCATCACGCCCCGGTGGCACGCTGAGATAGCCGTACAGCTGCATACCATCCGACGCCTGCCACGACACCGGAATCTTGCGCGCCAGCGCAGCGGGCGGCAGCCACTGCGCCGGGCGCCCCTTGCGCGCCGACAGTGGAGCGAAGTCCAGAACGCTGTCGAACGTGCCGGATTGCGGGTTGTACAGATACCAGCGCGCGCCCTGCAGCACGTCGCCGCGCTCGGCCAGCAACCAGCGTGACTGGGAACCACGGCCAACCGAAACGGCAACATCGCGACCCGGGAATTGCTTGGTGATCGCCGCCAGCTCGTCAGCAATATCAGTCGCGAGCGCGTGATTTGCCGCAACCGTGCTGCGGTAGCTCGCGATCAGCGGCTGGCCGCTCACCGGGTCCAGCACCACCTGGTCGATATCCGCTTCCCTGCGTGGATCGCGCTGCGCCGGCGTGATACGGCCGTCGGTGTGCAGCAAGACCAGGCCGGCCAGATCAGAATCCACATTGCTGATCATCCAGGCCGCGCCGGCTGCATCGGTGAGTGGCAGCAGGCGGCAAACATGCAGCTCGCCACAACGGCGCACGGCATGGAAGCGGCCTTCGGCGTCCAGGCGGCCGATGACCAGCGCGTCGCCTTCAACCCGCTGGACCCAGGCCAGCTTTCCGTCGCCCCTCAACGCAAACCCGCTGATTTCATGCGCATCCTGATGCAAAAGTTCCGCCTGACCCTCCAGGCCAACACGCAGCAGCTTCCAATGACCCGCAGGAGTCTTTTCGTGCTCGACCATCAGCACGGCAGCCGGACGAACCGGATCGACCGCCAGCATCCTGCGCTCCGCACGCCCATCGAGCGTGCTCAACAGCCGGCTTTGTACACCACCGTCCATAGCCACGGCGAACAGTGTGCGTTCCGACTCCAGCAGCAGCCAGTGGCCGTCGTGCGAAAAGTACAGCCGCCGCGCGTCGGTGCGCGGCAGCAGCCGGCGGCTCTTGCGGCTGCGCGTGTCCATCAGCCACAGGCCCACCTGGCCTGCAGCATCCTTGCGCAGGTAGGCCACATGACGCCCGTCCGGCGACAGCGTAACCGCCGTCAGTGACGCCTGCAGCAGAAAATCGCGGCGGGCAAGCGTCTTGACCGGCGCCCTTGCCTGCTCGGCAGCCAGAGCCTTGTGCAAGGCTCCGGAGTCAGCCGCGTGCGCGGTACCCGCCGAAAGCAGCATGGCGGACAATACCCAATTCATGGCAAGCAAGCATCGCATTGTGGATCAGCCCGCCGCCGCGGCGACCGCGCGCATTCGCCGCCAGGGCAACGAGACGGACCCGCGGTACAGTAAACACAAGGCCAGCAGCGCCGGTACGCCGGCCAGAACGCAGACGGCGATCCAGGTCAGCCGCCGCGGCCATGACCATTGCATGCGCCAGCTCACGACCGCAGCACCCAGACCCGAAAGCACGGCCAGAATGGCGGCCAGCCACAGACTCACCCGCGGCAGCACCACCGGGGCGCGCGCGGCCAGCGGATTGGCTGCGGAGAAAAGCTGGATGGCTTCGATCCGCGCGTGGTACAGCAGCGGCGACCACCACCAGTCCTGGAACACGAACCAGGCCGGAAAATCGGGCTTGATCCGGCGCTGGCCTGCCGTCTCCGCCCTGCCGCCCTCGTGCACGGCCAGCACCCGCTGCCAGGGCGCTGCCTGGCCCAGAAAATTGCCGTCGGTGAAGGTGAAGGACATCAGATAGCCGCTGGCCAGCTCGATGAAATCCACGCGGGTCAAATTGCCGATCGGGCCGGGCAAGGCCACGCGCAGGCGCGGTTCCAGCAGCCGGTGCGGGTCTTCCATGCCGCTCTGGTCATAGAAGTACACCGCCTTGCTGCCGAGCAGGGCCACGCTGGTACCCACCGGCACCGGGTTGCCGCCGAATACCTCGCCATCGGGCAGGTGCAGACGCACCTCGATCCGGGCTTCACCGCCAATGTATTGATAGGCCACGGAACGGCCCATCAGAAGCACGTCGCCGCGCGGCCCGCCCGGCGCGGCACCCAGCGGCAGGACCGGTGACGAAAAAGCCTTGCCTTGCGCACCGACACCCAGCGAACTGCCGACACGCTTGCGCGTGGCCAGCTTGTAGCCCACAAAACGCATCGCATCATGGCTGAACACCCAGCGCACGCCAGTTTCCGGATCATCGAAGGCGGGCGGCAGAATATTGCTCATGTCGCCGCGTTGCGGCAGCCGCCGCAGTTCCGGCGCCAATTGCTGCACATCGGACAGCGCCACCTGCTGGCGCCACAGTGCGGCACGCGGGTCATGGCTGCCGGACAGCCCGGCGATCAGGATGGCACGGCCATCCATCCGGTTGGTCTCGTAGATGCCGCCGGCCGGTGGCGTTTGCGTGTTGTTGGGCGAGACACCCAGGGCCACCAGCGACATCTGGTAGCCGAGGTTGAGCGCGGTGGTGATGGCAATGTACGCGCCCATCATCAACGGCAGTGCCACAACCACCAGCGGCACAGGCACGTGCGGCAACTGGCTGCGGCAAGGCCGGAAGACCACCAGCAGCAAGGCGTACAGCCAGATCAGCACCAGTGCCTGCACGGCCAGCGCCGCGGCGCCGCTGGCCTGGCTGACCGGCAGCAGCACCAGCAGCACCAGCGTGCACCAGCCGTAACGCCGCTCGCCAAGCGCCAGGCAGGCACCGGCCAGGTAGCCGCAACCACACAACAGCACCGCAGCCACGATCATCAGCAGGTGGCGCAGGTCCACGGGCATGGGCGAAGTGCCCACCTGCCATCCGGCCAGCAGCACCAGTGGCAGGCCAATGGCAACCAGCACGCCGAATCCGGCCGCTGTTGTCAGGGCCAGCGCAATGCGCGGTGGCGAGAGCGGCCGATGCAGCAGGTTCAGCCAGTGATCCGGGCGCCGGTAGCTGCCCATCTGGTAAAGGCCGAAGAGCAGGCCCAGCAGCGCATACACGATGCCGGCGGCACGATAAAAGATCAGCGGCTGCACGGTGACGTCCACCAGGCGCGATGCAAACACCAGCAGCAGCAGATGCACCATGGCCGCGCCCAGGACCCAGACCCGGAAACGGCGCCACTCGGCAAAAAGCAGATGGTTCATTGACGTTCTCCCACTGCCGGCGTGACCGCCGCCGTGCTGGCCGCGGGGCGGGCATGGCCACGGGCGAGAAAGCCGTTGATGGCGGCATCCAGACTGACCGCCATGCTCTGCACCCGGCGTGCGCCGTGCGCCTTGAGATACCCGGCGAAGGATTCATCCTGGTCCAGCACCAGGTAATGATGCAGCCCGTCCAGCCGCTGCAGCTGCAACAGACCCGGCACCGTGGCCGGATCCGGTCCGGAAAAGCCCATGTCGGCCGCCCACTGGGTAATGCGGGCGCGAAAATCCTCCGGCGGCGACATGCTCATCAGACGCCCGCGCTCGAGCACGATCAGGTTGTCAGCCACCCGCTCGATCTCCTCCATCTGGTGCGAGCAGTAGATCACCGTGCACTGCTCGGCGGCGCTGGAATACATCAGCGCTTCGAGGAAGGCGCGTTTGGCCACCACGTCCAGGCCCAGGGTCGGCTCATCCAGAATCAGCAGTTCCGGCACCTGGGCCAGATTCAGTGCCAGGTTCAGCCCGGCGCGCTCGCCGCGCGAGAGCTGTCCGATCTTCTGCGTCGGCAACACGTTGTAGTGGCCGATCACTTCGTCAAAGGCGCGCTGGTTCCAGCGCGGGTACTCGTGGCGGCGCATCGCCACTACCGCCGCCACCGTCAACCAGCGCGGCAGGGTGTGCTCCTCGTTGACAAAGCCGATCCGCGCCCGGTCGCTGGCTCGCAGCCGGGCGCTGTCGCGCCCCAGAATCCGCGCCGACCCCGCACTCGGCGGCAAAAAGCCCAGCAAAATCCGGAACAGAGTCGACTTGCCCGCCCCGTTGGCGCCGACAATGGCATGGATATTGCCGCGCGGCACCGCCAGGTCGAGCGCCTCGATGGCCAGCTTGCTGCCGTAGCGCTTGCACAGGGCCCGGGTTTCGATCACAAACTCGCCCGGGTCGGTTGCATGCATGCCAGTGTCGACAGCGTGCTCAACGATATTCATGCAACCTCCTCAAGCGCGCCGGCGCGCACGCAGGGCCGACAGACTGCGATCCACGCGCTGCACCACCTCTCCCGGAGCGAAGCCCAGCGGCACCACCTCGCGGACCAGACCGTCGACTGCTGCATCCAGGCGCCGCTCGCGCTCGGCATCGCTGAGGCGCTGGCGCGGCGCGGCCACGAACAGGCCCAGGCCCTGCTGCGAATCGACCCAGCCCTCGTTGCCCAACTCGGTATAGGCCTTGGCCACGGTATTGGGATTGACCGTCAATTGCCGTGCCAGGCCGCGCACGCTGGGCAGCTTGTCGCCCTCGCCCAGCGCCCCGGTCGCGATCTGCAGGCGGATTTCATCCACGATCTGCTGGCTGATCGAGCGTGCATCGCCTGGCGCCACACGGATCAGCAA
>CBFGSA010000148.1:0-6035 GCA_965651365.1 uncultured Rhodanobacteraceae bacterium | reverse complement strand
CTACGGCCTGAGTCTGTTCGGCAGCATTCCGCGCTGGGCGCTCTACTTCTTCTGCTTCGGCATGTGGGCAGCGATGCTGCTGTGGTCGAAACCGTGGCTCGACCGGTTCCATTACGGCCCGTTCGAGTGGCTGTGGCGCAGCCTGGCGCGGCGGCGGTTGCAGGCCTTCCGCAAGGTCTCCGCCACCCGGGAGGACGCCGCGACGAGGAGTCCCTCATGAACGCTGTGGTTCGACCCCGCTACGAGAGCCTCGACGCCATCCGCGGCGTGGCGGTGATGGGCATCCTGACGATCAATATCGTCGGCTTTTCTCATCCTTTTGTCGCCGAGAGCAATCCTCTTTCGGGCGGAACCGTGAGCACTGCCGACATGGTGACGTGGTTTGTCAGCTACGTGCTTTTCGACTGGAAAATGCGGGGGCTGTTTTCGATCCTGTTCGGGGCCAGCACGCTTCTTGTCATCGAGCGGGCCGCCGCGGCCGATCGCAGCGCGGCGGACGCGCATTACTCGCGCATGGCCTGGCTTTTCGTCTTCGGGCTGCTGCATTACATCCTGCTCTGGGACGGCGACATCCTGTTCCACTACGCGATTTGCGGACTGCTCTTGTTCCTCTTCCGCAAGTGTTCGGCGCGCACGCTGGCACTGTGGTCGATTGCGTTCCTCCTGGTCAGCGTTGCCGTGCTCGGAGCCTTCTGGTTGAAGCTGTCGCACGCGGTGGCGATGGGGGAAACGCCGGGAATGTTGATCTACCGCGGACCGGATTCGCCTGCCTATGCCAAGGAGGTCGCAGCTCACCTCGGCGGTTACACCAGCATCCTTGCGGAACGCGCAGACACGTTTGCCAACACGGTTGTCGTCACGACCGTCCTGGGACTGTGGCGCTCGATGGGCCTGATGCTGTTGGGCATGGCGCTGTTCAAGTCGGGCATGCTGACCGGCGAATGGGATCCGGCGCGTTACCGCAGATGGGCACTGACGTGCTTTCTGGTCGGCTTGTCCGGGATGCTTGCCATCGCGTCCTGGCAGGTGAAGGCCGGGTTCAGCGGACTGTCAGTGATTGGTGCCCACGTGCCGGTTTCCTTTAACGCGGCCATGGCCGTCGGCTGGGCGGCGTTGATCATGCTGCTGATGCGCACCGTGGCAAGCGACGCGGTGCGCGCGCGGCTGGCGGCGACGGGGCGCATGGCCTTCACCAACTACATCGCCACCTCGATCGTGATGACGACGATCTTCTACGGCTACGGCCTGGGCCTGTTCGGCAGCATTCCGCGCTGGGCGCTCTATTTCTTCTGTCTCGGCATGTGGGCGGCGATGCTGCTGTGGTCAAAACCGTGGCTCGACCGCTTCCACTACGGGCCGTTCGAATGGCTGTGGCGCAGCCTCGCGCGGCGGCAGTTGCAACCGATGCGGCGCCGGGTAATACGCAATGCTCTTGGCTCGCCCGGATCGGGGCCGCATGACGGCAATCATTCATCGCTACAAGGAGATCGACAATGAAATGTTTCACGTTCGCCATCATGATTCTGGTCGCCTCGGTGCTGGCCTTCTCCACTGTGCCCGTGCGGGCGCAACAGGCGACCGACCTTGGCACCAGAATCGCGGCGCAACAGAAGGCAATGCAGTCATTGAATGCCATTGACGGCGTGTGGCGCGGTACCACAACGGAATACCGACCCGACGGAACAAAGCTGGAACGCGGCTACACCGAACGCATTTCGTCGTTGCTGGACGGCACGCTGAAACTGCTCGAAGGCAGCAAGGAAAGTGTTGCCGGCGGCGACTATTTCCATGTCATCTGCGTCCTTTCGCACGACCCGGACACGAAGCAGTACACGATGCGTGTCTACTGGCCGAATGGCATGGCCAACAACGCGGCGTTCAAACCCCGTAGTGATGGTTTCGAATACCGCACGGACCTGCCCGACGGTCGGTACATCAAGGCGACAGGCACGGTCAAGGATGGTGTCTGGCACGAAAAATTCGAGCTCGTGACGCCCGGAAAGACAACGCGCCTGCTCGAAGAACGGGTGCTGAAGCATGTCGACGACGGAAGGGTATTGCCAACCCGCAGACCCGGAGCCTCGTGAGCGACCCGAATCCATGTTCATTTGTCCATACCGCGCTCACGGTTGCCGCTTGCGCAGCAAGCCGCCCTGCTGCAGGCCGTTCGACCACACTGCCTGCAGCCCTGCAATGTCATATGGGCCTTCGAATCCGGCAATGGCCCGGGGAGGGCAATGCCCGTGTCACGGTTAAACGGAAGTTGTAACTTCCGGGGCGGCGCCGGTTGAGGAAAATGGATGACATCATCGCGCGGGAGCTTGGTTACGCAATGCGAAACCTTCCATGGGACTTGCTGCAAACCTGGTTACCGCAGGTCGAGTCGTTCGTACTCGAGCAGGCAACGCACGACCTGCGGATTTCCCAACCGGAGGTGGTGGCGAAGCGACTTGCCGGTTTCTTTGTGCAGAAGCCACTTCACGAAGGGGGTCTGACATGAACATTCCACATGAACCAGAGCATCAGGCCGGGCGGAGCTGGAGACGGCCGCACACATTCCGGGGACGAAACGCTGGGGACAAGGCAATGAGAAACCAGGTCGTGCTTGCCGGGTGGCTCGTGTGCACCATGGCTTTCGCCACGATGTGGCCTGCAATCGGCATTTCTGGCGTGCTCCCGGGAGCCGTGCTGGCAGCCGGGGGCTGTGGTGGCAACACCACGCCGGGCATGGTGATCCACGACGACAACAGCGCCGAGTCCTGGGCCGGTTGGGGCCAGATCCAGTCGCAGACCTTCGTTGACCTCTTCACGCCGTCGATTCATCCGGCCACGTATTCCAGCGCCTGCTTCTTGTTTGGCGTTCCCGGTGCCTCGATGCCGCATAATTTTCACATCGTGGTCTATGACGATGATGGCGTGGGTGGTGGGCCGGGGACGTTGCTCGGCTCTTGGCCGGCAAGCGGCACCTGGTTCAATGATGCATCGCCGAGCGAGTTCCTGCGCTTCGACATTTCCGGTCTGAATCTGGATATCACCACCGGCAGCGTGTACATCGGTGCGTCCTGGGCCAACCCCGGTCCTTCGCAAGACAACTGGATGTTTCTGGCGATGGACACGACATCGTCCACGCCCTCGGCTGGGGGCTGGACAAAAAACGCCTACGACCCCTGGGCGCCGATCACCAATTCGTTCGCGGACTACCGTGCCCTGATGGTGCGCGCGGTGGAACGCAGCGACGCCATTCATGCGCAGAATGCCTTTGCTCCCGTCCGGGTTGCCGCGAACCAGACCAGCATGCTGACCATCACCCTCGACAATGAGGCCATTCCACCTGCTGCGGCCGTGCTCGACCGTGACTTCACACACCGGTTGCCGGACCCACTGGTAGTCGCGCCCACCCCGAATGCCGGAACGACCTGCCCCTCCGGTACCGTTGTCGCGCCGCCGGGCGGCCATGCCGTCATACTGCAAAGTGGCGCCGGCATTCCCGCGGTGGGCTCGTGCACGGTGACGGTGGATGTGGTGGCCTCGACCGAGGCGTCCTATGTGGACATCATCCCGTCGGAAAGCCTGAGTACCCAGCTTGGTGACAACCTGGACGACGCCAGCGCAACCCTGGTGGTCGGCAGTGGGTTCTACTGCGACTGGAGCGTGCAGCACGACGTGGCACCGATCACACACGTGGAATTCGGTGGTTTCGTGAACAACAGCGACAACAGCTACAACGGCAGTCCGGCGCTGGAGGATTTCCGGGAAGTCACGGGTTTCGTGAGCGCCGGCAACGCGACGCCCCTGGACGTGACGTTGCGTACATCAGACCAGTTCTATCCGCCACTGACGACGCGGGTAGCCGCCTTCATCGACTGGAATCAGGACGGCGACTTCGACGATGCCGCGGAACAATTCGATCTGGGCAGTACCCCGGCCCAACAAGCAAACGTGGACATGTCGGGAAACGTGCCGGTTCCGATCACGGCCAGGGGCGGCGCCACCCGCATGCGCGTGGTCGCGGCAGGACTCGAGCATGGCAGCGCCGAAGCCTGCGGCAACGGTCATGCCACGGATGGCCAGGCCGAAGACTACACCGTCTACGTCCACGCGGAAGTCCTGTTTGCCGACGGCTTCGAGCAATAGGAGGGCCTGATGAAACAAGCCTGACGACCCAAACCGCTGCAAAACCTTTATTGCCCATCGC
The DNA here is from genome assembly GCA_965651365.1 of uncultured Rhodanobacteraceae bacterium. Taxonomy (GTDB): domain Bacteria; phylum Pseudomonadota; class Gammaproteobacteria; order Xanthomonadales; family Rhodanobacteraceae; genus DASSBG01. The sequence continues at coordinate 1,840 of CBFGSA010000148.1, read as the reverse complement.
GAGCTGTCTGCTGTGGCTGTTGTTGACGTGCATGCCTGTCATTGCCATGGCCCAGGTTCTGGATCATGACTTCGATCCGGATGTGGACGGCATCATCCTGGGCGTGGTCGTGCAGGCGGACGGCAAGGTCATCGTGGCTGGCGATTTCACGACAATTGATGGCAAGGTTCGGAATCGCGTGGCCCGCCTGAATGCGGATGGCAGCCTGGACAACGGGTTTGCCGACCTGTCCATCGACAACGTGGTTCGCACGGTCCAGGTACAGCCTGATGGGCGCATTCTGATCGGCGGCAATTTCAACGTGGTCGGCCCCTACACCCGCCATCATCTGGCACGCCTCAACAGCGATGGAACGGTGGATGCCGACTTCAACCCCGATGCTGACGGATCGATCTACGCAATAGCCTGTCAGTCAGACGGCAAGATCATCGTGGGCGGCAAGTTCCACCATATCGGTGGTACGGAACGAAACTATCTTGCACGACTCAATGCCGACGGCAGCCTGGATACCGCGTACAGTGTCCACCCGGACAATCCAGTATTGGCCTTGACGATGCAGCAGGATGGCAAGCTGCTGGTGGGCGGCAGGTTCACTTCCATCACCGTAAGAGGCTACCAATGGTCGATTACCACGCCAGCGGCACGCCTGGCCCGGGTTGGCGCGACCGATAGCACGACAGGTCACGTGGATGACACATTTCTGCCCGTGGTCGATTCCGACGTCAAGGCCATCCTGGAGCTTCCCAACCACGGCATCGTGATCGGCGGTGCATTCACGCACGTGAACTCGATACCGCGCGCGGGACTGGCCAGGCTGACGGTTGACGGGGATGTGGATGCCTTCGATCCACAGCCGGATGGCGATGTCGATGCATTGGTCCTGCAAAGCGACGGAAAATCGTGCTTGGCGGAGTGTTTACCCAGTTGGGGATGGAGGTCCGGGATCACCTGGCGCGACTGGAGGCAACCGGGGCGGTTGATGTCGGCTTCGGGAATACGTTTGTGGATGATGATGTGTACGCGATTGCCGTGCAAGACGATGGCAGGATTCTGACTGTCGGCCGCTTCACGTCGGCCGGGATGGTGCCGCGCAACTATATTGCTCGTTTCGAGGAGACCCCTGCCGGGGTAGTGATGATCCAGGGAGCCAACCTGGGCGCGATACCGGATGCGCAACCAGGCGCACCCACATGTGGTGCCGGCAATGCAGGCCCGTCGCGGGACATCTATTTCGAGGTGCCCGACCTTCAAGGTATGAGCGTGGTTGACCTGGAGGTTTCGCTGACCTTCGATCCCGCGCACACTTGGGGTGGCGACATCACCGCCAGATTGATCGATCCGAGCGGAACTCGGGTGCACACCCTGTTTGGCAGACTGGGTGCAACAAGCGCCAATGGCTGTGGACGGGGCGCCGATCTGGCAGGGCCGTACACGTTCACCGATCTTGCCTACAAATACCCGGCAAACTTCTGGCAAGTGGCCGCGTCCAATTCGGCGGTGCCTGCAGGCGACTACTTCCCGAGCAATTCTGGTGGGGAAGGCGCGGAAGACCCGATGCCGCCCACCAGTCTGGCTGCTACCTATGCAGGCATGTCTTCTACGCAAGCACAGGGTACCTGGGTGTTGCGTGTGGTCGACAGCGGCGATGGTGATGTGGGTACGGTCTCGGATGCGACGCTGACTTTGTATGCCGAGGCGTTCGACAGCATTTTTGACGATGGCTTCGAGTAGGTGCTGCGACTTCATTGTGCTGGCTCTGACTGTTGCCGATCAGGGTGTCCTCGTGCAGGGTCACCGTGGGATAAAAACCGTCACTGCCGAGAATCGCGATGCCGCCGCC
>CBFGSA010000147.1:0-6062 GCA_965651365.1 uncultured Rhodanobacteraceae bacterium | reverse complement strand
GCACTGGTGCACATCGACGAGTGCCATTGCACCGGTTTTCTCGGCAAGACCGGCCGCGGCGCGGCCGAAGTGCACGGCGTGATGGACAAGATCGACATCTTCACCGGCACCCTGGGCAAGGCGCTGGGCGGCGCCATGGGCGGCTTCACAACCGGCCGCCAGGAAATCATCGACATGCTGCGCCAGCGCTCGCGGCCCTATCTGTTTTCCAATTCGCTGGCACCACCGGTCGTGGCCGCCTCGATCAAGGTGTTCGAAATGCTCGATGCGGCCGACGAATTGCGCCAGACCCTGGTCGACAACACGAGCTATTTCCGCCAGCGCATCAGCGCGGCCGGTTTCGAGATCAAGCCGGGCAACCACCCGATCGTGCCGGTGATGATCCACGATGCACCCAAGGCGCAGAAAATGGCCAACGCCCTGCTCGACGAAGGCATCTACGCCATCGGCTTCTTTTTCCCGGTGGTGCCCAAGGGCGAGGCCCGCATCCGGGTGCAGATGAGTGCAGCGCACAGCCGTGAACATCTGGACCGCGCCATTGCCGCCTTCAAGGCCGCAGGCAAGGCCGCAGACGTGATCTGAGCCTCAGGTACCCGTCAAGCGGGAACCGCTTCGCTGGTGGCCGATGCTGGCGCATCCACCGTGTCATCACCGCCATCCGTTGCCACCAGATGCAGACCGGTGCGGCGGCGTTCCGGGCCCTTCCAGGTTTCCTGCATGGTCTCCGAGGCCAGCAGTTGCTCGCGCAACTGTTCCCCGCTGGCGTCCGGATGCAGCAACAGCCAAAGCTGGCTGCCGTCTGCCGCTCGGCGGAATGCCACCGGGCTGCAGGCCTGCCCGTCATGGGTGGTCAGGGTCGGCAGCAGCACGGCGTCGGCAGCGCAGGCCAGCTGGACACGCTGTGCGTGATCGGGACCGCCAACGATCAGGCAGTCAAACAGTTTGGTGGTACTTTCCATGGTTACCGTGCTCAAGGCAGTAGTGACTGTCAAACTGAATGCAGTTTGCATGCCACAACGATCCCGAAAAGTGCCAGCAGCATCACGTTTTGACGATTTTTTGTGCTGTTCCGGACGCGAGCCTCGGAAATCACTGACCAGCCCCAGCTCAGAGGTTGCCGGATTCGCTGTCCACGGCATTGCGGATCGCATCAAGCAGATCCTCCAGCACCTGGCGATCAGGCGGCCAGGCAATGCCGGGGTCGAGCATCGACTCGATGGCATCAGCCTGTGCGTTCACGGCCTCACGGCACTCGCGCGCACCCGGCCCCGTAGCCAGGGTCAGCAATACTTCAAGTTGCCGCTTGAGCACGGCCACATTGCCATTCGCATTTTGCCGGATCTGGTCAAAACCCAGATGAATGAACTCGCTCATGCCCAGGGCATTGGTGAGCACGCGCAGGACGTCGTCCTTCGAGCGATAGCGCGGCGGCATTCGTCGACCAGCCATGCGCACCAGCATGACGCCGATCCAGTTGACGCACATCACGCCGGTGGTGGTTTCGTTGACACCGGGTGACAGTGCCTTGAGCGCCACGTCGACCAACTGCCGCAAGCCATAGCCCGGATCATTTTCGAGCGTACGCTCGGTGCTGAACGACCAGGCGCCGTGGAATGCCGACATGGCATCCTCATCCAGCTTGTCTTTCGATTGAAGCTGTCCGATCGCCTCGCCCTCGGTCACGAACTGGCCGGGGCCACGCCGCACCCGCACCAGACAATCGTGTTTGTCGGCCAAAGCCAGCAACTCGTCGTGATTAACGCCGGTGACATAGCCGTTGCGCCCGGAGCGCAAGGTGCGACGCCGCCAACCCTCGGGGCTGGACGGCTTCGCGCCATCCTCGTCGGAGGGCTCGAATGGATCGGGGAAATGCCGATCCACCGAAGGCAGCGCGCTTTCGGCGATGGCGGCAACCACGCGCGTGGCCTGCAGGCTCATCGCGATGTGGTGGATGAAGTAGATCAGCATGGCAATGCCGACAAACGCCAGAACCAGCGACATCAGCAGCGCTACCGGTGGCGCATGGCTGTTCTCGCTGATACCGGAAAGCGAGCGCATCACCAGCATGCAGTAGACGAAAATTCCCAGGAAGATCCCCAGCACGGCCTGGTTGGCGCGATCGCGGATGAAGTTGCGAAGCACCCGCGAGGTGTATTGCCCCGAGGCCAGGGTCATGGCGGCAATGGTGATCGAGAACACCACGCCGGCGATGGTCATGATCGAGGTTCCGATGGCTTGCAGCGTGGCCATCGCCCCACCAATGCGCACGTCAAACAGTTCTGCCAGACCTGGCGCCTCATCCCACCACTTCGTCGGCAGCGCCGCATCGATGCGTAGCACCCCGAAGGCCAGCACCACACTGGCCAGGACAATCAGGCTCGGCACGAACCACAGGCTCGTTCGCAAACGGTCCAGCCACAATCTGAGTCGATAAAAGCCCGGTATCCGCATCAGCTTGCGCCTGCCCTCAGCGCATCAGGCGTCGTTTGGGTTTGATCGGCAATTTGCCGCGCCAGTACTCAATCAGCACGAAACCAGCCAGCGCACCACCCAGGTGGGCAAAATGCGCCACGCCGGACTGGGTGCGCGTGACGCCCAGCACCAGCTCGATCACCACATAGCCGGAAACGAAAAGCCAAGCCGGCATCGGAATGGGCGGAAACAAAAGCATCAGACGCTGGTGCGGGAAGAACATGCCGAAAGCCAGCAAGATGCCGAAGATGGCGCCCGACGCACCCAGGGTCGGATAAAAGCCGCCGGTGAAGAAGTGCACCACCAGCAATTGCGCAATCGCGGCCATGACCAGGCACACGAAGTAGTAAATCAGAAACTCGCGCTTGCCCAGCAGCCGCTCGATCGGGCCACCGAACATGAAAAGCGCAAACATGTTGAAGAAGATATGCGCCCAGCCGCCGTGCATGAACGCATAGCTCACCAGTTGCCAGGGGCGGAAGCCGGCCGTCACCAGCGTGCCGTCGGCCAGGTAGCCCAGCGGCTGATCCGGTCCCCAGGGCCACAGTGCAAAATGCAGCACCAGAAAATCGCCGCCGGTGAGCATCTGCAGCAGATACACCGCGACATTGGCGATCAGCAGTGCACGCGTGACCGGCGGCAGATCGAAGGGCATGGCTCAGCCGGCCGACTGGCGCGCGTGGTCGGCCAGCACCATGGCCACCACCATGGTCACGCGCTTGCCGGTCGGGATATGCAGGAACTCATTCGGACCGTGGGCATTGGAATGCGGACCGAGCACGCCGGTGATCAGGAACTGCGCCTGGGGAAACTTTTCGCCCAGCATGCCCATGAAGGGAATCGAGCCGCCCTCGCCCATGTAGGCCGCCTCGGCGCCGAAGGCCTGGCGCGAGGCCTCGGCCACCGATTCGGTCAGCCACGGCGACAGGGGTGGCGCATTCCAGCCGCCACCATCCTTTTCGACCTTGAACTCGACCCTGGCGCCGTAAGGTGGATCGGATTCCAGCAGTTGCTTGACGAATTCGCCGGCCTTCTTGCCGTTGACGGTTGGCGGTACACGCAGGCTCAGGGTCAGCGCGGTGCCGGGCCGCAGCACGTTGCCGGCATCGGCCAGAGCCGGAATGCCGCCCACACCGGTAACCGCAAGTTGCGGCCGCCAGGTCCGGTTTAGAATCAGCTCAACGCGGTCATCGGCGACCGGATGCATGCCATCGACCCAGGGAAACTTGCTGTACACCTCATCACCCAGGATCTCGGCGCACTGTCGCGCCTGCTGCACGCGCTCTTCGGGAATATCGGCATACAGCTCCTGCGGCTTGATCTTGCCAGTGGCCGCATCCTCCAGTCGCGACAGCAGCTCGCGAATGACGCGGAAGCTGTCGGGCACCACGCCCGAGGCGTCGCCCGAGTGCACGCCCTCGGTCAGCACTTCCACCGACAGCTCGCCGCCGGTCATGCCACGCAGCGAGGTGGTCAGCCAGAGCTGGTCATAGTTGGCGCAACCGGAATCCAGGCAGACCACCAGAGACGGGTTGCCGATGCGGTCGGCCAGATGGTCGACATAATGCGGCAGGTCGTAGCTGCCCGATTCCTCGCAGGCCTCAATCAACACCACGCAGCGCGCATGTGCCACGCCCTGCTGATGCAGGCCCAGCAGGGCCGTCAGCGAACCGAAAATGGCATAGCCGTCATCGGCCCCGCCACGGCCATAGAGCTTGTCGCCCTTCAGCACCGGTTTCCAGGGGCCGAGATCGTCCGCCCAACCGGTCATTTCCGGCTGCTTGTCCAGGTGACCGTACAGCACCACGGTGTCGTCGTTGCCCTCGGGCATGCCGTGCGCCGGCACCTCGATGTAGATCAGCGGTGTGCGCCCTTCCAGGCGCACCACCTCCAACGTCGCACCCGGCAGGTCAGCCAGTTTGGAGCGCGCCCATTTCTCCATCAGGTCCACGGCAGCGTCCATGTAGCCGTGCTCCACCCACTTCTTGTCGAACATGGGCGACTTGTTGGGGATCTTGATGTATTCGACCAGCTGCGGCACGACCTCGTCGTCCCACACGCCACCCACAAAATCACGCAGTTTGCTGCTGTCCATGTTCGACCCTCTGGAAATCACCACACAAGAGCCGCAATTCTAACAGGCTGCCATGGTGTGTCGGTGCAGGCCTACGCCGGGCGGCACTCAGGACCGACCTGCGGGCGCGGAGTGCACCGGCTGTCTTTGGCGCTTGCCCTGGATAAAGTGGAGTTGCGGTGCAGGCAGCACCGCCCCGCAACGATTCAAGGAGAGAAGGATGAAACTGATTCGATTTGTCGCACCCGCAGTGTTGGGCCTGGCTTTCAGCATGGCCTCTGTCGCCGCCACGCCGGTCAACGTCAATACGGCCGATGCCGCCACCCTGGCCAAGTCGCTCGATGGCGTGGGCATGAGCAAAGCCAAGGCCATCGTCGAATACCGCAAGGCACACGGCCCGTTCAAGAACGCCAGCCAGCTGGCCCAGGTCAAGGGCATTGGCGAGCGCACCATCGCCCACAACAAGGACGCCATCAGGGTATCCGGCAAGTAGGTCCAAAAGGACGAACCAACGCACAAGGATGTGCACCCGGGTGCAGGACGCACCCGATCAGGACGAAACGCGCACAGGAATGTGCCAAGCGCAGGACGCGCTGGGTCAGGGATGACCAGCCAGGCAGGATGCCACGGACAGGGATGTCCCTCGCAGGCCGGAATCGGTTCGCCGATTCCGGCCGATTTTTGCGCTCGATGGACGCTTGCAACTGGCAACGCAAGTGCCGACAATGGGCGCATTCCACCTTGATTCGCAGCCCTGAACTGCTGATTGCATCAGCAACCGGGGCTGAACTGCCATGTACGAAATTCCCGACATTGAAACCGAACGCCTGCGTCTGGTGCCGTTCGCGGAACGCCATTTCGACGACTACGCGGCAATGCTGGCCGATCCGGAGTCGACCCGTTTTGTCGGCAGCGGCGAGCCGCTGGACCGGATGTACGCCTGGCGCTCGATGGCCATGCTGATGGGCCACTGGGCACTGCGCGGCCATGGCATGTGGGCGCTGGAGCGGGCCAGCGACCGGGTTTTTGTGGGGCGCGCCGGCTTGATGCGACCGGAAGGCTGGCCCGGCGTGGAACTGGGCTGGATGCTGGTGCGCCAGCATCGTCACCATGGCTACGCCACCGAAGCCTCGCAGGCTGCGCTGGACTTTGCCTGGGACACACTCAAGCTGCCGCGCGTGATCAGCCTGATCCGCAAGGGCAACGACGCCTCGCTGGGCGTGGTGCAGCGGCTGCACGGCGAACGTGTCGAGGAAACCGATTTTCTCGGCTCACCCACCAGCATCTTCGCCTACTACCCGCCGGTCGAACACCAGGAGCGCCTTGCCGCGCAAGCGTAAGCGGGGAGCGGGGAGCGGAAAGCCGTAAGCGGGAAGCGGCGGAGTCCGTACTTTGGCGTAATTCCGGGGCCGAGCGCTGCGAGACGCGTGGAGTGGGCATGGATATCTGCATCCGCGCTTTCGATGAGGCGCGAGTGCGGTAGGGTGGGCTGGCTTCACCTGCCCACCGTGGCGAC
>CBFGSA010000146.1:0-6122 GCA_965651365.1 uncultured Rhodanobacteraceae bacterium | reverse complement strand
GCTGCGCGCAGCCCCAGGATGACCTTAAGCTATCCGGTGCTCGCCAGGCGGCTGCGCAGCCAGGCGCGGGCGAATTCCCAGTCGCGGCGCACGGTCCGCTCGTCGATGTCCAGCGCAAGCGAGGTTTCGGCGTCGGTGTAGCCGGCGAAATAGCGGCATTCGATGACCTGCACGCAGCGCGGCTTGATCCGGCCCAGGTCTTGCAGAGCGCTGTGTACGGCGAGGATTTCGTTGTGGCGCTCGGGGTTGATCTGGCTCGCCAGTCCGGCATCGGCGAGGGTTTCAGGTGCGGGCGAGCTGCGTTTTTCGGCGGTGACGGCGCGGATGTGGTCGATCACCACGTAGCGCATCGCCACCGCGGCACTGGCCATGAAGTGGCTGCGATCGCGGAAGGTCCCATTGTCACGCAGACGCAGCCAGGTTTCGTGCACCAGCGCGGTGGTCTCAAGGCCGCGTGGCGCACCGATGGCATGTCGTTGGCGGCGCGCGGCGGCTTTCAGCTCGGCATACAAAAGCTGCCGATCTTCGCTGTCCAGCAGCGAGCCCAGGCCTGCGGCATCCAGGCCGGAATCAAAGCTCCGGTCGCCTGGTTCATTCATGCCTTGTGTCTGCCTCGCAGTATGTCCTGGCCCGCGTGAATTCGGGCGCGTAGCGATCTGCGGCGCTGCCCAGATCACGCCTGGCGGTATCCAGCAGGGGCAGGGCGCGCGCGCAGTCGCCGGTGGCGGCCAGGGCCATGGCCTGGCGCGCGCGCAGCACCTTACGTGGCAAGGCATTGGCGGGCAGAGCCGGGGCCAGAATGCGCTCGGCGGCGGTCAGGCTGGCTTGCGCTGCAGCGGCCTGCTCCAGTGCCAGTTGTGCACCGGCCATGGTCAGGTGCGGGAAGGCGCGCTGCAGGTGTCCGGCCGGCAGTGTCGCATCGAGGATGGTCAGAGCCTGCTGCGCGGTGCGCACGCTGTCGGCATGCTTGCCGCGCTCATATTGCAGTGCCGCCAGATTCTGCAGGCCACGGCCGACTTCCAGGCTGCGCTCGCCCATGACCGCGGCCTGGTGACGGATGTTGTTGCGCAAGCTGGCCTCGGCTTCTGCATGGCGATGCAGGCGCCAAAGCAACAGCGCATGATTGTTTTCGGCGCTGCGGGTGTTATGGTTGTCGTCTCCGAGAACGCGCCTGAAGCGCTGCAATGCGCGTGCAAGGATCGGCTCGGCGGCTTGCGGCTGGCGCTTGCCCAGGATGTCAGCGTACGCGGTTTCGCTCAGGGCCAGCGCCACCTGGTTGCCGGGAAAGGCGGCATCGGTCATGTCCAGTGCCTCGTGTGCCGCCGCCAATGCCTGGTCTGCGTGGCCCATGCGGTCCTCGGCGTTGGCCAGCAGGCGCAAGGTTCCGGTCAATGTCGCGTTGTCGCCAGCGCGGCGCAGCAGTCGGCTCGCATCGCGCAGTTGTTGCACGGCTTCGCGGCTGCGGCCCTGCATGAAAAGCTGCGCGCCGTAGCCCGAAAGCACCATGCCGCGCTGACGGTCGTCGTCGGCGTCATCGGCGAGCAAGGCGCGGTAGATGGCTTCGGCCTCGGCGTGACGCTGCTGGCCGGCCAGTGCGCGGGCCTGCGCCATCTTTGCTTCAAGCCCGAGACCGGCCGCCAGTGCATGTGTGCGTACCAGACGGGTCGCCTCGCGCGCCGTCGCCTCGCTGCGCTGCCACTGAAACAGGTCACCATAGGATTGCGCCAGTTGCACCAGAAGCTGGGCCTTCAGGGCCGGATTCAGCCGTTCATGCGCGAGACGCTGACGACCGGTGTCGAGCACCTCGACCACGGTCAGCTTGTGCGCATCGCGTGTGTTGCGCACGCCGGGATCGAGGTCTGAAACCAGGCCACGCAGGAAACCGGCCACGGCGGTCGCGCGGTCGCGCTCGGTAGTAAGCTGCTGCATCCGCATCGACACTTCGGCAACCACCAGGCCCAGAACCACCACGGCAACCGCCAGCGCCCAGCGGTAGCGCCGGACCAGGGAGCGCAGACGATAGCCGCGGCTGCCGCGGCGCGCGGCCACGGTGTCGCCGGCCAGAAACTGGCGCAGATCGGCGGCAACGCTGGCCGCCGTGGGGTAGCGTTGCGCGGGCGACTTGCGCATGGCCTTGAGCACGATCGCGTCCACATCGCCGCGCAGGCGACGCGCCAATGCGGGCTGCGCACACAAGGCGCTCGGCGGTGCCGGCTCCAACTCGGCAATGGCACGGCTCACCTTCAGCGCCGGGTCGCCGGGACGGGCGAACGGATTGCAGCCACTGAGGACTTCGCATGCCAGCAGGCCCAGCGCGTGCACATCGGTCTGCACGGTGACGGGCAAGCCGAGCACCTGTTCCGGCGCGGCATACTGCGGTGTCATCAGCGCGGTGCCGGTGCGGGTACCGGCAGCAGCATCGTCTTCCAGCAGCTTGGCAATGCCGAAATCCACCAGCTTGGCATGGCCGTCCTCACTGATCAGGATGTTGGCCGGCTTGATGTCGCGGTGCACGACCAGGTGTGCATGGGCGTAGGCGACGGCCTCGGCCACTTCGACCAGCAGGCGGATGCGCTGGCGCAGATCCGCGCGCCTGGCTTCGCAGTAGTCGAGCAGGGTCTGGCCGGAGACATACTCGCTGGCCAGCCACGGGCGACCGTCGTCGCTGATGCCGCCGTCAATCAGGCGTGCAATGCCAGGGTGTTCCAGCCTGGCCAGGACGCGCCGTTCGAGGGCGAAACGCTGCGGGTCGGCATCGGCGGAAATCAGCTTCAGCGCTGCCTGCTGGGTCGCGCCATCGATCGAACGCTGCACCAGGTAGACCCGGCTCATGCCGCCGCGTGCCAGCAGCTTGACCACGGTCCAGGCGCCGATCGTCGAGCCGGGCGGCAGGCTGCTGTCGGCTGCCTTGTCGGCGCGGTCGGATGGCTTGCTTGCGCTGTCCCCGGAGAACACCGGGCGGTCCAGATTCGAGCGGCCCGGCCGGGCCTGGAGCAGCTGTCGCACGGCATCGATCAGCCGTGGCTGGCCCTCAAGCAGCCGCTGCAGCAGCGCATCGCACTGGGCTTCGGGCGCCTCGAGCACGGCATGAAATGCCGTTTCGATGCGTGCGTACTCGGCTTGCGTCAGGCCATCCAAAGTGCGGCTCCCATGCCCGCAACACCAGCAAATTGTAATTCATTGCCCGGATTTGCCTGCCGAATCCGATAGATCAGGGAGTTCTTCCCGTTATGGAGCCCGAAAATGCATCTGACAACACGCTTGCCACCCAGCGCCAGCCGGCTTTTGCTGGCGTCCGGGCTGGCTTTCGCCATGCCGGCGCTGGCCGCCTGTCCGCCGGACCTGTTTGCCGACCAGCTCGATTTCAGTCACGTCGATTCCGACCCGGCGGCCGATGGCCCCGGCGACAAGGGTGGCTTTGCCGTGGCCACCAGTGGCGAGGTCGTGGCCTACGGCATGGTGGGTACCACCGGAAGCAGCAAGCATCACGTCTACCTCTATCAGCGCGGTGCCACGCCGGCGCAGTGGTCGTACCTGAAGCGTCTGGCCGAGCCGGGCGCAGCCCGGAGCATCGATCACTTCGGCGAGGTTCTGGCCATGGACGGGGACACCCTGATCGCGGGCGCGCGCAATGCCCAGCAAGCCGGTGGCAACAGTGCCGGTGCGGTGCATGTATTCAAGCGCGATCACGGTGGCGCCAATGCCTGGGGCGTCGCGCAATCGATCTATGCCGACTATGCCCAGGGCTTCCGTGATTTCGGTGAAAGCCTGGACATCCACCGCAACCGCATCGTGGCCGGCGACACCAGCGCCGGGGATGGCCGCGCCGTGATCCTGGAGCGCGCCAGTGCCAATGCAGGTTTTTTCGCAGTGGCGACCCTGCTGCCGCCGGCGGTTGATCTGGCCAACAGTGTTTCCTATGCGACCCGGGTCACGCTGTACGGCGATATAGCCGTGGTCAGCGATCCCGATTACAAGGCACCCACCGACAGCTTCGCGCGTGGCCGCGTGTACGTGTACGCGCGCGATCAGGGCGGGCCTGGCCAGTGGGGCCTGGTCACGACCCTGGCCAGCCCGGCCGGGATCAAGCGCTTCGGTTCGGCGATCAGCATCTGGGGCTCGGACGACCAGACCCGCGGCGAGACCATCGCGGTGGCCAACAGTGAGCAGGACGGGCACGTGTTCCTGTTCGGTCGCGATACCGGCGGTGCCAACCTTTGGGGCCAGATCGTCGATCTGGAGCCGGACGACATGGGTGCCGGTGGTGCCGTCATTTCCAGTGTGCATCTGCACAGCAACGAGCTGCTGGTTGGTGCTCCGGAGGCCAATGGCGTCGAAAACGTCACCGGCGCGGTATATGTCTACCACCAGCAGACCGGCGGCAATCACAACTGGGGCCAGGCCCAGAAGTTCTATTCGCAGAGCAACAACTTCAAGAGCAACTACGGCTATGCGCTGGACTGGTCCGCCGGCGTGGCGGTGATCGGCGATCCGCTGGCCGACTACGGCACCGATGCCCAGGTCGGCCACGCCTACATTCTGTTTGACGACGTGATCTTCTGTGATCCGTTCGAGTAGCTACCAGTTGAAGCCGTCGGCGTAGATGGTATCGTCGGGATTGCGCATGCAGTCGTCTGTTTTCACGATCGCGGTGCCGATCGGCATCACCTCGAAGTCGTCCATGCTGACCCCGAACAGCGAGTGCGAATCCAGATCGATATTGCTGTCGGTCCACTGGTGGGTGGTGAACAGGCCGTCATCGGCAGTCAGCGGGATGTTGCCGCCGTCGGCCAGAAACATGCCGTAGCGTTTCAGTGTGCGCAGGATCACCTGGGCCGCGGTACTGTAGCTGCTGGTGTCGAATCCGGATTGGAGGCGCAGGCGCGCCCCGTAGGGAATCGCGTTGGCCGGGCCGGACGGTCCGCCGGCGTGGCTGGCGGGGTGCACGTAGCGGTCGGCGCGCATGCGCGCATTGGGCAGGATGAAGCGGATCGCATGGCCAAGGTTTCCATTGGGCACCTGCATGGCCGCGTACACCTCATCGGGATTGAACAACAATGGCGAAATCGGAAAACCGGCCGCATCGGCACTGGTGCACTGCTCGCCGCGCCCGTCGGGCGGATACACACGATTGAGATGCCAGGCCACCATGCACTGCGACTGGATGCCGGCGCTGTTGACGTTGCTGAGCCAGGATTCGTACAGCGTGTCGCCGTTGACCACCAGCAGATGGCAATCGCCGCCGCTGCACTGATAGTTGCCCGAGCCCTCGATGGCGCCCGTTGCCGGCAGCGGCACCGACAGGCCCGTATCGCAGTCGGGCAGATAATAGCCACTGCGCGGCACCAGCGGCTGGGTCGTGGTGCTGCCCCAGGAGCTGTACACGACATGCATCGAGAAGTCGATCTGAAAGTTGGTGTTGCCGGCACCGCCGGTACCCCAGCCGACGCTGGCACCAATCATTGCCGCCGAGTCGGGGTCGGCAGCAAGCCCGGAAATGTCCTGGTACCAGATCGCACCGGGTGGAAAGCGTGGCGGCTCGCGCGCTGGCGGAGCCGCTGCCGCCAGCGTCGGCAGCAGCAAACCGAGCAGCGTCAAAAGATGCAGGGCAAATCGCGCAAACCGGTACATGAGCGAACCTTCCACCGCAAGGATCAGTGACCATCCTCGTTTCAAGCAACCCAGCATGCAAGTGCCTTCACTGTGGAATGTGGCGGGGTTGGCAGTCACGCAGGGTGGGCAAAGCGCAGCGTGCCCACGCGGCATTGTTCAAAATGGATCCCGGGTTCTGCGCTGTGCGCAGCCCCTGGATGACGCTGTTGAGGGGTGGTTTGCGATGTTCGAGGCATTCCGCTTGTGCAGGTTGGGTTGAGCCGCAGGCGAAACCCAACAGCGCGGCAGCACGTCATTTCGCGCAGCGTTGGGGTTCGCGTCGCTCACCCCAACCTGCGTTGCGGTAGGGTGGGCAAAGCGCAGCGTGCCCACGCGGTCGTTCGTGCACTTTCGAGCTGTTTCGCTGCGGTGGGCAGATGAAGCCTGCCCACCCTACATTCCCCATTCCCGATTCCCGATTCCCGATTCCCGGTTCCCGGCGCGCACTACAAATTCTGGTAGTTGGGCCC
>CBFGSA010000145.1:0-6158 GCA_965651365.1 uncultured Rhodanobacteraceae bacterium | reverse complement strand
GTCGGCTACGCCTGCGCGCCCCTCGGTCGCGAAACCCGCGCCGGACATGCCCTTGAGCCAGCTCGCTACGGACGCTCATGAATAATCCGGGTTAACCGGCGGTCAACCTGGGCCGGTTGGCAGCGTTACCATGAAAACCGGACACTCGGAGAACATCATGCACGGCATATTCCGAAAAATTGCAATCGCCGCGCTGCCTGCCATTCTGATGGCCGCAGTAGCACCTGCACAGGCTTCCCGTGCCGATCGCCTGGCCACGTTCGAAAAGTTCGCCGGCGCACCGGTGGCGGAGTTCCATTATTTTCAGCTAACCGGCTTCGAAACCCTGGCCGATCATACGGTTGCCGTGTGGGTCGGCCCGAACAAGGTCTACCTGATCAAGGTGCGCGAGCCCTGCAGCGACTTCAACTACGCCAATGCAATCAGTCTCAGTGGCTCGCCGACCAACATTTTCACGCAGAAATTCGGCACCGTCCGTTTTGGCAACGACCGCTGCATGGTCGAATCGATCCGCCCGGTCGACTACCACGCCATGCGCAGGTACCGCAGCGCGAAAAGGAATGGCACGCCGGAATCTGACTGAAACAGTTGCTGTTCGCCGCGCACGGCTGGCTTCGGCCGATAGCCATGCTGCGCATGTCTATCCCCAAAACTTTGCTGCGCAAAGTTCCGGGCCCCGACATGCTTCCCCACACCCCCATTCGTGCTGCGCACGAATTGCCCCCTGACTCAGGGGGCAGGCTCCAGCGTCAAAAAACGTCACACTGCGCGGAGCGAGCGCAGCGAGTGGAGTCGCAGAATCCATTGCCGGGGGCCACACACTGGATTCTGCGACTGCGCTTCGCTCCGCGCAGAATGACGAGTGGGGACGCTTCGCGCCGCGCGGACCTGTAGCAATTCCGCCTAGTGCACGGCAATCTGGTCAGGAATTCGAGTCTTCCTGCGCGACGTAGCCTGGTGGCCGTTCGGCACCATCGCCGAACAGAAACTGCTCCATTTGTCCGGTCAGAAAGCGCCGCGCTGCCGGGTCCATCGGGCTGAGGCGGTTTTCATTGATCAGCATGGTTTGGTGGGCCAGCCACTCCTGCCATGCCTGTTTCGATATTTCGCGGTAGATGCGCTGGCCCAGTTCGCCCGGCCACGGGGCAAAATCGAGTCCTTCGGCTTCGCGCTGCAAGCGCGCGCAGTGCACCATGCGTGTCATTGTGGCTCCAGAGTGTCGAGTATGCGCCGCACCGGTGCCGGCAGGCCGGCTTCAGCCAGGTCTTCCGACCCGCGCCAGCGCAGTTCGTCGTTGTCGCTGATCCGGCGCGCGGCTTCTACATTGTCCCACAGCAAGGGCTGGATCTTGAGGCGGTAGTGGCTGAAGGCATGCTGCACAGGCGCCAGCGTACGTGCACGACCTGGCCCTTTCGCCAGCCGATTGGCGAGCCGCCCTGCTGCGGCCCGGCCGTCCGATTCCGGCAAACTCCACAAGCCCGGCCACACGCCATGCCCATCGCGCCGTTGCAGCAGCACCCGGCCCTTGCTGTCGCGCAATATCAGCATCCATGTGCTGCGCCGGGGAACCGCCTTGCGCGGACGTGGCGTCGGCAATTCCGCAGTCAGGCCGCGGGCCAGTGCCCGGCAGGTATCGGCCAGCGGGCAAAGATCGCACTGCGGCCTGTGGCGTGTGCACACGGTGGCGCCCAGATCCATGATGGCCTGGGTGTAGTCGGCGACATTTCCGGCCGGAGTCTGCGCTTCGGCAAGCTGCCACAGGCGCTTGCCCACCCGGGCTTCACCGGTCCAGCCGGGCACGGCGAAATGACGCGCAAGCACCCGTTTGGCATTGCCGTCGAGAATGGCAAAGGGTTCATCAAAGGCCTGTGCCATGATCGCGCCGGCGGTGGAGCGGCCAATGCCGGGCAAGGCCATCAGCGCATCGAAGTCCCGCGGCAGCGAATTGCCGTGCCGTTCCGTGCACAAGCGCGCGGCACGATGCAGGTTGCGGGCCCGCCGGTAGTAGCCGAGGCCGGACCACAGGCCGAGCACCGTGTCTTCGTCGGCTGCGGCCAGATCGGCCAGACTCGGCAGCCGGCCAACGAAGCGCTCGAAATACGCAATGACCGTGGCCACCTGGGTCTGCTGCAGCATGATTTCGGACAACCACACCCGATATGGCGACCGCGGATGCTGCCACGGCAGATCATGCCGGCCGTGACGCGCATGCCAAACGAGGAGCCTGGGTGCCAGCTCGCTCACGGGCTGGTGATGGAAGCCGCAGCCGCGGGCCGATCTGCCGTTGCCGCGGGCGCGAGCGGGTCGCTTTGAACATGCAAACCACGGATCTTCAGGTCGCCCAGCTCGACTTTCTCTGCCGTCATGCTGCCACGTATCGGAGGCAGGGAAACGGAGCTGCCGTCGTCTGCGCTGATCTGCTGCCACCACCGCCAGGCCTTGTCGGGCTCAAGCGACAAATCCATGTGGCTGCCCTTGCCGTCGAGCAAAACATGCAAGCGCATGCCGCCCTCCGGTGTGGCTTGGGTCTCGATGCTGCTGGCGTATTCGGCTTGCGCAAGCTGCAGCGTACCCTGCAGGGCACCGGCGAGTTGCGAGCCGCCTGACCAGCGCAGCCTGCCCTGCAGCCGCAGCGATGGCGGCGCACCGGCGGCCAGATACAACTTGAGCGGATTGAGCGCAATCGACTCGCCGATCTGTGTCGGTACCGTGTCGATGGTCAGCGCCAGCGGCCTGTTCTCTTTATCCAGCGCCTTGATATCAAGAGAAAATGGCTGGCCGGGCTTGAACTTGCCGGTCACCAGGTTCAGCGATTTCAGCAACAGCTTGCGCCCCTGTAGCAAGGTGGCATTGCTCACGTGCATTCCTGCCTCGACAGTCGGCAGTTGCACGCCGGAGGTCTGGCCCGGCCTTTGCTCCCGTTCTGCCAACCACGCCCGGACCTGCTCCAGATCAATGACCGGAGCGTTGATCTGCAGCTTCTCGATGCGCACATCGTCGCCTAGCAGGCCGCTCCAGGGCACCACCAGAAATGCTTCGTCGGCAGTCAGCATGGGGGCGTCAACGCCTTCTCGCCGCAGGTGCACGTCGTTCAGGCGCACCGCAAGATGCGGCCACAGGCTGGGACTGGCCGGGCCGGCAAGCTGGATCTGCAGGCCTTGTGCGTGCGCCTGATCGCGCAGCAAGGCGGTGAAGCGCTCGGGGCTGAGCAGGCTGCGAACCGCTATTACACCAACCACCAGCAACACGACCAGCACCAGCAGCACCACGATGAGAAGGCGCCTGCGTACCATGCTTCAATCCCGCGCTGTGGGCACCGAATTCATGCCACGCCTTCGGGCAGCAGGCCGTTGACGAAGCGGCGCGCGTCAAACACCCGCAAATCATCAATACCCTCGCCCAGGCCAATGAAGCGGATCGGCAAACCGAACTCGCTGGCCAGGGCAAACACGACACCGCCCTTGGCGGTCCCGTCGAGCTTGGTGACCACCAGCCCGCTGACGTTCACCATGTCACGGAACTGGCGCACCTGGCTGATGGCGTTCTGGCCGGTGCCGCCATCGATCACCATCAAGACCTCGTGCGGCGCGTCAGCGTCGATTTTCCTGATCACCCGCGCGATCTTGCCCAGCTCGCCCATCAGGCCGGCCTGGGTATGCAAGCGCCCGGCGGTGTCGGCGATCAACAGATCGGCGCCGCGCGCGCGGGCCGACTGCACGGCATCGAAAATCACGCTGGCCGAATCACTGCCCTGGCCCTGGGCCACCACCGGCACACCGTTGCGCTCACCCCAGACCTTGAGCTGCTCGACCGCGGCGGCACGAAAGGTATCCCCGGCCGCCAGCATGACGGCCAGGCCTTCATCGCGGGCATGCCGGGCCAGCTTGCCGATGGTGGTGGTCTTGCCCACGCCATTGATGCCGACCACCATCAGCACGAACGGCGTGGCGCCTGAAATGTCCAGCGGCTGCTGAACCTGCTCCAGGCGCTGCACCAGCATGTCGCGCAGCGCCTGGCGCAATGCCGCCGCATCGGCAAATTCGCGCTTGTGCATGCGCCGACGCAGCTCCTCGCATACTGCAGTGCTGGTTTCGATGCCGACATCGGCCGTGATCAGAACGGTTTCCAGGTCATCCAGCAGCGCGTCATCAAGCTTCGGGTTGCGCTCGAACAGGCCGCCCATGCCGCGCGCCAGGGCACTGCCCGACAGGCGCTGGCGCCAGCCGCGAGGGGCTGATTCCGCCCCGGCCGCTGCGGCGTCGCGCTTGCCAGTTGGCGTGTCATCGACAGGCTCCTCGGCGATCGTAGCGGGGGCCGCGGAATCCTCGACCGGCTGGTCGGGCGCAGACTTCTTGCGAAAGAACTTGAGCATGTACGGGGCGGGAGTGGACAATGACCGCCCATGCTATCACCCACACCCGAAAAACCGCTGAACGGATGAAGGCACATTCAAGCTCCCCGCCGATGCCGCGGCCGGGTCGCATCCGCATCATTGCAGGCTCCCTGCGCGGCTCGAAAATCGACGTGCCACGCTCCGAGGGCTTGCGGCCGACGCCCGATCGCGTGCGCGAGACGCTGTTCAACTGGTTGCAGCCGGTCGTCGACGGTGCGCGCTGCCTGGATCTTTTTGCCGGCAGCGGAGCCAACGGCATCGAGGCGATGTCGCGCGGCGCGGCCTCGCTGCTTGCAATCGAACGCGAGCGCAGGCTGGCCGAACTGCTGCGCGCCAATATCGCACGGCTCAAGGTCGACAATGCCGAAGTCGTGTGTGCCGATGCACTGGCCTGGCTGGGGCAGGCACGTCAGCCTGATTCCCCCACTTTCGATCTGGTGTTCATGGACCCGCCCTTCGCGCACGACCTGGCGCCGCAGGCCGCGCGCGACCTGGAGAGCGGCGGCTGGCTGGCGCCGGCAGCGATGATCCATGTGGAACTGCCGGCCGGCCGCGCAGCACAGGTTCCGGCCAACTGGAGCGTGCACCGTCAGGGCCGCGCCGGCGCTCTGGGTTACACTTTGTATCAGCGACTTCCGCCCGACCCGATCCGCACATGAGCTCCTCCGCGAAACGCATTGCCGTCTACCCCGGCACCTTCGACCCGATCACCCTGGGGCACGGTGATCTGGTGGCTCGCGCAGCGCCGCTTTTTGACAAGATCGTGGTCGCGGTGGCGCAAAGTGCCGGCAAGAATCCGGCGTTCGAACTGGATGAACGCATCGAACTGGCGCGCTTGGCGCTGGCCGATCACGACAATGTCGAGGTGCGCGGATTCAACTCCCTGCTGGCGCATTTTGTGCAGGAAATCGGTGCCGGCGTGATCCTGCGCGGGCTGCGCGCGGTGTCGGATTTCGAGTACGAATTCCAGCTTGCCAGCATGAACCGGCACCTGATTCCGCAGGCCGAGACGCTTTTCCTGACGCCCGCGGAGCAGTACAGTTTCATATCATCTTCACTGGTCCGTGAAATCTCGCGCCTCGGCGGCGATGTTTCCGGCTTCGTTCACCCGGCTGTCCAGCACGCCCTCAGGCAACGCTGGCAGGCATCCGAATCATCCAAACAAGGGGCATGACAATGCGCAAACTGATCTTCGTGGCCGCCCTCGGCCTTGCTACCGCCTTCGGTCTGAGCGCCTGCAACAAGCAGGAAAACACCCAGACCCAGGAGGTCATGCCGACCAAGCCGGCCAGCCCGACCGACAAGGCCGGCTGGAAAAACTACCTGGTCGCCATCGTCAAGCAGCATCTTGACGGCATGACCGCCAAGCGCCCCTACCTCTATTTCATTCCCTCTGGCGACAGCGATGAAGCCCTGTCGCAGCGCATGAACCAGCTCAGCAACGTGCAGGATGTCGTGGCGCGCACCGTGCTGCCCGGCAACCTGATGGCCTTCGGCGGTCCCGATTCGGCCACCACGGCGCAATTCATCATTGACGCCTTCCAGGGCGCCGAGAAAAGCGCCTTCAAGGGCGTGATCGTGCTGTTCATCGGCGACAAGGCCGACCAGCAGCGCGTTGTGGACGCTCTGGCCACCAGCGGCGCCACGGTGCGCTTTGTGCAGATGTGAGCGAAACCATGAAGCTCAACTTGAGCAAACCCAGAGGATCCACCCCTGGCTGACGAGAATCGCGGCTACTTCAGTGGCTTGTACAGCCCGCTGGGCC
>CBFGSA010000144.1:0-6166 GCA_965651365.1 uncultured Rhodanobacteraceae bacterium | reverse complement strand
GCTTGCGCAGCATCTCGGTCACGGTCAGCACCAGGTCGGTGGCGGTGGCGCCTTCAGGCAGTTGGCCGGAGAGCTTGAAGCCGACCACCTGCGGAATCAGCATCGACAGCGGTTGGCCCAGCATTGCGGCCTCGGCCTCGATGCCGCCCACGCCCCAGCCCAGCACGCCGAGGCCGTTGATCATGGTGGTGTGCGAGTCGGTGCCGACCAGCGTATCCGGCCAGGCCCAGTTCTCGCCATCGACTTCGCTGCCCATCACCACGCGGCCCAGGTATTCCAGGTTGACCTGGTGCACGATGCCAGTGGCCGGCGGCACGACCTTGAAGTTTTCAAACGCCTTCTTGCCCCAGTGCAGGAAACCGTAGCGTTCCTGGTTGCGCTCGAACTCGATGCGCGAGTTCTCTGCCAGCGCATCGGCTTCGCCAAACACGTCCACCTGCACCGAGTGGTCGATCACCAGTTCAGCCGGTGACAGCGGATTGATTTTGGCTGGATCTCCACCCAGGGCGTTCATGGCATCGCGCATCGCGGCCAGGTCGACCACGGCCGGTACGCCGGTGAAGTCCTGCAGCACCACGCGCGCCGGCATGAAGGCGATTTCGGTGTCCGGCTCGGCCTTCGGGTTCCAGTTGGCGATCGCCTCGATTTCCTTCGCCGTGACATCGCTGCCGTCCTCGCGCCGGAGCAGATTCTCCAGCAGGATCTTCATCGAATAGGGCAGACGCTTGAGATCGAATTTACGGCCCAGCTTGGCCAGGCTGGCGATCTGGTAGGTCTTGCCGTTGACGTCGAGGGTGTCTCGTGCGGAGAAGGAATCTTTCATGATGGCTCCTTGTGGGTGCGCCGGCACATCGGCGCGCGGTCGGGCGTCGCTGCCGGTGCGGTGAACCACTCCGGGCGCGTGCCCTGATTGGATAGCCGCCCATTATCGCCCAGATGGACCCCAAATGGCCAATTTTGCGGCGCTCGTGCCGGCCAATGAACTCGCACCCTGCGCAAGGGAGTCCCGGTGACCGCCGTCGCAGGATCTTGGCTCATCATATGCAGGCGGTTTCGAAAACGCGAGTGCAGATTCCGCGACTCCGCTCCCCCGGCTCAAGTCCGAGGTCACTGCGCGCAGAGTGACAGCAAGTCAAAGAAATGGCTTGCGAAAGCGATGCTTGCGGAAAGGTTCTCAATACCAGTCGAGCAGGGTCACACCGAGGCCAAAATAGCTGGCGTGTTGGTTGTAGTCGATCAGGCTTTCACCGTAGCCGTTGAACAGTTCCATGTAGCCGCGCACGCCGCGGTTGACGGGAAAGCTCCAGGTGAAACGCTGGGCACCACGGCCGGTGGACAGGCTGCGCCGGAGCATCAGGGTGAACTCCTGTTCATTCCGCTCGTGGATGATCTGCAGGTCGCCGCGGCCCATGTATTGGGTGATGTCGGGGTTGTCGTCGTCATGGCGCCGTTCTGGCAGGCGCAGCCAGGGACGCCACATCACCGTCCAGTTGTCCCGCTCCAGGCCGATGCGGCCGATGATCCGGTTCCAGCTTCGCGACAGTGGGTCGGAGCGGCCGTTGGACTGGTGGTTGAGCCCCACGCCCAGCATGCGCAGATGCCAGCCGAACAGCGGCATGTCGGTGTCGAACAGCAGCATGGCTTCGGGCTCGTAGTCGGTTTCCCGGAACGGGCGCGACAGCGCATCGTTGTATACCTGCCAGCGCGAGGATTGGGTGTAGGCAACCCAGATGTCGCCAT
Source organism: uncultured Rhodanobacteraceae bacterium (assembly GCA_965651365.1). Lineage (GTDB taxonomy): Bacteria > Pseudomonadota > Gammaproteobacteria > Xanthomonadales > Rhodanobacteraceae > DASSBG01. The sequence goes on along the minus strand of CBFGSA010000144.1, from coordinate 4,426 downwards.
GCCCGCCAAACAGGCCCTGGGCCAGCTTGGTCTTGAAGCTGATCTGGAACTTGGCCTCGTGCTTGTCCAGGCCCAGTGGCTGGGTGACGGTGTTGTCGGGATTGGGGCTCGAAGGCGTCTGGTTGGCCCGGCTGGTGATGAACACCGGTTCGGCGAATACCGGTTTGTAGCCGCGGATATTGAGGGTGCCCAGCTTGCGTGCCGGGTCCAGTTCCCAGCGGCTGTCGAGCAGTGAATGTTCCAGCGGCGGCGGCTCGACTTGCGTGTTTTGCTTGAGGTCATTGCCGAGCAGGCCGGGCAGGGAGCTCTTGCCCGACTTGCTGGTATCGGCATGCTGCTGCTCGGCCTCGGGCAGGGTGTCGTGGCCGGTCACGCGGTCGTAGCAGGCCAGACGCTGCGAATCGATTTCGATCGTGGTGCAGGCGCGAATATCCATCGGATCGAGGTTTTGCGCGTGCACACCGGCAGCCGCAAACGGTAGCGTGGCCAGCAGCAGCCGGCCCAGCGTGAAGTAGCCAGTTTCCCCGTGAGCGCTCATTCGCCGTGATCCAGGGTCAGCCGACTCAGCAGACCGCGTGCTAGCATCGCAATGCGCCTGCGCTGGAGCAGGAATTGCCATTTGCGCCCGCCGAGCTGATGCCACAACACCGCGGCGCGGATGCCGGCCAGCAGATTGGCGCGGATGCGCGCCACGCGTGCCGTTTCATGCAGCAGGCGCGGGTCGCCGGTGACCATGATGCGCGGGCGCAGCTGCGAAATCGTTTTTTCGTACAAGTCACCCAGGCTGGCGCTGACGGTGGGGTGCAGGGTGTCGAAGTGCTGGCGTTGACGGTCGGCCTTGTGGATGCCTTCGACCAGTTGCTGGCTCAAGGCGGGCTGCCTGCCGAGCTTGCGCTCCAGTTGCAACATGCCCAGGACCAGCCGGACCAGCTCCGTGTTGTCGCCCGGCTGGTCGATCTGGCGCAGCAGGGTTTCCAGACCCGGGCGCACACCGGCGACGCCGCCGAATACGGCCGCTACATCTTCGGCATCGATCAGGAACACGCTGTTCAGACTGGCCTGTTGGGCGGCCTCGTCCACTTCGCGGCCGTGTGCCAGGCCCTGCACCAGGGCTGCGGACTGGAAGCTGCCGGCCAGAGCCAGAATCTGTTCGGCGTTCAAATACCTTCTCCTTGCAAGCTGCGGGCGGGCCCGGCGGCCCTGATCACACCACCACCGAGACATTCCTCGCTATCGTAAAACACAACCGACTGGCCCGGTGTGACGGCGCGCTGATCGCGCTCGAACTCCACTGTGGCGATATCGCCATTCAAGCTGACGCGGCAGGCCTGGTCCGGCTGGCGGTAGCGGGTCTTGGCGGTGCAGGTGAACCTGGCAGCGGGCGGCACGCCGGCGACCCAGCTCAGCTCGTCGGCCTCCAGGCTGCGCGACATCAGCAGCGGATGACTGTGACCCTGGGCCACGGTCAGTTGACGCCGCTCGATGTTCTTGCCCACCACATACCAGGGCTCGCCACTGCCGCCGGCATGGCCGCCCAGCCCCAGGCCCTGGCGCTGTCCGAGGGTGTAGAACATCACGCCATCGTGTTGCCCCAGAAGCCTGCCGTCGGGATCGACGATCGGCCCCGGCCGGGCCGGGATGTAGCGGCCCAGAAACTCGCGAAAGTCACGCTCGCCGATGAAGCAGATGCCGGTAGAATCCTTCTTGGCATGCGTCACCAGGCCAGCCTCGCGCGCCAGCTTGCGCACTTCGGGCTTGGTCAGGTCGCCCAGCGGAAACAGCGTGGCGGCCAGTTGCTCCTGGCCCAGGGTGTGCAGGAAGTAGCTCTGGTCCTTGTTGTGGTCGATGCCGCGCAGCAGGCGCCAGCACCCGTCTTTCTCATCCACGCGGGCGTAATGGCCGGTGGCGATCTTTTCCGCACCCAGTTGCCGTGCCTCGTTCAGAAAGGTGGCGAACTTGATCTCGCGATTGCACAGCACGTCCGGGTTGGGCGTGCGTCCGGCGCGGTATTCGTCCAGAAAATGGGCGAACACCTGCTGCAGATACTCGGCAGCAAAATTGCGCGCGTGAAAACGGATGCCGAGCTGGGCGCACACGGCGGCGGCGTCCTTGCGGTCGCGGTCGGCCGGGCAGGGGCTTTGCGGGTCGCCTTCTTCCCAGTTGGTCATGAACAGACCCTCGACCTGGTGGCCGGCCTGCTTGAGACGCATGGCGGCCACGGCCGAGTCGACGCCGCCGGAAATGCCGGTGATCACCTGCATGGCCGGGTTCGTGCGCTTGTGCTTGGGACGGGCATGGAATCAGGCATTGAAAAGCGATGATTGTGCCAGCATTCGGACCTTTCCGCAGCGCACGCAAGCCCACTTTGCAGACCCGTATTGGGAGCTATAATCGAGCCATGAGTCAGGAAACCGGACATGACCAGGAGCACGAGCACGGCATCGCGGTGGCACCGGCACGGCCCAAGCTGTCGCCGCCGCCGATGTTCCAGGTCGTACTGCTGAACGACGACTACACGCCGATGGACTTCGTGGTCGAGATACTGCGGGCGTTTTTCGGCATGAACCAGGAGCGTGCCGTGCAGGTGATGCTGCACGTGCATACGCGCGGCAAGGGCGTGTGCGGCGTTTTTTCACGCGAAGTGGCGGAAACCAAGGTCGCGCAGGTGAACGAATATGCACGTGTGCACCAGCACCCGCTGTTGTGTTCCATGGAAAAGATGTAGCGTAGCCCCATATAGTCAGTTGCAGTATCCGGAGAAACCTGATGTTCAGCAAAGATCTCGAAGCCACCATCGGCCAGTGCTACAAGGGTGCCCGCGAGCAGCGCCACGAGTTCATGACCGTCGAGCACCTGCTGCTGGCCCTGCTGGGCAACAGCTCGGCCAGTGCCGTGCTGCGTGCCTGTGGCGCCGATCTGGACAAGCTGGGTACCGATCTGCGTGACATCATCACCGAGACCGTGCCGCAGCTCGAAGGCAACGACGAGCGCGACACCCAACCGACCCTGGGTTTCCAGCGCGTGCTGCAGCGCGCCGTCTATCACGTGCAGTCTTCGGGTCGCAAGGAGGTCACCGGGGCCAACGTGCTGGTCGCGATCTTCGGCGAGAAGGACTCGCATGCGCTGTACTTCCTGCACCAGCAGGAAATCACGCGGCTGGACGTGGTGAACTTCGTCTCCCACGGCATCGCGCGCAGCGTGGCCGAGCCGGGCAACACCGCCAGCAGCGAAACCGAAAAGGGCAGCGAGGAGCCGGAACAGAAGTCCAATGCGCTGGCTGAATACGCCAGCAACCTCAACGAACAGGCGTTCGAGGGCCGGATTGATCCGCTGATCGGGCGCCAGCTCGAAATCGAGCGCACCATCCAGGTGCTGTGCCGCCGGCGCAAGAACAACCCGCTGTACGTGGGCGAGGCCGGTGTGGGCAAGACCGCCCTGGCCGAAGGTCTGGCCAAGCGCATCGTCGACGGCGAGGTGCCCGAGGTGCTGTCCGGTGCCACCATCTGGGCGCTTGATCTGGGCGCGCTGGTGGCCGGCACCAAATACCGCGGTGACTTCGAGAAACGCCTGAAAGCCGTGATCGCGCAACTGCAGGAAGAGGAAGACGCGATCCTGTTCATCGACGAAATCCACACCATCATCGGTGCCGGGTCGGCCTCGGGCGGCACCATGGACGCCTCCAACCTGATCAAGCCGATGCTGGCCTCGGGCGAGCTGCGCTGCATCGGCTCGACCACCTACCAGGAATTCCGCGGCGTGTTCGAGAAGGATCGGGCACTGGCGCGACGTTTTCAGAAGATTGACGTGGTCGAACCGTCCGCGGCCGAGAGCGTCGACATTCTCAAGGGCCTGCAAAGCCGCTTCGAGGAGCACCATCACGTCGGCTACAACGAGGACGCGCTGCAGGCCGCGGTGGATCTTTCGATCAAGCACCTGCCCGACCGGCTGCTGCCGGACAAGGCCATCGACGTGATCGACGAGGCCGGCGCGCGGCAGAATCTGCTCAAGGAAAGCGAGCGCAAAAAGATCATCGATGTCGAGGAAATCCAGCTGATCGTGGCGCGCATGGCACGTGTGCCGCCGCAGCAGGTGTCGGCGTCGGATCGCGACGTGCTGCAAAAGCTCGACCGCAATCTGAAAATGGTCGTGTTCGGCCAGGATCCGGCCATCGATGCGCTGTCCAGCGCGATCAAGATGGCGCGTTCGGGTCTGGGTACGCCGGACAAGCCCATCGGCAGCTTCCTGCTGGCCGGACCCACCGGTGTGGGCAAGACCGAGGTCACACGGCAACTGGCCCTGCAGCTCGGTGTGGAGCTGGTGCGCTTCGATATGTCCGAGTACATGGAGGCGCACTCGGTGTCGCGCCTGATTGGTGCGCCGCCGGGCTATGTCGGCTTCGACCAGGGCGGCCTGCTGACCGAACAGA
>CBFGSA010000143.1:0-6494 GCA_965651365.1 uncultured Rhodanobacteraceae bacterium | reverse complement strand
TTGTTGATCTTGTGCGCGCCGGTGTGGTTGAGGTCCTCGCGCTTGAGCAGGATCTGGGCACCACCGACATCGCGCGACAGGCGCTCGGCATGATAGATCGGGCTGGGCCGGCCGACGTAGTGCTTGAGATCACGATCCAGTTCGGCGCGGAAATCCGGATCGGCACGCATGGCCTGCCAAGCCTGGTTCAGCTCGGCCAGTGGCGCCATCAGCGTTTCGGCGACATAGCTGCCGCCAAAGTTGCCAAAGCGGCCGTGCTCGTCGGGCCAGGCTGTGTAGTCTTCGATCATGGAGTGCTCGTGAGATAGTCGGCCGCGACGCTGCGCACGGCCGCGACAAAGCTCCGCATTCTAGCCGCATCCTTGCGCCCGGGCGAGGACTCCACGCCACTGGACACATCCACGCCCCAGGGCCGTGTCAGGCGTATGGCTTCGGTCACGTTGTCGGGATCCAGTCCGCCCGCCAGAATCCAGGGCTGGCCGATATTGTCCGCCACCAGCGACCAGTCAAAACGCTCGCCGCGCCCACCCACCTCGCCACGCGCGTTGCCGTCGAGCAGCAGCGCTTCGGCGCCGGGATAGCGACCCAGTTCGGGCAGCGCCGCCCTGCCCTCGCCCATGGCAACGGCCTTGATGTAGCGGCAATCGAACTGTCCGCACCAGATGTCGGACTCCTGACCATGGAATTGCGCGATGTCCGGCTGTACCGCGTCGATCACATCGCGCACCTCGGCGGCAGCGTTGTCCATGAACAGGCATACCGCGACAATTCCAGCGGGCAAGGCGGCGCGGATGGCACGCGCCTGGTGCATGTCCAGCAGGCGCTTGCTGCGCCTGGCGAATACCAGGCCAATGGCATCAAAGCCCAGTTCCACCGCGGTCAGCGCGTCCTCGACGCGGGTGATGCCGCAGCACTTGATCCGGAACGGACTCATAGCGTCACCTCGTCCGGCAGGCCCCACTGGCGCGGATAGCGCGGGCCGATGAAGCACAGGCCACTGGATGGCGCGGTCGGCCCGGCCACGGTTCGATCCTGACCGGCCAGCAATTCGGCCAGCCATGCCACCGGCTGGTCGCCCTCACCCACCAGCAGCAGCGAACCGACGATATTGCGCACCATGTGATGCAGGAAGGCATTGGCCTGGATCTCGACCACGACGCGGTCCCCGTCGCGCTGTACCTGTACTTCGTGTACGTTGCGGCGCGCGTGCGGTGCCTGGCAGGCCACGGCCCGGAACGCGGAAAAATCATGCTCGCCAAGCAGCGCCTGCGCCGCTACGTGCATGCGGCCGGCATCAAGCGGGGCGCGGTGCCAGGTCACATAGCGCGCATCCAGTGCGGGCCGGATGGCACGGTTGAGGATGGTGTAACGGTAACGCCGCGCCCGCGCCACATGCCGGGCATGGAAGTCTTCGGCCACGGGCTGCGCCCATGTCACCGCGATGCTCTGCGGCAAATTGGAACACGCACCAAGCACCCAGCCGCGCAGGCTGCGCTCGGCATCGGTATCAAAATGCGCCACCTGGCAGCGCGCGTGCACGCCCGCGTCAGTGCGACCGGCGCAATGCACGTCGAGCGGATGATTGGCCACCTTCGACAGCGCCTGCTCCACCGCCTGCTGCACGCTGGGCGCGTGGCTCAACCGCTGCCAACCACAAAAGTCGGTGCCGTCGTATTCGATCCCGATGGCGATGCGCATTCAAACAGACGCAAGCTCGCGCCGCGGGCCAGGGCTTCCTGGCCCGCAGGCGAAACTCAGCCCAGATCGTCCAGCAGTTTCTGCGCCGCGTCTTTCTGAGCAGTGCTGCCCTCCTGCAGGACTTCCTCGAGCATGGCGCGTGCGCCTTCCTCGTCGCCCATGTCCTGGTAGGCGCGTGCCAGATCCAGCTTGGTGTCGACCGGATCGCTGCTGAACTCCTGTTCGGCCGCATCGTCCGCGGGCGCCTCGTCCTCTGGAGCGTGTTCGGCCACGGGCGTGTCGTCTGCAGGCGCTGCCGGTTCATCCGCCTGGTAATCATCGCGCGCCGAATCATCCAGATCGGCCGCACCCAGAGCAGTGTCGGTATCGAACTCTTCGTCCCGCGACGACTCATCCGCCTCCTCGTCCGGGCCGACACCGGCCAGCGAGCTCAAGCTCAGCAGATCCTCGTCCTCTTCTGCAGTATCCGGCGACGCCTGACCCGAGCCACCGCCAGCCGGCGTCAGATCGAAGTCGAAGTTGTAGCCACTGGCCGACTGGCCCTTGTCGGCGTCATCGACATGGCTGTCCTCGTGTTCGCCAACCAGGTCGGCGAGCTCGGACTCGCCGGTTTCCACGGCACCGCCATCGGTGTGCAACTCGGCAAACAGCGGATGGTCGGGGCACAGTTCCTCGCCCATGGCGCGTACCTGTTGCCACTCCGGCTGCGAGGGGTCATCCACCTGGGCGTACATGGCCTCGGCGGCACCTTCGAACTTGGCCTCGTTACGATGGGCGTAATACAAGCTGGCAAGTTCCAGATGCAAGGAAAGTTCCTCCGGGTGCTGCTCGATTTCTTCGAGCAAGGCATATTCATCTTCGCTGTCTTCGCCCAGATCCTCATGGCCAAGCTCGCCATCCCCGCTGGCAAGGGCATCGGACAGACGGTCGCTGCGTGTGTCACCAGCGCCGCCACGACGCTTGACCAAGGCAAGCAGCAGCAGGCCAAGAATGATCAGGCCACCAACAATCCAGGCCCAGGTCTGCATGTACCACGGCTCGCTGACCGTCACAGGCGCGGGGGCCACCTGCTGTGGCTTGCTTTCCGGCTCCGTCGCCGGGCTTTGCACCGTTGCAGCCGGTACGGCAGCATCGGCGGCCATTTCGGTACTGGCGGCCGGAGCTGCGGACGCGGTGTCGGCAGGCGCCATGGCCACACTGCCCGCTGGTGCCGGTGCCGTTGCTGCACTTGCAAGCTCCGCCGTTTCGGCAACCGAGCTCGCCTCAGCCGCGCCAGCCGTGCCCGGTACGGCGGCGGTCGCCGCGCTGCCCGCTTCAGCCGGGGCAAAAATGTCCTTTTGCAGCGCGGGTGCCGTGCCTGCTGCAGCGGGCTTGGCCGAATTGGCCTTGTCCAGCGCAGCTTGCAACTCGGCAATCCGCGCGTCCTTCAGTTTCAGCAAGCGCTTGTTGTTGTCTCGGATGCCTTCCAGATCCTTGACCCGGGCGGCCATGTCGCCGCTGCGCTGCTTTTCGCTGGCCAGGGCCTCCTTGGCGCGGGCCAGGTCCTGCTTGAGACCAGCCACGGCCGCGTCGCCGCTGCCGCCGGCCACACCACTGCGACCGGTACCGCTTGATGTACCGCTCTTCGGCGGGACCAGTTCAAGCCGGCTGCCGGACGCGGTGCTGCCCGTGCGTGGAGCGGTGTTCGAGCCGGGGCTGGTACCGGCCATCATGCTCGGGCTGGCCGCACCGGGGTTGCTCCAGACCTGGTTCTGACGGCGCACCTCGTCACGGGCCTCGCCGGCACTGACTTGGGCCATCGCCGAGCGTTCCGGAATGCGCAGCACGGCGCCCTTTTTCAGCGCATTGATGTTGTCCTTGTAGAACGCATCCGGGTTGGCGTTCTGGATCGCCACCATCATGCGATTGATTTCGCCGGCGCTGCGCGTGCTGCGCTGGGCGATCGACCAGACATTGTCACCGGAGCGCACCGTGTAGCTGCTGCCGGCCTCGATATCCGGCGAGGTGCGGGGGGCGGCGCTGGCCGTCGTGGCCGTCCTTGCCGTTGGTGCAGCCGCAGCCGACCTGCGGGTCGGGCGCGTCGCGGCCGGCTTCTTTTCCGTCGCTGCGGCGGTCACGGCGGGCGCCGCGGTAGCGCGGGCGGCGGGCATGCCGACCGGATCGAGCAGAATCGAGAACTCGCGCAGCAGCTTGCCGTTGGACCAGTTCAGCTCCAGCAGCAGATCCAGCGCCGGATCATTGATCGGCTGCTTGGAACTGACCACGATCACGGTCTGGCCGTCGCGCTTCTCGACCTTGAAATCCAGCGGGGTCTGGATGCGTTCGCGGCTGATGCCGGCACGCTGGAAATCTTCACTGGAAGCCAGCGTGACCTTGAGGCCGCGCAATTCGGCCGGCGTCGCCGAAACCACCGGAATCACCGCCTGCAACGGTTGATCAAGCGCCGACTTGACCTTGATCTGCCCCAGGCCGAGCGCAAACGCGCTGCCGCTGGTCATGAGCAACAAAGCCAGAGTCACTGCCAGTTTCTTGCGAGCCTTCATGGTTGATTCCCCACGTACATCCGTTGACGGCACCCGCACACGGATGCCCTAGAAACAGCCTTATAACACAAAGCCAAGTCCATATTACACAAACAATTTCATGCGATCACCCCGAATTCCGCCTGAAAGCGGGGTCATGCACCACCAGCCATTCCCCGATTTGCACCGCATTCAACGCCGCACCCTTGCGGATGTTGTCGGCCACGATCCACAGGTCCAGGCCACGCGGATGACTGATGTCATCCCGTATCCGGCCCACGTAGACCGGGTCGGTGCCAGCCGCATGCACGGCCGGCGACGGATAGCCGCCATCCTCGCGCCGATCCAGAACCTCGACACCCTCGGCCTGCTGCAGCAGCTTGCGCGCCTCGTCGGCGCCCAGCTTGTCGCGCGTTTCGATGTGCACCGCCTCGGCGTGACCGTAGAACACCGGCACGCGGACCGCGGTCGGGTTCACCTGGATCGACTCGTCGCCGAGTATCTTGCGCGTCTCCCACACCATCTTCATTTCTTCGCGGGTGTAGCCGTTGTCCTCGAAACGATCGATGTGCGGAATCAGGTTGAAGGCGATGCGCTGACTGAACTTTTCCGCCCTGGCTTCCTGGAAATTGAGCAGGGCTGCGGTCTGGCGCCCCAACTCGTCCATGCCCGAGCGCCCCGCACCGGACACCGACTGATAGGTGGCCACGTTGATCCGCTCGATGCCGGCACGACGGTGGATCGGTGCCAAGGCCACCAGCATCTGCATGGTCGAACAGTTGGGATTGGCAATGATGCCGCGCGGACGCTCGCGGGCTGCCTCGGCATTGACCTCGGGAATCACCAGCGGCACGTCATCGTCGTAGCGATACTCGGAAGTATTGTCGATGACCACCGCGCCTGCCGCTGCCGCACGCGGCGCATGTTCACGACTGACTGCGCCACCGGCGGAGAAAAACGCGATGTCGATGCCGGCGAAATCAAATGTCGCCAGGTCTTTTATCTTGAGCGACTTGCTGCCGAAAGTGACTTCACTGCCGGCGCTGCGGCTGCTGGCCAGGGGCACCAGTTCGCCAAGCGGAAACTTGCGTTCGGCCAGGATCGCCAGCAGTGCTTCCCCCACCGCGCCCGTGGCACCGACCACGACCACACTCAATGCATTGTCTTGCGACATCGAATTTGTTGCTCCTCGAACATTCAGGCGATTCGGGGTTTTTTGGACCCGACATCGCCGCACTGGGCACGATGGCGCAGAGCCTGGTCGATCAGGACCAGTGCCAGCATGGCTTCAACGATCGGCGTGGCACGAATGCCGACGCACGGATCATGCCGGCCCCTGGTGACCAATTCCACCGGCTGCCCGTCCAGATCCACGCTGCGCCCTGGCACCATGATACTGGAGGTCGGCTTGAACGCCACCTGCACCCGCACCGGCTGACCACTGGAAATGCCGCCAAGAATGCCGCCGGCATGGTTGGATGCAAAGCCGTCCGGCGTCAACTCGTCACGGTGCTCGCTGCCGTGCTGGCCCACGCATTCAAACCCGGCACCGACCTCGACGCCCTTGACTGCATTGATCGACATCATCGCCGCTGCCAGCTCGGCGTCCAGCTTGCCGTACACCGGTTCGCCCCAGCCCGGCGGCACGCCTTCGGCCACCGCACTGACACGTGCACCAACCGAATCACCGGACTTGCGCAACGCCTTCATGTAGGTTTCCAGCTCGCCGACCATGCCGGCATCGGGCCAGAAGAACGGATTGGTTTCGACCGCAGCCCAGTCGTGCCGGCGTGGTGCCAGCTCGCCGATCCGATCGAGGCAGGCTCGTACCGTTACGTCATGTTGCGCGGCCAGCCAGCGCTTGGCGATGACAGCCGCCGCCACCCGCATCGTGGTTTCGCGCGCCGAGGAACGGCCGCCGCCACGCGGATCACGGACGCCGTACTTGTGCCAGTAGGTGTAATCGGCATGACCGGGGCGAAAGCTGCGCGCGATCTCGCTGTAATCCTTCGAACGCGCATCGACATTGCGGATCAGCAGCGCAATCGGCGTGCCGGTGGTGTGGCCTTCGTAGACCCCGGAAAGAATCTCGACCGCGTCCGTCTCGTGGCGCTGCGAGGTGTGCCGTGACGCTCCCGTGGCACGCCGCTTCAAGTCGGACACGAAGTCGTCCGCCGCGACGGCCAGCCCCGGCGGGCAGCCATCAATCACGCAGCCGATCGCCGGCCCGTGGCTTTCGCCGAAGGTGGTGACGCGGAACAGGTGGCCGAAGGT
>CBFGSA010000142.1:0-6510 GCA_965651365.1 uncultured Rhodanobacteraceae bacterium | reverse complement strand
GGATCGGGCATCCTCGGCACCGGCAACACTTCCACCGGTGGCGGGCGCTCGACGATATCGACGATGGTCGTTTCATCCGGCACGAATGCCCTCGCCTCTGGCGGCATCACCGGCGCCAGCACGACCAGGGCGGCAGTCGCATGCAAGGCAACGGAAAAGGCAATCGAACTGGTCCTGCGCCAGCTGAACCGGCGGTTGTCGAACTCGCTTCTTGTCGAAACCATGCTCTTCTCCCCATTTGACGACGAATATTGCGCCAGGAGCCTCGCATGCTCCTGCACGTCCACCTTCACCGGCAACAGGTAAATTTGCGTTACGTGGAAGGAAAGAGCTTGTTTCCAATACGGGCATGGCAGGGGGCGGAACAAAGCGGGTCGAGACTGAGGTTATTTCATGAATCCGCCAGCCACATCAGAAGGTTGACTGATGGCTGGCGGGCAAATAGCGCACATGGCGCAGCCTTCAAGGCAACGCTGCCAACCCGGGCTGTCGCCCATGTGCGCCGCGGCCCCGCGCGGGCATGAGGCAAGGGAGCAAAACGATATACTGCGGGCATGAACGCGCCCGATGCCAACCACCTCCAGGAAAACCCGGACGATCCAGAACGTGGATTCGTTCAACTGATGCAGAGGGCAGCGGACGGCGACAAGACGGCGTTCGACCAACTGCTTCCCTTGATTTACGCGGAATTGCGCGCCCAGGCGCGTCGCGTGCTGGCCCGGACCGGACGCCCGGATGATGTTTCGACCACCGTGTTGGTCAATGAAACCTACCTCAAGCTGGTTGGCTCGAACCGTGGAGACTGGCGTTGTCGCGCGCAGTTCCTGGCGTATGCGGCCCGCACCATGCGCTCGATCCTGATCGATGCGGCGCGCGCGTTGGCGACAGCCAAGCGCAGCGCAAACGACCGGGTGATCGCCGTCGAGCAGCTTGCCGGGCTGTCGCCGACCGATCTGGTGGCACTCGACGCGGCGCTCGCTCGACTGGGCGAGCGGGACCAGCGATTGGCGGATGTGGTGGAAATGCATTTCTTTGCCGGCATGACCGCCAGGGAAATCGGCACGGTGCTCGATGTATCCGACCGCACGGTGGAGCGTGACTTGGCCAAGGCGCGCATTTTGCTGGCAATGGATGCCGCGCCCGGTGGCGCCGGATGAGCAGGTCGACATGCCAGCGCTGGCATGAATTGTCTCCCTGGCTTGACCAGTTGCTGGAAATGCCACCCGATGCTCGTGCAGGCTGGCTGGACGGGCTTGCGTTGGACGCCGAGCTGAAAGCCAGCTTGCATCAGGCGTTGTCCCACGCCGAAACCCCGCACCTGTTGCTGGACAGCGAACTGAGTGCCGCGGCGTTGTTGACCGCGCGTGACAGTGCGATCGAGCACTGGTTGGGCAAGCATATCGGGCGCTGGCGCATCACCGGCTTGCTCGGTCAGGGCGGAATGGCAACAGTGTTTTCGGCCGAGCGTATCGAGCCGCCGCTGCAGGACGGCGCGCTGAAACTGATGCAGTACGGGCTGTTCACCGAAGCCGGGCGCACGCAGTTTCTTCGCGAGCAGTCGATTCTCGCGCGCCTGGAGCATCCTGGCATCGCGCGCCTGATCGACGCCGGCTTGAGCGACGACGGCATCCCGTACCTAGTCATGGAGCCGGTCAGCGGCATTGCCATCGATCGTCATGCGCGAGAAGCCGGTTTGGGCTTGCATGAACGGATGCAGCTGATCGCCCGTGCCGGTGACATCCTCGCCTATGCGCAGCGTTCCCTGATCGTGCATCGCGACCTCAAGCCCGAGCACATTCTCGTCACCGCCGATGGCGCCCTCAAACTGCTGGATTTCGGCATCGCCAAGCTGGTCGACGACGAGCATTGCACGCGCACGGGGCTGCAACTGGGCACCCCGCGCTACTCCGCGCCGGAGCAGGTCGCAGGACACGACGTATCCACGGCTACCGATGTCTACTCGCTGGGCCGGATCGCCGAGGAACTTGCCCACGACGGTGGAACCCGGGTGCCACGCGACCTGCAGGCCATTCTGGCCCAGGCCTGCGCCGAGTCGCCGGAAAATCGCTACCCGTCGGCGGCCGAGTTGGTGGCCGACTTGCGCCGTTGGCTGGCCAACCATCCGGTGCATGCGCGGCGCATTGGTACGCTGGCTAAAACAATGAAAATGCTGCGCCGGCACTGGATTCCGGCCACCGCCCTGGCCGCCATTGTGCTCAGCCTGCTGCTGGGCGTGGTTGCCGCCAACCGCGAAGCAGCGCGAGCGGATCGTGCCGCGCTGGCCGCCGAAACGGCGCGCCAGCACGCCGACCGCGCGCTGGCGCGCGAGCGTGCATTGAACCGCTTCGTCGTCGGCCTGTTCGAAGCCGATATCGCCGACGTGCCGCGCGACCAGATGCCCAGCGTGCGTCAAATCGTCGACGCCGGCATCGCCAAGGCGCGGGATCCGGCATCCGGGTCGGCGGAACTGCGCGGCGAGATGCTGCTGACACTGGCGCGGGTGGTGATGTCGCGCGCCCAGTTCGACGAGGCGGTGACGCTGTCCGGCGAGACCATCGCATTGCTGGAGCCGGTTGCCGTTCAGTTCCCCGAGCTGTACGCGGAAGCGCTGCTGACCCGTGGCGACATCGAGGGGATGCACAAACAGGACGAAGCGGCTGCCGATTGGTCGCGGCGCGCCGCCGATTGGTCGCGGCAGCACCTTCCGGGCTCTCGCAAGGATTTCGAGGCCCGCCGCAATGTCGCCCGTTTCGACCAGCGGCTGGGCAAGCACGCCGAGGCGCGGCAGGCCTTGGAGGCACTCGACCGCGACCTCGCAAAACACGCGCAATTCACCGACATCCGGCTGAAGGTCAGCACCGATCTTGCCATCGCCTACGCCAACGACGGCGACATGCCGCGCGCTGCCCAAGCCTTCGACACGGTGCTGGAAATCAAGCGCGGCATCACCGGTACGTCGCCCGACTCGATCGTCAGCGCGATGTTCAACGTCGCCTCCGTCCGCTCGCTGTTGGGCCAATTCGATGCCTCCGACCACATGCTCGGTGAGGCCATGGATATGGTCGCCGACGTGGACGCGCCCGCGCTGCAAACACGCGCGGCGTTGTGGCAGGCAAAATCGGACAACGCACGCCGCCGTGGCCGCTTCGACGAAGCCGAAAAACTGATCGAAACTGCCGCCGGGCACTGGGCCACGGCGCTGCAACGCAGCCCCGACAGCGACTGGTTCCTGCCGCTGCATCGCGGCACCATTCGCGCCGCGGCCGGTCGCACGACGCAGGCGCTTGCCGACCTTGCCGACGCCGACCAGCGCTTGCACGCGGCAAGCCGGCCCCCGCGCCGCATCCTCGAACAATTGCAACGGACGCAGGCACGGGTGCTGTGTCAGTCCGGCGATAGCAACGCCGGGATGGCGCGGCTTGGCGATCTGCCCCACGCGGCCATGGATTCCAGGGCAGCGCAGGGCTGGGAAGCCCGCGAAGCCGTTGCCACCTGCCTGTTCGCCGCCGGCCGCCCGGCCGACGCCGCCGGCTGGCTGGGCGACGGCGCACTGACCGAGCACCCGCTGGTCATTGGCGACAACGCGGTGCTTGCCCGCCGCCTGCTGCTGCGCGCCCGCGCGCGCGCCGCATTGGGCAATCTTGATGGCGCCCGCGACGATCTCGATGCCGCGCAACGGGGCATGGACGCGATCGGTGTCGAGGCCACGCATCCGTTGCGCGGCGGCATCGCCGAACTGCGCCGGCAAGTCGCCACCAACTCATAGCACCGCGGGATTCCAGCAGCACTGGGCTTTGCTTTTCGTTTCCCGGTTTCGCCGCCGCAATCCGCCGACAATCGCCCGAACAATGAATGTCGGGAGGCCGTCGGCAACGCGTTGCCGGTGGATCAATCGAAGCCGTCGGCGAAGATATGATCGTAGCTGTCGCGATCCACGTGGAAGGCATCCAGGTTGGCGGTGCGCCATGGGCCCGACGTGCAGCACGGACCGGAGATCGGCGAGGAAAAAGCAAAATAGTCAGCGCCCAGGGTCTGCTCGACGAGGTTCTCCGGCTTGACGATGAGGGAACTTGTCGGCCCGGCCGTGAGCGGGGTCCACACATCCACGCTGAACAGCAGTTTCTGCCCCGGCAGCACGTCGATCGCATCGACGTTGACACCCGGCATCAGGTGTTCGGTGCCGTCGAACACCAAGCCGTGCGTGGTGCCGTTCCAGCGAATCACGTCCGTGGCGCGGAACGGCATGCCATCGACGGTGGCATCGGCATCCAGCGAGTAAAGGAGATCGCCGTTGTCGGGATCAAAAGCCACCGCGTCGACGTTCGCGTTGCGCGGCAAATCAGACATTCCGTCCAGCAAAATCGTGAAGCTGGTGCAGGAGACATCGTCGCACTGCAGCACATCGCCCGGCACCACGCTGAAGCCGCTCACCCTGGCGGCGACATCGAGCGAGAACACGAACTTGCCGTCCTGCACGCTCAAGGCGTCCAGGTTGACGCCACGCAGCGAGGTCAGGCTGGCCGGCAAGTCGCCGGGTTGGTACCCGCGACGATAGGCGTCGGAGGGGAACACTGCCGGCAGCGAACTCACCTGGATGGGCACGTCGGCGGAATAATAGACGCTGACAAAGCCGGCGGCAGCATCGGTCACCACCGCCAGAGTCACCACCAGCACGCCCGGTATCAGGGAATGACGCAGCATGATCGACTCCTCAATTGCAGTTGGCGGGGGTTTCGCAGACGTTCGGCCCCAGTCCCGCGAAGCACGTCGAACCGCTGCCGTTCAGCACCGAGACGATGCCCGAGCAATAGCCCCTGTACACGCCGTACTGCGTGTTCATCTTGAACACGCTGTCGATCACCCGCAGGGTATTGCTGCCAGAGCCATCCACGCCTCGCCCGTTGAATTCGCCCACCACGTTGCGAACCACGCCGTAACGCATGCTGATACCGCTCCAGGGGTTGTTCGCCACGGTCACGTCATACACGTGGCTGGACTTGGTGCCACTGCTGTTGCTGGCCCGGATACCGGTGAAACCCATGCCCGTCACCCGCCCGTTGTGCACGGTGAGGCGGCCACCAGCGGAGTTGTCGATGCCGATGCCGTTGCCCGCTGCCGAACAGGTGGTGCCGCCAGCGGTGGTATAGGTGCAGATTGACGGCCCGCGGATTTCGAACCCGTTGAGGTCGATGGTGACGCCATCCGCCTCAACCTTGATGGCAGTGGTGTTGATACCCGCCACTTCCAGGTCGGAGGTGAGCTGGTAGCTGCCCGGTTCGGTGATGGTGACGGGGAAATCGAAGCTGTCGCCGGGGAAACAACCCGTGCCGACACAGGTCTCGCTGATCTGGTAGAGGCCATCGGAGGCCAGCACCGCTCCGCTGGCGGCAAAGGCGGCGACGATGGCAAAGGTGATGCGCGTGCGGTGTTTCATGGTCATTCTCCAGGCGAAAAGGGGTATTGGCTGATGCGTTTCGCACCTCTTGCCCGGATAAGACGGGAACGACCTCGACAGACCGACATCGCGGATGGCTGGATCGATGTGAAGCCCGGTTCCGCGCCGGCAGTACGCGGTTTCGGATTGAACCCCAGCTTGAGAACCCATCGCCCGCTGTCGAACCCCAAACACTACCGATAAAGCCTGTGCCAGGGCGTCAATCGGGTGGTGGGAGTCGATTGTCAGTCGGCAACACAACGCCACCAGAACACTGGGTGCCCGCCCGCGTCGGAATGGCGGTGGTGGCGATGCGCGGGCGTGGGAGGGCGCCGGTGGCATCGGGGACCTCCACCTGGGATACCCATCAGCACACCGAGCCCGGCGACTCCGATGAACACGCCACAACCGCGATCTCCCCTCCGAATGCCGCGAACGCGACCGGCACCCGCGCCTGAGTCGCAGATCGCAAACACGGCATCTCGATCCGCAGGCATGGCCCGCTTGTGCTCACACGCCGAGGTGGATGGTGTCGGCGTCCCTCCATGCGGGGAATTTGCCGCGATAGGCGAGCAATTCCGCGTCGTCCAGCATGACGCGGGCAACTTCCACCTGATCGGCGAGTTCGACCAGGGCCTCGCCGCGTGGTTCGAAGGCGCCGCTGTCGCCAGCGTAGGCGATGTCGTTGCCGTCGCTGCCGACCCGGTTGACGCCGATGCTGTATGCCAGGTTCTCGATGGCTCGCGCCCGCAACAGAGTTCGCCACGCCGTGCGCCGTGGCGCCGGCCAGTTGGCGACGAACAGGATCAGGTCGTAGTCCATGCCGCCGCTTGCGTTCTCGTCGCGACGATTGCGGCACCAGGCCGGAAAACGCAGGTCGTAGCAGACCATGGGGCAGATTCGCCAGTCGCCCAGTTCCACCACCAGTCGCTCGTCGCCGGCGGCATAGCGATGGTGCTCGTTAGCCATGCGAAACAGATGGCGCTTGTCGTAGTGCTCGAAACTGCGAGTATAGGAAGAATCACTACTGTCCGGTTAAATATCGAAAAGAATCATTTGGTTAGGATCACCTGGCG
>CBFGSA010000141.1:0-6519 GCA_965651365.1 uncultured Rhodanobacteraceae bacterium | reverse complement strand
TATAGGTGATGCCTGCTGCCAGACCCCGAATCTATAATGGCGCCATGCAAGCCAAGACCCTGCTGCAATATGTGCTGCCCCACCGCCTCTTGTCCTGGATCGTGCGCAAGGCCACGCGCTGGACTTTCCGGCCGTGGAAGAACCTGCTGATCGGCCAGGTCGTCCGCCGGTACCGAGTGGACATGAGTGAAGCCGAGCAGCCCGATCCGTTGGCCTTCGCCCATTTCAACGCCTTTTTCACCCGTGCGCTCAAGGCCGGGGCACGGCCTCTGCCGAACGATGTTGCGGCGATTGCCTGTCCCGCGGACGGCCGCATCAGCCAGAGCGGCACTATCGCAAGCGGGCGCATCTTCCAGGCCAAGGGGCAATCGTTCACCTGTGCCGAGTTGCTCGCTGGCGAGGCGGCCGCCGCACGCTACGCACAAGGCAGTTTTGTCACCATCTACCTGTCGCCACGCGACTACCACCGCGTGCACATGCCCATGGACGGCAAGCTGCTGCAGACCGTCCACATCCCGGGCCGCCTGTTCAGTGTGGCGCCTTTCGCGGTGCGCGAGGTGCCGCGACTGTTTGCCCGCAACGAGCGCCTGGCATGCCATTTCGAGGGTCCGCACGGCCCGTTTGCAATGGTCATGGTCGGGGCCATGCTGGTGTCGGGTGTGCAGACGGTCTGGAGCGGCGAGGTGATTCCACCTTACGGGAGCCGCATCAAGGTCCGGGACTACACGCAGCAGTCCGTACAACTGGCCCGCGGTGACGAGATGGCGCGCTTCAACATGGGCTCGACCGTGGTTCTGCTGCTGCCCGAAGCCAGTGTTCTGGCTGATCGGCTGGCACCCGAGCAAGCGGTGCGTCTGGGGATGGGCCTGGGTTCGTTTTGAGGCAAGCAGGCAAGGCAGCCCTCCTTGGCCACCGATGCTGCCGCGCCGAGGGTCGCGCCGCGCACAGGGCGAGGCGGCGCAACCCCCGGAATTCAGTCGCTGTGGGCGCCACCGAACGGGTCGGCGAAGATGCTGTCGTTGGACTTGAGGTGGATCACGGTGGCGTCGTAGTCGCTCCCGGCCCACAGGCGCGTGCCGACGATGGCCACTACTTCTTCGCCCACACCGGTGTTTTCGCCCAGGTTCCAGAGCCCGGTGCCCCCCATCCAGGCCGCGAAGGGCCGTGACCAGTAGTCCGCGGCGCTGTAACCCGGCACGTCGACGGCGAGTCGCGCATGCATGACGTTGCCGTTGGCGCTGAACTGTTGCACCAGGGCACGAACCCGGTCGTAGGCCGGACTGCCGGGTGGTGGAATCAGGATGCTGCTTCCATTGTCCTGGAAACGCTGCACCACCACCAGATCACGGTTTTGGCGACGTTCGGCAATGGCGACCGGCACGGAGTCTGGCTTGTAGGTGACAAACGCATTACTGCGCGGCGGATCGACCAGGCAGGCGCTCCCGGAAATGCTGCTGTTGGCGTTACCCGCGCAGAAACTTGAATCGCGGCTCCCGTCGCTGTTGAGCCGGCCCATGATCATCGGCTGGACTTTGGGATCATCGGTCTCCGACCAGCCGGCATAGACAATCTTGCCATTGCGCTGGATGGCCAGCGCCGTGACGGCATCCTTCTTGAATCCAGCGTTGTCGTTTTCATAGTAGATGCTGCGATCGTTCCAGTTCCAACCGGTCTGGGTTGCGCCGTTCGATGGTCCCAGGCCAAGGATGAAGCCTTCATGGTCCGTCGCCGTTCGCCGCATCTGGCCGGCAACATAGAGCCGGGTGCCACCGGAATAACCTGTGGGGGTGACCAACAGCGCATTGACGGATACCTCGGCGTTGGGCTCGCCGGCCCAGCTTGGCAAGCCGATGTTGTAGCCGCCGTTGCCAAAACCCGTGACCAGAGCGCCCGTTTCGGCATCGAGTCGGGCGATACCGACTTCCTGACCGCGGTCGGTGTTGATGATGCGCGCGGCCACGTACAGGCCGAAGCGGCTGTCATGGGCCAGCTTCTGGCCATAGGCAGCGGTACGGTGAGTGGTCGAACCGATGGTCCAACCCAACCAGAGCGCGGTGTAACCGGCACACTCACTACCGGTCAGAGTACTCATGTCCAGACAAAGGACCTCGGTTGTAATTACCGAGAACGGATGGACGTTGGCCAGGATGTAGGCCTTGTCACCCACGATCCGGGCGTCGATGACGTTGTCTACCGCATCACTGAAAATCCAGCCATTCGTACCAAAGCTCGTGTCCTGGCTACCATCAAGGCGGTACCGGGCAATCCAGGCTCGATAGCTGTCGCCGGCCACGTTTTTCTGTTTGCCGACGACATAGTAGCCGGCGTGCTTGGTGAAGGTGACCGGCGGAGGACCAGGGTACTGGACCTGTGCCGCCCACGGGAATATCTGAACGCCGTCGTCCGTCGGGGACCAGGTAGCGTCCGAGGGCGGCCACATTCCTCTGAGACCGTCGCCACTGAATGCCGTGTCAAGCAGCAGGTCGCTCGGCGTCGTGCCGGCGATGGTGGATTCGATTGGCGCCAGATAGGTGGCGTCAAAAGCGGTTTTGGCGAAGTCATCCGCGCCATCGGCATGTGCCGCGCCGACAACAAGGGCGGCAACCGCCGCAAAAACAAGACATCTGATCATGGCTCACGTCCTCGAAATTGGGATGGCGCGGACTCCCGAATTCGCCGCACTCAGAGATAAAAGCGCAGACGGCGGACGAAACATGACATTGCGGACAACGAATTCCGGCTTTCGCTTTGCGATTCCGGGATGACGAGAAGAATCGGAGGCCGCCTAAGGCCTTGCCACAACGCCGTTGTCGAGCAAGCTCCTCGGGGCATCGGACCCGAAAACGCGCTTGCGCACCTCGATCGCCTCGCGCCGCAGCATGGCGGCTTCGGGTGCATCGACGAGACCTGCCAGCAACATGTTGATGTCCGCCAGCTCGGAACGACCGCGCCAGCGGCTGGCGAGGAGTTCGGAGCGGGCCTGGCGCAGCACGGCAATGCCTGCTCCGCTGGCTTTGTCCCGTTGTGCGATGGCAGCGCCCAGCCAGGCGCGGGTGACCAGGCGCTGGTCCGGACGATAACCCGATGGCCAGTGATCCAGCATCTCCTGAAGGATTGCCTCGGCACCTGCGGCGTCACCGTTGACAAACCGCGCCTGCCCGAGCCGGGCACCCACGGTGGCGCGCTGCGTCCAGGAATCTGACGCCGTACTGGAGTACACGTATTCCAGCGTGGTCAGGGCCTCGCGCGCATGCCCTGCAAGCAATTGCATCGATCCCAGCGCGCCCTGTACGGAGGTCAGCTTGAGGGAGTCGGGACCGTATATCGCCCTGCCGCGTTCCATGACGTGCTCGAGCCTGGCCAGCCCGGCATCAAAGTGCCCGGCGCCAACTTCGGCCATGCCCAGCACGTGGTCGACGTACAGAAGGCGCGGATGCTCCGCACCAAGCAGCCTCACGATCATGTCGTGGGCGCGCCGAGCGCTGCTCTCGGCGTCGTGGTAACGCTCGGCGTAGTAGGCATTGGCAGCAAGGTTCATGAAGTCCATCGCCAGATCCGGTGACTCCGGGCCGTGCAGCACGATCCGGTCGCGGATCACGCTTTGGGTGAAGCCGCGCGCGGCATCGAAGTCGCCTCGCTGGTTGGCGAGGGCAGCCAGGCCGGTAAGCACCGAAATGCGGTCGGCGGCCCGCTCGGGGCCGCTGTCCTCGAGCAGCTGGCGTGCGCGCTCAAGGTTGAGCGTCGCCGCCCTGGCATCGCCGGCGTTGCGCTGGCTGATTCCCAGGTTGACCAAGGCCACACCATATTCCTCGGAAACCGGCCCATACAGGGCTTGCGTCGCATCGGCATTGCGTTGGCGCAGCGACAAAGCCTCCGCCTGCTTGCCCATTTTCAACAGCGCGTTGCCGATGATGTCACGCAGTTCGATTTGCAGATCCGGCATATCCGAAAAATTGTGCTCAATCCGCTCCGCGGTGCGCGACAGCAACTCACCCCGCGAAGTGCCCTGGCTTGCGACAGGTGCAAACGGGTCGGCATCCGTCAGTACCCCCGCCAGAAAGGTCTTGGCACGTTCGGCACGGTTGGCCATCTGCTCGGCGCGGCGGGTCTGCCAGAGGCTGATCGCCAAGCCGCTGACCAGCGCCAGCAACGCCAGCAGGGTCATCGCGCTGGCCAGGCGGTTGCGGCGCACGAACTTGCCGGCGCGGTAGCGGAAACTGTCGGATCTCGCCTCGATGGGTTTGCCGTCGAGGTGGCGTTGCACATCGTCGGCGAGCGGCTGGGCGCCGCTGTAGCGGCGTGCCACGTCGTGCGCCAAGGCACGCAACACGATTGCGTCGAGGTCGCCACGCAGGTCGGAGCGCGACACTTCGGGTGGGGTGGTGCTCTCGTCCGTATCACCGGACAGCGCGGCGCTGGGGCGCAAGGTGATCTCGTTGGCGGCCCCGGCCAGGCTGCGGTAACGCAGCCCGGTGAGGAGCTCGAACAGAATCAGTCCCAGCGCGTAGACATCGGTGGCGGTCCCTACCGCTTCGCCGCTCAACTGCTCCGGGGCGGCGAAATCGCGGGTAAGAAACCGGTGGTGGGTGCCCGTGCGCTCGCTGTCTTCCTGCCCCACCAGCTTGGCGATGCCAAAGTCGAGCAGACGCGGTTCGCCGTCGGCCTGCACCAGCACGTTGGACGGCTTCAGGTCGCGGTGCACGATCAGGTGCTGGTGCGCATGCGCCACCGCACGGCACAGCTTGACGAACAATTCGAGTCGGACGCGCAGACCGGCACGCGAGTCCCTGAGCCACTGGTCAAGCGGGACGCCCTCGACACGCTCCATGGCGAACCACGGCCGGCCATGGTCATCCAGCCCGCCGTCAATCAAGGCTGCGATATTGGGGTGGCGCAAGCGCGCCAGCAGGTTGCGCTCGTGGCGAAACTGGCGCTGTACATGGGCGCTGTCCATGCCCATGCGGATCAATTTCAAGGCGACCTGCTGCTGGAATGCACCATCATCGCGCTCGGCCAGCCACACCGCGCCCATGCCGCCGCGACCCAACACATCGATCAATCGATAGGAGCCGATCCGCCGACCTGCCATGTCTTGCGGCGCGTCTTCCGTCGCAGCATCAAGCAGATTGGCGGCCAGCGCATCGACCGGGAAATCCATCGGCAAGGAGGCGGAGCGATCAAGATCCAGCAACTGCTGCAAGCGCCGCAGCAAACCGGAATCGCCACCGCATTCCCTTTCGATGAAGGCATGCCGATCCGCCTCTTCGAGGTCCAGCGCGGCGCGCAGGAGCGACGCGACGCGGTGATCGAGCTCATGCACGGCCGCTGCCGCCCGCGGCCGGCGCCGACTCGGACAAGGCCAGGCTCAACAAAGCCCGCGCGGCGCGCCAGTCGCGTGCCACGGTGCGTTCGGACAGTTTCAGCAAGGTGGCGATTTCGCCAAAGCCGAGGCCGGCGAAGAAGTGCAGGTCCACGACCTGCGCCAGTCGCGGTTCGCTGGTGGACAGGTTTTCCAGCGACTCGTCCAGCGCCAGCACATCGATCCCCGGCGCCGCGTCGACCAGATTGCTGTCCAGGGTGACGCGGCGAAAGCCGTCACCCCGCTTGAGCGCGTCACGGCGGCGCGCGGCGTCGATCAACACGCGGCGCATCGCCCGCGCCGCGAGACGGAAGAAATGGGCCTTGTCGTTCAGCGACAGGTGCACGCCGGCCAGGCTGAGATAGGTCTCGTGCACCAGGGCGGTGGTGGACAGGGTGGCACCGGCTCGATCATTCCACTGCCGGGCGCGCCGATGCAGATCATCGTAGATCTTGCCGAACAGCTCCCCATAGGCCGCCTCGTCGCCCTCATTGCAGCGATGCAGCAAGGCGAAGGTATCGTCACCATGTTCGTTCACCACCATCCCCGTCGAGGATACAGCGGCCAGCGGTACCGCGAGCCGCCACCCATGCCCGGATTATGCCCCGCAATGCGGGAAAGATCTTGATCTGGGTCACCCCGCTGTCAAAACGTCCGCCGGGCGCCGTGCGAACCCTTCCGGGTCGCGTCGCCGGCAAGGCCGCAAGGCCTCGTCCGGCAAGGGCTTTGGCGAATTCAAACCAGGCAGGCCGCGCACGCGACGGCAGGAACTTCCGTGCTCGAAGAACAGGCACGAACCCCGCATTTTCGCGATGTGTGAAGCAGTACTCGCCATTTTGAATCAAAGTGGGTAAGCTGTTGTTTCCCGATTCATTCAGGGGGCTGGGGTATGGAAAACAAGATGCACTTGATCAATCGTATTATCGCCATGAGCCGGGCCGCCAAGCTGGGACGGGAATTGCGTGAAATCGAACAGACCGTCGATCACATGACCCGTCCCACACTGGTCCGGCTGGCCGGACTGACCGCGCGCGAAATCGAGCAGGCGGCACGCTGCGAGTTCCCGCATCTGTATGGCACGCCGCCCGAACTGCGTTACCAGCTCTGGGGTACCGGCACCGAGACGGGTCTCGAACGGGCGAAGTCCGACAACCTGCAGG
>CBFGSA010000140.1:0-6573 GCA_965651365.1 uncultured Rhodanobacteraceae bacterium | reverse complement strand
ACAGCGGATAACTGTCCGGCGCATAATCGAGCGTGCCGTATTGTGTGACATCAAAGCGCTCGCGCAGTGCCTCCACACGCTCGAGCACATCCTCGCGGTAGCTGCGCTGACGCCTCTGCAGCGCTCGCCACTCGCACCGTTCCGCCGCGCCCCACGGCTGTCCAGGAATTCCAATCGGGTATGTCTTGGTGCTCACGTCTTGTTCCTGGCCACTGTACAGCCCGGCACTGTATCACTCGCAGAGCTGTTCATCGTGCTCGCCGAAACAGTAGACAGCGTCCTGACCGTTGTCCGTTACCGGAGGCAACGCCTTGCCCACTGAGCCGATCCCGAACGATGTCAAATTGCTGCGCTTTCTGGCCAACGAGATGACCCAGGCTGAACTGGGCAGGCGCGTCGGCCTGACCCGCCAGACCATTGCCGCCATTGAGCAAAGGGGCTATTCGCCGTCTCTGGATGCCGCCTTCCGTATCGCCGACGTATTTGGCAAGCGTGTGGACGAAATCCTTCACTGGCGCGGCAGCAAGCCCGAAGTCGATGACTGAAGTCCCGTTAGCCAAACGGCTGCTCGATCGAGGGGCTTTGCGGCGTGAACCAGTGCGCGCCGTCTGCAGTGATGTGCATGTCGTCTTCCAGACGCACGCCGAACTCGCCCGGAATGTAGATGCCCGGTTCGTCGCTGAAGGTCATGCCGACTTTCAGCTTGCGCGTATTGCCCTGCACCAGGTAGTACCACTCGTGCATGTCCATGCCGATGCCATGGCCGAGGCGGTGGCTGAAATAATTGTAGCCGGGGCCGTAGCCGACATCGACGATGATCTTGCGCGCTGCGGCATCGATCGATTCCATCGTTGCACCTGGATGGGCCGCCTTGCGCGCTGCGGTCTGCGCCTTGCGCACGATCTCGAACACGCGCTTCATCTTGTCGCTGGCCTTGCCCAGCACGAAGGTGCGGGTCAGGTCGCTCTGGTAGCCACCGACCTTGCAGCCGTCATCGAGCATGATGGCGGTGCCTTCGCGGATCTGCTGCGGCAGCGGCGAACCGTGCGGCGAGGCGGTGAACTTGCCGACATTGACGCTGGCTTCGCCGCGAAGTCCCTGCTGCGCGTAGGCTGCCGCCACCAGGCCGCGAATCGTGCCCTGGGTCATGCCCGGTTCCAGCGCTTTCCACACCGCGTGATAGACCGCCAGCGTGGCATCATTGGCCAGTTGCATCAGGGCCAGCTCGGCCGGACTCTTGATCGAACGGCAGCCCGCCATCACCGGCGTGGCGCTGACCAGGGTAACAGTGGGTGCCGCCGCGGCAATGCCGAACTGCTTGGCCGAGCGCAATTGCTCCTCGATGCCGAGCGTACCGGTTTTCATGTGCCACTCGTCCAGCACGCCGGCAATCAGCTTGAACGGGCTTTCGTTCTCCTGCCAGGTACGCACGTCTTTCTTGCCAAAGCGGATCTGCTCGAGCGTGCGCCCGCGCTCGAATGCCGGCGTGATGAACACCGGGTCGCCCTCTTTCGGCAGCAGCATGCCCGTGGTGCGCTCGCTGACCCACCAGCGGATGCCGGTGAAATACTCGAGCGAAGTGCCGCCGCCCATGAAGATGGCATCCATCTTGTGCTCGCCCATCAGCTCCTGCGCCCTGCGCAGCCGCGCTTCACGTTCGGCATCGGTGATCGGCACGGCAAGCGGCGCAACCGGCTTCAATGCCTTGATGGGTTCGGGCAAGTCCGAAGGGCTCTTCGCCGCGCCAGCCGCACCGGTGCCAAGCAACGGCATGGAGGCGGCACCCACGGCCGATGCTTTCAGAAACCGGCGCCGCGCCGGATTGGTATTCTGGTCGATACTCATGTACAAGCTCCTGCACCGGAATTGGTCATTTCAGTCGCGGAAGTTGTCGAACTGCAGCGGCACGTCGGCCTCGGACTTGCGCAGCACGGCCATCGCAGATTGCAGGTCGTCGCGCTTCTTGCCGGTGACGCGCAGCTTGTCGCCCTGGATCTGCGCCTGGACCTTTAGCTTCGACGCCTTCAACGCGGCCACCAGCTTCTTGGCCTCGGCCTGCTCGATGCCCTGCTTGACGGTGATCTTCTGGCGCGCTTCGGCCACGTTGGTTTCCGCATCGGCAATGTCCAGCGCGCGGATGTCGATCTTGCGGCTGGTCAGCCGGCTGCGCAGGATGTCCAGCATCTGCTGCAACTGAAATTCGCTGGGTGCGCGCTGGGTGATGACGTAACCGTCCAGCTCGAAGCTCGCGTCAGTACCTTTGAAATCAAAGCGCGTCGCCAGCTCGCGGTTGGCCTGATCCACGGCATTGGTCAGTTCGTGCTTGTCGACTTCGGAAACGGCATCAAATGACGGCATGGCAGCGGTCCGGCGGGAAAGGCCTGTCAGTGTACGCGAATTGACGGTGTATCCGGCATGCAGGACCGTCTGTGCCTTTGGTCACGGGTGCTGGCGCCAGGCTTTGGGTACGATGGGTGTTCCTGCATTCAGAGCACTGATCCATGAAATCCTCGCTTTCCCTGACCATGACCCTGGCCCTGTCCGGTGTGCTGGGCGGCTGTGCCGACATGGCCACCGACACGAGCGCTTCCAGCCACTCGGCAACGCCAGGCAATGCGGCAAGCGCAGCGGCCGCCAACCCGTTCTTTGCCGAGAGCCCGCTGCCCCTGCATTTCCCGCAGTTCGACAAGATCACCGACGCCGATTTTCCGGCCGGCTTTGACCGCGGCATGGCCGATCACCTGAAAGAAATCCAGGCCATCACCGACAACGATGCGCCGCCAGGCTTCGACAACACCATCATCGCGCTGGAAAAATCCGGCCGGATTCTGGACCGGACCTTGACCGTGTTCTTCAGCCTGACCGGGGTGGAAAACAGCGATGCGCGCCGCGCGATTCAGGCCGAATACGCGCCGAAACTGGCAGCGCACCGCGATGCCATCGCGCTCAATCCGGCACTGTTTGCGCGCATCCAGAAGCTGTACGACACGCGCACGGAACTGGGCCTGGATGCGGAGAGTGTGCGCCTGATCGAGCGCTACCACACCCATTTTGTCCGCGCCGGTGCGCAGTTGACCGCCGCCGACAAGTTGCGTCTCAAGGAAATCAACGGCAAGCTCGCCCAACTGGGCACAAAGTTCAGCCAGAACGTGCTGGCCGAGGTGAACGATTCCGCCCTGGTGGTGGACTCGCGTGACCAGCTTGCCGGTCTCACCGACAGCCAGATCGACGCCGCCGCGGATGCCGCCAAGTCCCGCGGTCTGGACGGCAAATATGTGATTGCCCTGCTCAACACCACCGGTCAGCCGCCACTGGCGCAGCTCGAAAACCGCGCCGTGCGCGAGCGTTTGTTCAAGGCTTCCATCGCGCGCGGCAGCCGCGGCAACGACTACGACAACACTGCCATCGTGTCGCAGGTGATGAAGCTGCGCGCCGAAAAGGCGAAGATGCTCGGCTACCCGAACTGGGCCGCCTACGGCCTGGCCGATCAGACCGCCAAGACGCCCGAAGCGGTCAACGACATGCTGGGCAAGCTGGCACCACCGGCGGTTGCCAACGCCCGGCGCGAGGGCGCGGCATTGCAGGCGATGATCGACAAGGAGCAGGCGGCAAAGGGTGAGTCGAGCTTCCAGCTGGCGCCGTGGGACTGGGCGTACTACACCGAAAAAGTCCGCGCCGCCAAGTACAACTTCGACGAAAGCCAGCTCAAGCCCTACCTGGAGATGCAGAACGTACTGGAAAACGGCGTGTTCTACGCCGCCGGCCAGCTCTATGGCCTGCGCTTCAAGCAGCGCACCGACCTGCCGGTTTACAACCCGGACGTGCGGGTCTACGACGTATTCGATGCCGATGGCAGCCAGCTGGCGATTTTCCTGCTTGACCCCTACGCACGCCCGTCCAAGCGCGGTGGCGCGTGGATGAATGCCTACGTCAGCCAGTCCGGCCTGACCGGCTACAAGCCGGTGGTGGCCAACCACCTCAACATCACCAAGCCGACCAGCGGCCCGACCCTGATGACCTGGGATGAAACCACCACGATGTTCCACGAGTTCGGCCATGCCCTGCACGGCATGTTCTCGAACGTGAAATATCCCTACTTCGCCGGCACCAGCGTGCCCCGCGACTTTGTCGAGTTCCCCTCGCAGGTCAACGAAATGTGGGCCGACTGGCCCAGCGTGCTGGCCAACTACGCCAGACACTACAAGACCGGCGAGCCGATGCCCAAGATCTTGCTGGACAAGGTGCTGGCCTCCTCGAAATTCAACCAGGGCTTCGCCACCACCGAATACCTCGGCGCAGCCATGCTGGACCAGAGCTGGCACCAGCTCGGCGCTGGCGAGATCCCCGCTGCTGACGGCGTGATGGCCTTCGAGGCCGCGGCACTCAAGGCCAACGGCACCGACTACGCCGCCGTGCCACCGCGCTACCGCACGCCCTACTTCAGCCACATCATGGGCGGCTATTCGGCCGGTTACTACGCCTACATCTGGTCGGAAGTGCTGGATGCCGACACCGTCGAATGGTTCAAGCACAATGGTGGCCTGACCCGCGCCAACGGCGACCGCTTCCGCCAGACCCTGCTCTCCAAAGGCGGCAGCAAGGACGCCATGGCGCTGTTCCACGACTTCACCGGCGCCGAACCCGATATCGAGCCCCTGCTCAAGCGCCGCGGTCTGGACCGCGCGATCGAATGAGGCAAGTACCCGGCCCATGGCCGGGTTGTCACACTCGATACGGCCCAACCCTGATTTGCATCCGCACCAGCATCCCTGGGCAGGATCGCAAGCGCCTTGTCTCAGAACTTGATGTGGAAGCGGTTGTTCTGGACGTTGAAGGACAGGCGCACATCGCGCGGCTCGACCTTGCTTGTGCTGCCGGCCTCCATGTACAGCCACTGGCCGGCGGCTGCGGCCACGGCCTTGCTGAACTTGTCCGGGCATGTGCTGTCGGACACGTCCACGTCCGAGACGTAACCGCCTTCTTCCACGCTGACCCAAACATTCATGTCGCAAGGCTTGCGCAGGCTTTTCGGAAGTACCGGTGCCGGCGTGTACACCCAGGGCATGGACGTTCTTGAAGCGGGACCGCTGTAGCGCGGAAGTGCCGGTTGCTTGTCGCCTGCGAGGTACAGCACGCCTCCTGTCGTTCCGTCAAACTGGATGGCAACCGGCCATCCGCGACCACTTCCCGGCGGCAAGGGGAAGGTCACCAGATTCATCTTGCCCGCCACGCATTCGGTAAAGCTGTTTTCCGGCAGGGGCGACGGAGACTTGAACACGCCGTCCAGCCGCATGAGGCCCAGCAAGGTGAATGTCTGGACCTGCGTATCAGGATGTGCGCTGGCGCAATTCTGCTCCAGATGCTGGATTGCGGCAGCGTTGATGGATCGATGCAGCTGGGCGGAATACTTGTGCTGAAGGTTTGTTTCGCTTGCCTTGTTGATCTCTGTGACCATGTCGTAGAAATCTTCAGCCGAAAGGCTGGCGGCGAAGGCACTGGTGTGCAGAGCCAGCGCGCCGATTCCGAACGCAATCATGAATACATGCCATTTCATTGTTCAGCCCTCAATGTGTCGGGTCCAGCTCCTGCCCGCTCGGCACCACGAAAGTTCCGCTGCGGTGGATTCGGCAGATGCTCTCTTGAACTGCATGCAAGAAATGCGCCAGTTGTGGGTGAAATGGCTGATTGAACGCTCATTTTTGCAGCACCGTGGCCCAACATGGCGCTTCGAAGGTTTAAGCCCCCTTGCTAGCGCTCAGACTGAGCGGCTGCGGCGCCTGATCTGGCCCAGACGCGAAACGCTCAAGCCCTCATGGCATTCCACAAGGGCTTATTCGGCAGCTTCAGCGCGCGTCAGGATGCGTCCTGTCCCTCGAATCCGTCGCGGTAAATGGTATTCCTGGCAAAAACATAGACCCCCTCGTCACTGGCATTCGCAGCGCCGGCACTGCTGATGGCGATCACCGCGTAGCCACCGCTTGCGGAAATCGCAAGCGGCGCAGCCGAAAAGCCATCGTCCGCGCCGGTCGGAACCGGATAATCGGTAATCCGGACAAGTCCACCATCCGGCGTCCAGCCCAGCACGTCACTGCGGCTGGAGGTGGAACCGGGAGCAAAGCTGTACAGCTGGCTGGAGCGGAAGATCAGCACGCTGGCATCGTGCGCCAGCAGCGGCAATTCGTTGCCGCAGCAACTGTTGCTGCCCTTGGTCCACTGGCTCGCGGTCATGTCGATGCGGCGTATCGTGCCGTCAGCCAGGCGATGCAGGTAAATGTCACCACCGGAAGGGTTGGGATCATTGCCGACCGGATCTTCGTAGCTGCTGAAGGCAAGCCAGCGGCCGGCATCGTCCATGTCGAACTGCGCAAACGGATACGGACTGGCGATCTGGCTGCCGCCCGGGCCCACATTGGCCCGCAAGGTGATCGTCGTGCCGGGTTCATCAAACACGCCGTTGCCATCGCTGTCGCGATCGTGCACGAAAATGTCGGTTTTGTAGTTGGAGTCCCCGGCCACAAGATTGGTGGCATCAGAAGAAAACGCGACAAACCGGCCGTCCCCGCTGATCCGGAT
>CBFGSA010000139.1:0-6673 GCA_965651365.1 uncultured Rhodanobacteraceae bacterium | reverse complement strand
TCGCCACGGCGCTGCTGGCGCTGACGGCGGTTGCGCTGGACCGCCTGTTCCCGCTGCCGCTGCCGAACGCCGAACAGCAGGCCGCCACCGTGGTCCTGGCCCGCGACGGCACGCCGCTGCGCGCCTTTGCCGATCGCAATGGCGTGTGGCGCTATCCGGCAACTCTGGATGAGGTGTCACCGCTGTACGTCGAGGCGCTGACGGGCTACGAGGACCAGTGGTTCTGGCGTCATCCAGGCGTCAATCCGCTGGCGCTGGCGCGGGCGGCGTGGCAGTGGGCGCGGCACGGCCAGATCGTGTCCGGCGGCTCGACGCTGACCATGCAGGTGGCGCGGATCATCGATCCGAACTCGCGTACCGTGCTGGGCAAGCTGCACCAGATCCTGCGCGCACTGCAACTGGAGGCACACCTCAACAAGCGCCAGATTCTGACCCTGTATCTGGACAATGCGCCTTTCGGTGGCACGATCGAGGGTGTTGAAGCGGCTTCGTGGGCGTATCTGGGCAAGTCCGCGAAACACCTTTCACATGCCGAAGCCGCCTTGCTGGCGGTGCTGCCACAGGCGCCCAGCCACATGCGTCCTGATCGGCATCCGCATCGCGCGCGCGCCGCCCGCGACAAGGTGCTGGAGCGGCTGGTCGATGAAGGCATCTGGTCGCCCCGGGTGGCCGCCGCAGCGAAGATTGAACCGGTGGTGGCGCGCACACTCGATCCACCGCTGCTGGCGCCGATGCTGGCCCGTCGGCTGCACGCAGCAATGCCTTCCGTGCGGCGCATCCGCACCACCATCGACGCCAACCTGCAGCGAGCCATGGAAGCGCGCGTGGCGGCCTATTTGTCGGGCCTGCCACCGCGCACTTCGGCAGCGCTGCTGGTCATCGACAATGCCAGCGGCGCCACGCGCGTCTACGTCGGCTCCGGCGATTTCGGCAGCGACACGCGGCTGGGCTACGTCGACATGACCCGCGCCTGGCGCTCGCCCGGCTCGACGCTCAAGCCCTTCCTCTACGGCATGGCCCTGGATGATGGCCTGATCGACTCGCAGAGCCTGCTGCTTGATGCGCCGCAATCCTTTGACGGCTACCGCCCGGGCGACTTCAGCGGCGCCTTCAGCGGTCCGGTTGCGGCAGCAGACGCATTGCGCCTGTCGCTCAACGTGCCGGCCGTCGACCTGCTCGACCGGATCGGGCCGGAACGTTTCAATGCCCGCCTGGCCAACGCCGGTCTGAACCTGCAGCTGCCGCACGGCGCCAAACCCAATCTGTCGATCATCCTTGGTGGCGCCGGCGCCCGGCTGGAGGATCTGGTCAGTGCCTACACCGCGTTCAACAACCGGGGCATTGCCAGCGCCATCCGACTGACGCCGGACATGCCGGTGCGTCAGCGCCGCGTGCTGTCGCCCGGCGCGGCGTGGATCGTGCGCCGCATGCTCGACGCGCATCCGCGCCCAGGCTACAGCGCCGACAGCCTCGCCGAATCCGGCCGCCCGCCGCTGGCCTGGAAGACCGGCACAAGCTACGGCTTCCGCGATGCCTGGGCCGTGGCCAGCATGCCGCGCTATTCGATCGGCGTGTGGATCGGCCGCCCCGACGGCACGCCGATGCCGGGCCAATACGGCGCGGTGACCGCCTTGCCATTGCTGTTCCAGGTCGCCGACAGCCTCCCGCAGGACCAGGGCCGCGGCACACCGCCGCCGGCCAGCGTCAGCCAGGCCACGGTGTGCTGGCCTCTGGGCCGGGCGCCGGATCCGGAGCGGCCGCAACTGTGCCAGCAACGCATGCAGGCCTGGATACTGGACGGCGTGATTCCGCCCACCCTGCCACAGCGTCAGGACACACGCTGGAATGCCGCTGCCGTGAGCCTGCGTATCGATGCTGACAGCGGCAGACGCCTCAGTGCCGGCTGCCATCGCGCGCGCGAAAGCCACATCGAAGTGGCCCGCTGGCCGGTACTCGCGTGGCCATGGCTGAGCAACGCGCAGCGCACCAAAGCCAGCCTGCCGCCGTTGGCGCCCGGTTGTGCCGAAGACAGTCTGGATCCGACACAAGGCATTCATATTGACGGCATCGCAAACGGTGACAGCATCGCTCCGGCGTCCAATTCCAGGAGGGCGCCGCGGCTGAGCCTGCGCGCGCTGGGCAGCAGTGCCGAGGTGCTGTGGCTGATCAACGGCCGACTCACTGCCACCACCACACCGCGCCAGGCCTTTGTGCACGACTACACCGAAGCCGGGGCCAAGTCCGTCACCGCCCTCGCCAGCGACGGTGGCTGGGCGCAGATTCACTTCACGGTCATGCCCTGAACATCGACGCGCCGTTCTCGTTTGTCGATCGCCATCCGCGGCGGTTGGTTCCGACCGGGATCGGGATTGGCACGGACTCGGGCATTCCCGGTTATCGCAACCTGGAGGGTGACTGGAAAGGGCCGACACCGATGATCCTGCTGCAGCTCATGGGTAGCAAGCTGGCGCGGGCGCGCTACTGCGCACGCAGCATGCTGGGCTGGTGTAACGTGGCAGGCGCGCAGCCCAATCCGGCGCATCGGGCACTGGCTGAACTGAAGCGCCGCGACCGGATCAAGGTCCAGAATCAACTGCAGGTCTTGGCCAGTTCGCGGATGAGGATGGTGGCGTAGCCGCCGGCGGGGAGTTCGAAGCGCAGTTCGAGCGTGTGGTTGTCGGGCCAGCGCCATTCGAGTTGCTGCGGCAGCAGGCGCAGCGCGCGGCGGTCGTGTTCGAGGCCGGCCTGGGCGAGGCCTGCAACAAGATCGGGGTATTCGGCTGCCACGGCGTTTTCCATTGCCGCCACTTCCTCCGCTGCGGGCGCTTCACCCTTCCCCCACAACGGGCCGGACGGATGGATATCGCCGGCTGCGAGGCGCTGGGCCAGCGTCTCGGAGAATGGTTCGGGACCGAACCAGGCGCGCGAGCCGGCCAGGCAGAAGATCTCGCCCGGAATTGCACGGTTCCAGTTGCCGGCGGCGACACGCCGGTCGAGCACGGCGTTGAAAATGTGCGAGCGCGCGGCCGACAGCAGGATGCCGCGCTGCTGGCGCTTCACCCGGCGGCCACCGAACATCGCACGTGCCTGCGCGACGTTGTCGCCGCGGCGGCCGAAGCGCTGCACGCCGAAATAGTTCGGCACGCCCTGCGCACGGATGGCCGTGAGCACCCGCTCGGCGGCGTCGTGATCCCCGGTTACATCGCGCAACACGATCACGAAGGCGTTGGCCTTGAGCGCGCCACGCTTGAGTTTGCGCTGGTGCCGATTCGAGGCCAACACCTCGATGTCCTCGCGCGCCAGCGCCTGCCAGTCGGGCTCGTCGCGACCGGCGAGCTGCACGGTGTAGGCCTGTTCGGTGACGGCGTGGCGGTCCTTCATGCCGGCATAGCCGACAGCCAGAGGCTTGACGCCCGCGTGCCGCGCCAGGATATCGGCTGCCTGCTGCGTGGTCAGGCCGCGCTTGCGCACGATGAGCAGCACGTGCTCGCCTGCGCCGTCCGCTGCGAAGCCGAGTTGCTCGGTGACACGGAAGTCTTCAGGTATCGCCCTCAGCACACCACGCAAAGGCGCGCCGCCGTGGGCGCGGGCCAGTTCCCCGGCACTCACGTGGCGTCCAGCAGTACCACGGCCTGGGCTGCGATGCCCTCGCCGCGGCCGGTGAAGCCGAGCTTCTCGCTGGTGGTGGCCTTGATGCTGACCGACTGGATGTCGCAAGCCAGATCGGCCGCCAGATTGGCGCGCATCGCGGCCGTATGCGGCGCCAGCTTCGGGGCCTCGCAGATCACCGTGATGTCGGCATTGGCAAGCACATAGCCCGACTCGCGCATCATGGCGCACGTTGCGCGCAGGAACTCGCGGCTGTCGGCATTGCGCCAGCGGGCCTCTGTGGGTGGAAAGTGCACGCCGATATCGCCCAGTGCCAGCGCGCCCAGAATGGCATCACACAGGGCGTGGATCACCACGTCGCCATCGGAGTGGGCGTCCAGGCCGTGATCATGATCGATCCGCACACCACCCAGCACCACGTGACCGCCCGCGCAGAAAGCGTGCACATCAATACCCTGGCCGATGCGCATCATGCCTGGCGCTCCAGAAGGTAGCCGGCCACAGCCAGATCGACTGGATGAGTAATCTTGATATTGTCTTCGCCGCCTTGCACCAGGCGGGGCGCCACGCCGGCTTGCTCCATGGCCATCGACTCGTCGGTGACCGCCATGCCCGCGACACGCGCTGCGGCCAGCGCCGCGGCCAGCGCCTCGCGCCGGAACATCTGCGGCGTCTGCGCGCGCCAGTAGCTCTCGCGCGGTTCGGTGGCTGCCACGCATTGATCGGCATTGGCGCGCTTGAGCGTATCGCCCAGCGGCGTGGCGAGCAGGCCGCCATCGCCGTCACCGACTTCATCGATCAGGCGGCTGATGTCCTCGTGGCGCACGCACGGCCGCGCGGCATCGTGTACCAGCACAAAGTCCTCGGGCCCGACCTCGGGCGGTACGGCTTCGAGGCCGGCCAGTACCGAATCGGCCCGGGTGTAGCCGCCGGTGGCCAGATGCACCGGACACGAAGTCGGGTAACCGGCATCCTCGGCATTGCCCAGATGCTCACGCCACCACTCGTCATCGGCCGCCAGCACCAGCACGATGCCGGCGATGGCCGAATGGCTGCCAAGCCGATGCAAGGTGTGCCACAACACGGCATGGCCGTTCAGGAGCGCATACTGCTTGGGCAAATCGCCACCAAATCGCTCGCCCACGCCAGCGGCCGGCAGTACGCACCACATTGAACCTTCACCGGTCATTTGCGCTCTCCGCAGTGGCCGGGGTCGGCCCCACCACCTGGTAAAAGATCTCTCCCGGCTTGATCAGACCCAGTTCCGAGCGCGCGCGGCCTTCAATGGCCTGCCGCCCCTGCTTCAAGTCGACCACCTCGGCCTCCAGTGCCCGATTGCGCTCACGCAGCCGCCTGTTCTCGGCCTTCTGTTCCGCTACCTGCTTTTTCAGCCAGGCCACATCGCGGTAGCCGCCGTCACCGAACCACAAGGTGTACTGCAAAGTCACCAGCAGCACCAGCAGCACGATCACGACAGCGCGCAGCATGCATGCCTACCGTGAGGTGAGTTGCACGAAGGCATCGCGACCGGCAAAGCGGGCGCGGTCGCCGAGCTGTGATTCGATCCGCAGCAGGCGGTTGTACTTGGCAATGCGGTCGCTGCGGCACAACGAGCCGGTCTTGATCTGGCTGGCGCTGGTCGCGACGGCCAGATCGGCGATGCTGGTGTCCTCGGTTTCGCCGGAGCGGTGCGAAATGACCGCCGCATAGCCGTTTTCGGCGGCCATGTCGATCGCGTCCAGGGTTTCGCTCAAGGTGCCAATCTGGTTCAGCTTGATCAGGATCGCGTTGGCAATGCCTGCATCGATGCCGGTCTGGAATATGGCCGGATTGGTCACGAAGTTGTCGTCGCCGACCAGCTGCACGTGCTGGCCCAAACGCCCGGTCAAGAGCTTCCAGCCCTCGGCATCGTCTTCGGCCATGCCGTCCTCGATGCTGACGATCGGGTACTTGTCGCACCAGGCGGCCAGAAAGTCGCACATCTCCCCGGCCGTGAAGCGTTCGCCCTCGCCCATCAGGTGGTACTTGCCACTGTCATGGAACTCGGACGATGCGGCATCCAGGCCCAGCAGAATGTCCTCGCCGGCGTGATAACCGGCCCGGCCGATGGCCTCGATGATGGTTTCGATGGCCTCCTCGTTGGACTTCAGGTCCGGCGCAAAGCCGCCCTCGTCGCCAACCGCGGTGCTGAGGCCGCGGCCCTTGAGTACGGCCTTCAAGGCATGGAAAACCTCGGCGCCGGCGCGCAGCGCATCGGAGAAACGCTCGAAACCAGCGGGCAGAATCATGAACTCCTGGATGTCGACATTGTTGTCGGCGTGCGCCCCGCCATTGATGATGTTCATCTGCGGCAAGGGCAGCACCGGCGCACGCTCGCCGGCCAGGCTCTGCCACAACGGCACACCGCGCGATGCCGCGACCGCATGGGCTGCGGCCAGCGATACACCCAGCAGCGCATTGGCGCCCAGATGCGACTTGTTGGGCGAGCCGTCCAGCTTGATCAGCGCCTCATCCAGTGCGCGCTGATTGGCGGCATCGGAGTCCTTGAGCGCATCGTTGATCGTGGTGTTGACGTTGTCGACCGCCTGGCTCACGCCCTTGCCGCCGAAGCGCGTCTTGTCGCCATCGCGAAGCTCCACTGCCTCGCGGGTGCCGGTCGACGCGCCGGAAGGAACGCGTGCGGCGCCCACACTGCCGTCGGCCAGGGTGACGCGGGCTTCCAGCGTCGGGTTGCCGCGCGAGTCGAGGATTTCCAGGGCGTCAATAGTGCGTATGCGGGTACTCATGATGGATCTCGTGATTCCTGTTGCAGAGTGGTTTCGGACACTTGCTTGTGTCCTCGTCGCGAGGGCCGGGCGCAGCAAGGTGGGACGCGATCCGGCATGCACCTGCGCGCAGACGCAGAGAAGTAGAGAAATGTTTTCGTCTCGTCGTCCTGGGGCCGAGCGCAGCGAGGAACCCGGGACCCATTGTCCCCTTCCGAAAAGCAAGGGCTTTCGGCGGAGGTCAAATGCCAAAAATGGATCCCGGGTTCCGCCTGCGGCGGCCCCAGGATGACGGCCGG
>CBFGSA010000138.1:0-6723 GCA_965651365.1 uncultured Rhodanobacteraceae bacterium | reverse complement strand
TTCGGCGGCCCCAGGATGACGGAGGTTTCGAGGATCCCGGGTTCCGCCTTCGGCGACCCCAGGATGACGGGGGTTTCGAGGATCCCGGGTTCCGCCTTCGGCGGCCCCAGGATGACGCGAAGAGCACGGCCCGCTCCCCAACTGTCCGGCCAGCGCAAACCTGCGCCATCATCAACGTCGGCTACAGCCGCGAGCGCGATCTGGCGCTGGAAGTGCCGCCGGTACCCCTGGGCGCCGTGATGTCGAACGATGCCTGGGGTCTGGTTTACCGGCGCATCGTCGAACTGGTGCAGGCGCACCGTACCACCCTGGTATTCGTCAACACCCGGCGCATGGCCGAACGCGCCGCGCGCCAGCTCGCCGAACAGCTCGGTCCCGAAATAGTGGCGGCACACCATGGCAGCCTGTCCAGGGAACACCGGCTCAAGGCCGAACAGCGCCTCAAGCGCGGCGAGCTGCGCGTGCTGGTCGCCACCGCCTCGCTGGAACTCGGCATCGACATCGGCGAGGTCGATCTGGTCTGCCAGCTCGGCTCGCCGCGCTCGATCGCGGCCTTCCTGCAGCGGGTGGGTCGCTCCGGCCATGCCGTGGGCGCCACGCCCAGGGGCCGGCTGTTTCCGGTCACGCTGGATGACCTGGTCGAATGCACGGCCCTGCTTGATGCCGTGCGCCGCGACGAGCTCGATGCCCTGGTCATCCCCGAGCAGCCGCTGGACGTGCTGGCGCAGCAGATCGTGGCCGAGGTCGCGGCCACCGAATGGGACGAGGATGCGCTGTTCGATGCGGTACGCCATGCCTGGCCGTACCGCAAGCTGGCACGCGCCGATTTCGATTCGATAGTGCGGGTGCTGACCGAAGGCATCAACACCCAGCGCGGCATGCGCGGCGCCTGGCTGCACCGCGATGCCGTCAACCGCCGCCTGCGCGCGCGGCGCGGCGCGCGGCTGGCCGCACTGACCTCGGGCGGCACCATTCCCGACACCGGCGACTATGCCGTGGTGCTGGAACCGCAGGCGCAGATCATCGGCAGCCTCAACGAGGACTTCGCCATCGAGTCAATGGCTGGCGACATCTTCCAGCTCGGCAACCAGAGTTATCGCATCCTCAGGGTCGAGCGCGACCGCATCCGGGTCGAGGACGCGCACGGTGCGCCGCCCAGCATTCCGTTCTGGATCGGCGAGGCACCGGGGCGCAGCGATGAATTGTCGCAGGCCGTCTCACGACTGCGGGACATCA
This sequence comes from uncultured Rhodanobacteraceae bacterium, assembly GCA_965651365.1. Classification (GTDB taxonomy): domain Bacteria; phylum Pseudomonadota; class Gammaproteobacteria; order Xanthomonadales; family Rhodanobacteraceae; genus DASSBG01. The sequence continues at coordinate 5,487 of CBFGSA010000138.1, read as the reverse complement.
TCGGGCAGGTGCTGACCGACAAGGGACGCGATGACGCGCAGGCCTGGCTGGTCAACGAGCCTGGCCTCGATCCGGCCGCCGCCACCCAGCTTGCGGCTTACCTCGATGACAGCCGCGCCGCACTGGGCACGCTGCCCACGCAACAGCACGTGGTGCTGGAGCGTTTCTTCGATGACTCCGGCGGCATGCAGCTCGTGATCCACACCCCCTTTGGCAGCCGCATCAACCGCGCCTGGGGGCTGGCCCTGCGCAAGCGTTTCTGCCGCAGCTTCAATTTCGAGTTGCAGGCCGCCGCCACCGAAGATGCCATCGTGCTGTCGCTGTCGACCGCGCACAGCTTTGCGCTGGACGAGGTGCCGCGCTATCTCAAGGCCGCCAGCGCCGAGCAGGTGCTGGTGCAGGCCCTGCTGGATGCGCCGCTGTTTCCGGTGCGCTGGCGCTGGGCGGCAACCACGGCCCTGGCCCTGCCGCGCTTCCAGGGCGGCAAAAAGGTGCCGGCGGCGCTGCAGCGCATGAAGAGCGAGGATCTGCTGGCCAGCGTGTTTCCCGACCAGGTGGCCTGTCTGGAAAACATCGTCGGCGAGCGCGAGATTCCCGACCATCCGCTGGTGGCGCAGACCCTGCACGACTGCCTGCACGAGGCGATGGACGTCAACGGTCTGCTGGCCGTGCTGCGCGGCCTCGCGTCGGGCGCCATTGCCGTCACCGCACGCGACCTGCCCGCACCCTCGCCGCTGGCCGGCGGCGTGCTCAATGCCGCGCCCTACGCCTTCCTCGACGATGCGCCGCTGGAAGAACGCCGCACCCGCGCCGTCCAGAGCCGTTACACCGGCGCTGCCGCTGCGGGCGATCTGGGCCGCCTGGATGCCGCGGCCATCGCGCGCGTGCGCACCGAAGCCTGGCCCGCGCCCCGCGACCGCGAAGAAATGCACGAAGCCCTGATGACCCTGGGCGGCATCACCGCCGATGAAGCGAACGCTGCGGGCAACTGGTCCAACTGGCTCGAAGCCCTGGTCAGAGACCAGCGCGCCACCCTGTTGCAAATACCCGAAAACGTCCTCCGTCATCCCGGGGCCGCCGAAGGCGGAACCCGGGATCCATTGTTCTCTTCCGTGATGCCACTGGGTTTCTCGACTTCATCGAGAATTCAAGATGGATCCCGGGTTCCTCGCTGCGCTCGGCCCCAGGATGACGAAGAACTGCAAGCCTCCGCGCAGCGCCAAATCTGGACCGCCGCCGAACGCCTGCCCCAATGGCAGGCCCTGCATCCGGGCTGCACGATGCAAGCCGGGATCGCGGCCCCGGCGGAATACGCCGCACAAGTCTGGACCCGCGACGACGCCCTCAGGGAACTGCTGCGCGCCCGCCTCGGCGCCCTCGGCCCGAGCACGGCCGCGCAACTCGCCGACCAACTTGGCGTCGACCTCGCCCCGGTGAACACGGCGCTGGCTGCCATGCTGCGCGAAGGCAGCCTGATGCACGGCGGTTTCAGTCCCGGTGGCAACGCAGACGAATGGTGCGAGCGGCACCTGCTGGCGCGCATCCACCGCTACACCATCGGCCGCCTGCGCAAGGAGATCGAGCCGGTCTCGCGGCGCGACTACATGCGCTTCCTGCTCGAATGGCAGCATGTCGGTGAAGCGCACCACCTTCGCGGACCTGATGCCCTGGCCAGCGTACTGACACAACTGGAAGGCTTCGAGGCCGCCGCCGGCGCCTGGGAGCAGTCGATCCTGGCCGCGCGGATTGCCGACTACGAACCCGCCTGGCTGGACGATCTGTGCCGTGCCGGACGCCTGGTGTGGATGCGTCTGCGCCCGCCAGCCAATCCGGACACAACACCTCACGCCAACCGACCGGTCCGCGCCACGCCCGTGGTCCTGCTGTCGCGGAGGAGTCAGCGCCTGTGGACAGCATTGGCCAACGCTGCGCAGGAGTCACCCGCCGTCTCGTCGCGCGCCGGGGCCGTGATCGAAGCCCTGCAGGCCGGTGGCGCCCTGTTCTTCGAGGAGCTGCGCGAAGACACCGGCCTGCTCGAAACCGAACTGGAAAACGCGCTGGGCGAACTGGTCGCTGCCGGTCGCATCCATGCCGACAGCTTCGCCGGCCTGCGCGCCCTGCTGCTGCCCGGCAGCAAGCGCAAGAATCGCCGCCACCGCCGCATGCGCCACCATGCCCTCAACGGCATTGCCGACGCCGGCCGCTGGGCACTCCTGCGCACGTCGGGCGGCAACGCGCAGGAAGAATCAAGCGTGGAACATGTCGTGCAGGTGCTGCTGCGCCGCTACGGCGTACTCTGCTGGCGCCTGCTGGAACGCGAGCCGCAGTGGCTGCCGCCGTGGCGTGAACTGAAGCGCGTGTGCCAGCGCCTGGAAGCGCGCGGTGACATCCGCGGCGGCCGTTTCATCGACGGCCTGGTCGGCGAACAGTTCGCCCTGCCCGAAGCCGTCGAACTGCTGCGCAAGACCCGCCATCGCCCGCACGACGACACCATCACCGTGGTCAGCGGCAGCGACCCCCTCAACCTCGTCGGCACCCTCATCGCCGGTGACAAGATCCCCGCCCGCCCCGACACCCGCATCGCCTGGCGCAACGGCATCCCCGTCGCCGCCCGCGTTGCAGGAAAGTTCACGCCCCTGGTCGAGCTTGCCCCCGCAACGACACAACTGGCACAGCGGGCCATGCAGAATCACAAACGGTTGACGAGCGCAGCGGCCCCTTTTTCGGGTAGCAGCAAAGCTTCGCCGCTACAGCAAGAGTGGTGAGCTCAGGCGAGACGCTCCCGTCCCGGCCTGGTACCGATCTCGATGCCAGCATGGTATCAGCGGCCCACAGAACCTTTGGGCCGTCCTGGACCGCGCGGTGCGGGAAGCTCGTTCTCGCCCCTGGTTTCCGCTTCATGCAGGATCTGTGAGGGCTGCATATCGAGCCCTTGGGCGATTTTTAATAGAACTCGCAACGTAAGGTTCTGGCGACCCCGCTCGACTGCGCCGTAGTAAGTGCGGTGGATGTCAATATGATCGGCAAAGCTTTCCTGACTATAGCCCCGATTCTCGCGGTGAAAGCGAATGACCCGACCAAGCTTGCGCTGAAATGGCTCCACCTCCATGCCCGACAAGGTAGATTTTTCCAAGCTTTAGATCGACAGAATATATAAAATAAATTTATAGACTTTATTTTCATGTGAATGTATGATGCTCCCAGGCAAGGGGGCGGTAGCCAGAGCTAAGGTTTCGAATCCACTGGGAGGGAGGTCCTCATGCGTCAATTTCCGCGCTTGATGCCCAGGGCGATGCTGGTGTGCCATGTTGTTTTTGCAGCACTTGCGGTCACTTTGACAGCCCACGCTGCCGACGAAACTCCGGAAGAGTTCCTCAACAGCCTGGCCACGCTCGATTCGCGCTATCTGCCCTCGGGTGCCGCCGGCACGGGCGAGGCCATCGACCACTACACCGGCAGCCTGGGCTTCGTGGTCACGGACGTCAGCCTGCCCGGCAACAGCGACCTGCGAGTTGCCCTGACCCGCCGCTTCCGCCCGGCCTTCCCCGGCAAGGACGATGGCCCGCAGGCCTTTGGCGACTGGTCGTTCGAGCGCCCCGTGATCACCGGCATCGTGTCGCGGGAGAAGAATCAGGACGGCTGGCGGGTGGCTGATGAGGCGCATCCCCTCAACCGCTGCAGCGAATACACCAATCTGCCCACCATTCACACCGAATGGGCCGACTTCGAGCCGGACGAATACAACGCCGGCTTTCGCATGCAGATCCCCGGCGAAGGCAGCAAAACCCTGCTCCGGCGCGATCCAAGCAACAGTCACAGTCCGCAAATGACTTTGAACGGACAGACCCTGACCTTCCCGCTGGTGACCAAAGACGACTGGATGGCGGCCTGCATCCCGCTGGGCAACAATCTCGGGGAGGGGTTCCTGGTCGTTGCGCCGGACGGGCGCAAGTTCTGGTTCAACAGCCTGACCTATCGATGGGTATCGCGCATCAGCAAGCCTGCGGACACATTCCCGCACGCCTCCGATGATACCGACAGCCCGCAGGCGCCGCAGACCGCCTGGATGGAGCGCGAGCGCGTCAACCTGTACGCCAGCCGGGTCGAAGACCGCTTCGGCCATTGGGTCACCTGGTCCTCGTCACGAATCGAGGCCGACGACGGCCGCCGTATCGATCTGCAGTTCAACAGCAACGGCAAGGTCGATACGGTCACCGCGCAGCCGCAATCCGGCGCTCCGCGCGTATGGCACTACAGCTATTCCAGCCGGACATTCCAGAGCCAGACGGTGTACAGCCTCAGTGCAGCCACCCTGCCCGACAGCACGTACTGGAGCTACGACCTGGATGCCATTTCCTATACCTGGACGTTGCCCACCAGCTACGGTTGTTTCTATCCGGGCAGCGGCACGCAGGGCAACGCCATTTCCGGCAGCGTCACCACACCAGCCGGAATGCAGGTCAGCTACGTGGTGAAACGAACACTGCGTGGCCATGCGGCAACCCCGAAACTGTGCTGGTACACGAGCTTCGCTGGCGAGGAGATTTCCAAACAGCCGGTGGTGTACACCGTGTACGCGGTGCAGCGCAAGACCGCCAGCGGGGCGGGTTTGCCCTCGCGCACCTGGTACTATGATTATTCGCCGTATTTCGCCAGTTGGAACTACGAGTGCAACCCCAATTGTCCGGGCGGCGACACGGTATGGACCCGGATCACCGACCCGGAAGGGCGGGTGGTCAAGTACAGCTTTTCCAACCGCTTCGACGAAACCGAGGGCGAACTCAAATCGGTCGAATACCGCGACAGTGCCTCAGGCTCGATCGTTCGCAACGAAACCCGGCAGTATGCCGCTGCCGACACCGGGCCATGGCCGGAAAAATACGGTTCCTGGGTGTCCAGTCGCATCAACGGCTACCGCGCCAGCACGCGCAGACCGCTTTCCACGCGCACCACCAGCGAAGGCGGCATCCACTACACCTGGACGGCCAGCGCCTGGAACACCTATGCGCAGCCGACCCACGTCACCCGCGCCAGCAGCGGCGCCAACGGCGACTCGGTCAGCGAGACCCTGGCGTACAACAACAATACCAGCGTGTGGGTGCTGGGCCGGTTCCAGTCGCGCAGCGTGACCGCGCCCGGCGCCGACGCCGGAAAAGTCCCTGAATCGCGAACCTATCACGCCAGCGATGCCACGCTCGACACGATCCGCCGATTCGGGCACACCGTGGCCACCTACACCTGGTATTCGTCCGGCAACGCCGCCGGCCAACTGGCCAGCGTCACCGACGGCAACAATCACGGCACGACGTATTCAAACTACGCCTACGGCGTGCCGCAAACGATCGGCTACGCCGACGGCACGTCCATCGGCCTGACGCCGAACGCTTACGGCGAAGTGCTGGATGTGACCGATGAGCTGGGCCACACCACCGCGGTCCAGCGTGATGACCTGGGCCGGATCACCCACAAGACCTTTCCTGCGGACAG
>CBFGSA010000137.1:0-6814 GCA_965651365.1 uncultured Rhodanobacteraceae bacterium | reverse complement strand
ATTCTGCGCTACATCGAAAAGATCATGATTGCCAAGGCTATTGCGGGCATTGCCAGCGGCGTATCGAGCGGACTGTCATTTGGCGAGGGTTCGTCCTACCTGGCCAAGGGTGGCGTCTACAACAGTCCGAGCCTGTCCAAGTACTCGGGCGGCGTCTACGACAGCCCGCAGCCATTCACCTTCGCCAAGGGCATGGGCATCTTCGGCGAGGCCGGCCCCGAGGCCATCATGCCGCTCAAGCGCGGCCCGGATGGCAGCCTGGGCGTCAGAGCGCAGGGCGGCGGCGGCAAAGACTTGAACATCACAACGATTGTCCAGGTCGACGCCAACGGCGACACATCATCCACCACCAAGGGTGATCAGACGTCCACTGGCCGGCAGGTGGCCAAGCTGCTCGAAAAGAAGACCAAGGATGCCATTCTGCAAGAGACGCGGCCCGGTGGCTTGCTGTGGCGCACGTATGGGGCTGGGGCGTGAGGGACAGCGTGCTGACTTTCCCGATTGTGAGTAGGATTGTGAGTAGACAAAGCACAGCGACTACTTGAATCATCGCCACATCAACGCGTTATGGCTCATATGTGGCTCCCGTCCGCCCGCCACTTGTTGAGAACCCCGCCTGGCGCGGGGTTTTTTTATGGCGAACCGAACTGCCGGAGACCGGATTCCACCCGCTTGCATGGAACCTGATGGGCCGGTGGCTCCCGGATCAGCGCTGCGCGCTGTCCGGGATGACGTTGCGCATTGGGCAGCATCCAGGCTCAGCTCCCGCCAGCCGCAATTCCGGCCACCGTCCAGGCTCCTATGGCTGTGATGGCACTTTCAAGTCCATCTCGCGCAGCAGGTTGTCGGCGTGGTCGAGGTGGTGCATGACCCAGAGCATGTAGCGCACATCGACTTCAATGGAGCGATTGGTCTTCTGGTCGAACAGCCAGTCGCCGCTGACCGATTCCCAGTTGCCGTCAAAGGCCAGGCCCACGAGGCGTCCTTCCGAATCCAGTGCCGGCGAGCCGGAGTTGCCGCCGGTGATGTCGAGGTCGGCCAGGAAGTCGACCGGCAATGTGCCCTGTTTGGGCGAGGCGTAGCCGTCGAAGTCGCCGCCTGCACGAATGGCTGCCAGCTCGGCCTCGGGCGCGTTGAACGGTACCTTGCCGGTGTTCTTCTCCAGGACGCCCTGAACCGTGGTGAACGGCGCGTAGTGCACCGCATCGCGTGGCGACACGCCCTGCACGGTGCCGTAGGTCACGCGCAATGTGGAATTGGCATCGGGATAGACCGGCTCGTTCCTGGACTTCTTCCACTCGATCAGGGCCTGCATGTAGCGTGGGCGCAGGGCGCTGAGCGTGCCGTCCATGGCGTCATCGGCGTCGCTGAGTTCCTTGAGCTGCGGCTGCAGCTTGCGCGCCAGTACCAGCATCGAATCCGTGCTGGCATCGATGGCCTTGCTGTCGGCCTCGAACCATTTCATGCGCGCGTCGAGCTGGTCCAGCTCGCTGCCGGTGTAGAGCTTCTTGACCTTGCTCTCGATCGCCGACTGCCCGCTGGCGCCATCCAGCCACTCGTCCAGGGCCGACAGACGCTGATTCTCGGGCAGCTTCACGTAGCGCTCCAGCGCCATGACCAGGAATTTCCGGTCCACGGCAGGCGCAAAGCGGCGCTGCATGCTCTTCAGACCCTCCTCGATGCGGATCCAGTCGCGCTTCTGATAACCGTCGTCGCGCTCCAGATCGGGCTTGGGGCGTTCCTTGGCCAGATGCACCAGACGGATGGCCGTGGCCAGCTCGGCGCTGCGGTAGAGCTGGCCGATCGCCATGTCGCGGGCGCTGTTGGCCTGCTGTTGGGCAATGGCATCGTTCAATTTGCCGATGTCGGACAGCAGTGACTTGCTTTCATCGCTGTGCTGTTTCTTCAGCCAGTTCTTCAGATCGGTCTCCTGCTGCTGCTTGAGCGCAACCGCGTGGGCGCGCGTCAAGCCCTCGATCTGGCCACCGAAGTTCTTCAGGTAGTTGTTGAGGCCGGCCTTGCGGCTCGCGTACTTGACACCATCTTCCGGGCTGTCTTTCTCGGCCTGGTCGATGATCGCCAGGCTGTCCTTGTAGATGTCGATGAGCTGGGGATAGCTCCAGTCCAGGGCATGCTGCACTTCGCTGGCCAGGCGGTAGCGGTTGGTGCGTCCCGGATAGCCCGCCACCATCACGAAATCACCCGCTTCCAGACCCTCTGGATTGACCTTGAGCACATGCTTCGGATGATAGGGCACGTTGTCCCTGGAATACGTCGCCGACTTCCCATCGGGCGAGACATAGGCGCGCAAATAGCTGAAATCGCCGGTGTGGCGGGGCCACATCCAATTGTCGATGTCGCCGCCGAACTTGCCGATCGATTCGGGCGGCGCGTACACCAGGCGCACGTCCCTGATCTCGAGCTGCTTGATCAGCTGGTAACTCAGGCCACCGTAGAAGCTGGCCACGCGGCAGTGGTATCCCGGCGTGCTCTCGCAGGCATCGACCAGTTTCTTTTCCGCTTTGTCGATGGCCTTGTAGCGTTCGGCGCCACTCATCCACTCGTGCACGCCGGCATTGACCTTGCCGGTCACGTCGCTGATCGATTCAGTGACATAGACCCGCATGCCGGGTGAGCCCGGCAATTCCTCGGCCCTGGTCTTGGCCAGAAAACCGTTGATGATCAGATTGTTGTCCGGCGTGGAGTTGTACTGCAATGCGCCGTAGCCGCAATGGTGATTGGTCACGACCAACCCGTCGGGTGAGACGAACGAAGCCGTGCATCCGCCCAGACTCACGACCGCGCCCATCGGGTAGGCGGTCAGGTCGCTCAAGGTTTCGGGCTTGATCTTCAGGCCCTTGGCCTCGAGCTGTTTGGCGATCGAAGGCAACTGAGCCGGTTGCCACATGCCCTCGACCGCCTGCGCGGCCGGGGCAAGACAGACGGCCGCAATGGCCAGGGAAAGCAGACTGCGCATGGGTCGCTCCAATACAGGAAGTTGGTCCGCGATTGTAAACAAAATTCAACACGCAGGCGCAGGAACACTTTGACATCCGCCCCGCTGTGGAGTCTCATGGCAGCGTCCGTCACGGAAACGGGGCCATGCACACGCTGGATCTGGTTGTCACTGCGGCAGAATGCTTCGGAGCCTTGATCACCGCGCTCCTGTTGCTGTACTACCGCAGGGTGTTCGACCGCCGCAGCTTGCGTCTGTGGGCGGGTTCGTTTGTGGCAGCGGCGGTCTACCTTGCTGCATCGACCGCCCGGCAGCAACTTTTCTACACGCCGCAAACGCTGCCCGGCCTGCGGCTGTCGTTGACCGTGTTGTCACTGATCGCCGCCTACTGGCAGTTTGCGCTGGCCATCATGGCAGCCCGCAGCGCCCTTGGCCCAGGCTCCATCGACCGCAAACGCATCCTGCAGGTTCTGGGTGTCTGTGCGGTGCTGGCCGTCGTTTTTTCCCTGGTCTGGATCAAGCCCGATTCGGCGTGGATGCAACGGCTGTTCATGCGGGTGGGCCTGCGCTACATCTTCGGCGCCTTGTGCTATGTGTGGATTGCCTGGATGCTGTGGCGCAGCATGCCACGTGATGGATTGGGCACCCGCATCGCCGCGGTCGCCATGGGTCTGTACGGCATTCAGTTGCTGCACGTATTCGGCATTTACATTTGGCAGATCCGCACCGGCGAAGATCTGGCCTGGGGACAGTACATCGGTATCATCGACCTGGTCGCGACCCTGTTCATGGGTTTTGGCCTGATCGTGTGGCTGCTGGAGGAGGAGCGCAACCGCGCGACACGCGCGGACAGCGCATTGCGCCGGATTCGCGACTTTGACCCGGTCACCGGCCTGCCCAATCGCCGCCGCCTGCTGAACGACCTGCCGCACTGGATTCGGGCAACCAACCAGCAGACCACCTTGCTGATGCTGCGCCTGGACCAGCAGGAAACCCTGTCCTCCACCATTGGCCCGGTGGCGCTGGAGTCGCTGATGGCCGAAGCCGCCACCCGCTTCGAGCAGCACGCCCGCGACAACTGGCACCGCCCGGCACGCCTGTCCGAAACACGGCTGGTGCATGTCATTCCAGGCAAACCTGGCACCGCTGAGCTCAGCGCGGTGGCCAATGATCTGCTGACCAGCATGCGCCTGCCCTTCTACGCCGATGGCAAGGAGCTGTCGCTGAGTGCCAGCATCGGGATTGCGCTGGCGCCGGAGGACGGGGATTCCGCCCAAACCCTGATCGCTGCGGCCGAGTCGGCGTGTCGCAGCGCACATGAGGCCGGCGGCAACCGCTTTCACTATTTCTCCAACGATCTCAATGCCATGGCGCTGACCAGGCTGGACCTGCAAAGCGAACTTCGTCGCGCAATGCACAAGGGCCAGCTTGAACTTTTCTACCAGCCGATCGTGTCAGGTGACAACCACCACCTGTGCGGCGTGGAGGGTCTGGTGCGCTGGAACCATCCGCAACGGGGCACCCTGTTGCCGGAAATGTTCATCGAGGAGGTGACGCAGCTCGGGCTCAGCGAAGAACTGGACCGCATGATTCTGCAACAGGCCTGCCACGAAGCCTGCGAATGGCGTGACCGTCACGGCATCGAGGTCGCCCTGTCGGTCAATATTTCCACGCGCAGCTTCCAGTTTGACGGCTTCCCGGACATGGTGCGTGGAATCCTGCGCGAAACCGGCCTTGAGCCGCACCGCCTGGAACTGGAGATTGTGGAATCCAGCGCGCTGGGCGATCCCGACCGGGCCCTGAGCACCCTGCGGCGCCTGCGCGAAGTGGGGGTGCGTTGCGCTCTGGACGATTTCGGCACCGGCTACTCGTCACTGACCCACCTGCGTGAACTGCCGGTGGACTGCCTGAAGATCGACCGGAGCTTTGTCGACAACGTGCTGGGCAACCCGCGCGATGCCGCCATCGTTGCCGCCATCATCAGTCTGGCGCACAGCCTGGGGCTGGAAGTGGTCGTCGAAGGCATCGAGACCGAGCGCCAGATGGACTGGTTCAGCCGCCATCACGCCGACCGTCTGCAGGGCTTCCTGTTCTCCGCACCCGTCAGCCGCGATGAGCTGCACCGTCTGCTGGCTGATCGCGAGCAGTGGCTGACCCGCAGCGAAGTGTAGTGTTTTGTCGTCATCCAGAGCTTGATCGGCCGGGCCTCCGGCGCTTGCCCTTCAAGGCCAAGGCGTGCGCACTATAATGATGGGTCGAACCGCCCAGAGGTGCAGAGATGGCAAACACGATGAAGGCGCTGGTCAAGCGCGACGCCGCCAAGGGAATCTGGCTGGAACAGGTTCCGGTGCCGGAGATTGGCCCGAACGAAGTTCTGGTCAAACTGGAAAAGACCGCCATCTGCGGCACCGATCTGCACATCTACGAATGGAATGACTGGGCCCGGCGGGTCATCAAGCCCGGCCTGGTGATCGGCCACGAATTTGTCGGACGGATCGCCGAGCTCGGTGATGCGGTGACCGGCTACCGCATTGGCGACCGGGTATCGGCCGAAGGCCACGTGGTCTGCGGCCACTGCCGCAACTGCCGCGCCGGCAAGCAGCATCTGTGCCCCAACACCACCGGCATCGGCGTCAACCGCAACGGCGCCTTTGCCGAATATGTAGCGGTCCCCGCGTCCAATCTGTGGCCGATTCCGGACCAGATTTCCTCCGAGCTGGCCGCCTTTTTCGACCCGTTCGGCAATGCAACCCACTGCGCCCTGGAATTCGACCTGATCGGCGAGGACGTACTGATCACCGGCGCCGGACCGATCGGCATCATGGCCGCGGGCATCGCCAAGCACGTGGGTGCGCGCAACGTGGTGATCACCGATGTCAACGACTACCGGCTGAAGCTGGCTGCCGACATGGGCGCCAACCGTGTGGTCAACGTGTCGCAGCAGCGCCTGCGCGACGTGATGGCCGACCTGCACATGGAAGGCTTCGATGTCGGACTTGAGATGAGTGGTCACCCCGAGGCCTTCAACGACATGCTGGACGGCATGTACCACGGCGGCAAGGTCGCCCTGCTCGGCCTGCTGCCGCGGGGCGCCGGCATCAACTGGGATCAGGTGATCTTCAAGGGCCTGACCCTGCATGGCATCTACGGTCGGCGCATGTACGAAACCTGGTACAAGATGACCCAGATGGTGCTCAGCGGCTTTCCCCTGGGCAAGGTCCTCACCCATCAGTTGCCGATCGATGACTTCCAGCGCGGTTTCGACCTCATGGCCAGCGGCCAATGCGGCAAGGTGGTCTGCAGTTGGAGCTGAATGACCGGGACTCGGGGTGAGCAGGACCGAACTGCCAGTGGCAGTTCGCAGCCGGCGAACGCCCGGTCAGGACGACCGGGCCGGACAATAACCACCATGGATGGTTGCTTGCGCTTTTGTACGGGACCCGGAACTCGGCAAGAGCATGAGACAACGGCAGCTTGTGCATGCCAGAACAACCATTGGAGTGGAATCATGAGCTACACAATCCGCGAGCGACTGACGGCCGAACTCGACGACATCCGCCAGCAGGGCCTGTACAAGGACGAGCGCGTGATTACTTCGCCGCAATCGGCCGAAATCACGCTGGCCGACGGGCGAAAGGTGCTCAATTTCTGCGCCAACAACTATCTGGGCCTGGCCGACCATCCCGAGGTCATCCAGGCGGCCAAGGAGGCCCTCGACAGCCATGGCTTCGGCATGGCCAGTGTGCGCTTCATCTGCGGTACGCAGGACCTGCACAAGAATCTGGAACAGACCATTTCCGAGTTTTTCGGCACCGAAGACACCATTCTCTATGCCGCCTGCTTTGACGCCAATGGTGG
>CBFGSA010000136.1:0-6965 GCA_965651365.1 uncultured Rhodanobacteraceae bacterium | reverse complement strand
CTGCTGGCGTGCGGCAGATAACTGCTGCCGCTGGCCTGGCTGCCATCCGGACGCAGGCTGAGTCGGCGCGTCGTGTGGGTCTTGCGGTCGCGCACGAACACGTCCTTGACGCCGTTGCTGTCACCGGCCACCAGATCGCTCTGGTCGGAAGCAAACACGACCCAGCGGCCGTCATCACTGATTGACACCGCCGACACGGAAACCGCATCCAGCGAAGGCTGCCCATCCGGGCGCACGTCAATGCGCTCGAGTTGCTGCCAGTCCTGGGCCGCCAGCGGCCCGGCAGCAAGCACGGCAGCGATGGCCCAGACCGCGATCCACCCCAAGCGGGAAGGTCCACGAAATACTCTTTTTGCCATAGAGGGTTGCATGACATTTCTCACTCGCAGCGGGAAGGGGCAGCGACACTACTGCCTCAATGCCATCTACGCAAAATGTGCCGGCGGAGTATCACCGGACGGGAAGCCGCAGCGCCAGCGCCCTTCAGATCCATTCTTCTTCAACGGCCAGACTGCCGTGGACCCTCTGGGTATGCCCCAGTCATCGCGACTCGCAGATAGCGGCAAGCTGTCTCCGCATCCAACAACTTTGCGCGATCTACTCGCCACGTAAACTGGATAAAACAATTTTGGCGAATTTCGACGCTCGCCATCAGTTCCGCTGCGCAACAGCGATTCCCAACGCACCTTTTCCGGTTTGGTCGATGGTGCTTCGTTCAGCAGGTCGTCACTGGACTGGTGAGGCGTAAATGTCCCAAATGACAAGAAGAACGCAAATTCCTCAACGCGACCAAGCTCACTCTCTCGTCTACTACCTGCCACTTGGATCACCATCATCACCATCTGTCGAGTTGCATCTGGAAATAATTGATCCAGGAGCAGTCCAAGCCGCAAGTATTCCTTCCCGTCAATGGTGACGATCAGAACCGAATCCGCCGAATTCAGTAGCTCCTTCGCGACTAGCAAGCGCCGCTTTATCATCGCCAGCCACTTGCTGTGACGATACAAGTCGTCGCCTTCGACATAGTCGTTGTTGTACTTCCAGTCCTTTGCACCCGTGTTGTAGGGCGGGTTAATGTAGATGGCGTCCACCTTGCCGCGATGAGTGAAGGTGTGCGCCTTCAGCGCATGGTAGTTCTCGCCATTGACGGCGGTGTGACAGGGCTGGGCTTGTCGCCACCGCGCTCCACCTTGCCCGTACTCACGAGGCCCGGATAGATGGTGCCACGAAATTCGGCCACCACCACCAGGTCGTCCAGTGGCGCGGTGCAGGTCTCCGGCTCTTCCGCGTCAAGCAATTCCAGTTCGGCAGCTTTGTGTTTGTCGGACTTGCAGATGCGCGTGGCTCGCCGCAGTCTCGGATCGCCTTTCTGGCTGGAACCACGCGCGGGCAACACGCGTACCTGGTCGCGCTTGCGTACCGGCCGTTGCGGCAGCTCCACCGCTTCCGGACGATGCCGCTCGAAGTTGAGACCGAAGGGGAGTCGCGAAGAAAGCGCCCTGAACTCCCGCTCCAGATCCGCACCCATTTGCGGATCCTTCGCCTTGGCCTGCGCAATCAGATCGGTGAGCCGTGACACTGCATCTCCTGAAATTTGTCTGTGTGCGTGGGGCTACCCCGGCAAAGCTCGAATCTGCTGTGGGATCAGGGCAACAATCATTCACTGTCGCGTATATCCACAATTCTACCCGCAACTGTCTCACACGCCGCGACCAGATCGGTCACGATGCGTGCGTCGACATCGATAGCCCCTTCGTATTCGGCAACATTGCGCATGTGATGGCACTTGTCCAGAACGCGCCAAACTTCGGGGCCGAGGCCCAGCGTGTGCGGTAGCGCCTGAAACACAATGTAACGATGGTTGGCGCGGTAACCGAGACGCCGCAATGCGGCCAGGGATAGTGCGTGGGCGGCGTTGCAGGCGAGATCGAACCGGCTTTCCAACGACAAGGTTCTGTTCCGGGCATCCTTCAGGCGCGCGAGACCGGAACGCTTGAGCCCCTCGAACTCCCGTGCATCCGGTGGCTCGGGCGCCAATGGTTTGCCCGGGCCGGCCAGATTAGCCAGCGCCGAGGTCATTCTCGTTGCCCATCAGCCACAGCTTGGGTTGCTCGAGCACGCGTGTCGTGAAGGCGTTGCGCTGCTCGATCCGTCTGGCCAGTTCGGCGCGTGAATACAAGGTTGGGTTGACCTCACGACCCAGTTGTTCGATGACGGGGTGCAGCGCCGCGACCACGTCTGCATAGCCGAGCGTGTCGGAAACAATCATCAGGTCGATGTCGCTGCCGGCGGTATCGCTGCGCTTGGCGACGGAGCCGTAGACGAAGGCAACGACGATGCTGTCTGCCAGTGGCAACAAGACCTCGCGTAATGGAACGGCCAGGCCGACGGTCTTGCGGATGATGGCGACCAGCTCATCATGGATGGGGGCGGCAGGGTTGGCCTGGTAGTGCCTCTGGTTGCCTATCGGCTGCACGGTGACGAGACCGCTGTCCAGCAGTTTGCGCAGTTCGCGCTGCACCGCGCCGGAACCGCCACCGGATGACGCGATGACATCGCTGACGGTGAAGCTGCGCTTCGGCTGGCCAAACAGCAAGCCGAGCACGCGCTGCTGGGTCTGGGTGAACAGGGCATCGGCCAGGCTGGTGGCGGCATCGGTCACGGCATACGCAGCAGCGCTGTAGCGCACGCGGTGCGGTCGATGGTCGGTGGGTTTGCTGGTGGCCTTTATGCCCATAATGGGTATTATGCTACCTAATGTGGGCAATAGCAAACCAGCGTGAACGGATGACTCACGCAACTTGCCGCATGTGGTGGGCGCTGGTTTGCACCACGGCCACCGCCGGCTTGATACGCGCGGTCGGCGCCCTGCTCCACCAGCGCTTTGGCCACTTCATCCGCGTGCGTCACCACCGCTTCGGCGATGGCAGCCACACGCTTGAGCACGAAGCCGGGAGCACAGCCGGTCGCCTTGGCGAAAATGCACCAGTCGTCGGTCGAGATCTGGTCAATGCGTTCGCTGGCTCCCATGTGCAGCGCGGGCCTGCGCGCGGACGGGCAGACTCACTGAAAAAAACACCGCTGCAGTTCAAGCCTTCGCATCACGCAGGGCTTCTTCCAGCACCTTGCCGGACACACCACGCTTTTTGAGTGCGCGGGTCAGGCGTTCGACCGCGTCGGATGTGTAGATCGCCTCGTCACGTCGCAGTCCTTCGCTGATATATGCCTTGAGCAAGGTCTGGTAGCCGGCGTAACCCTTGTGCGGCGCGACGGCTTTCAGGCTGTCTACCACATCCACGGGAATGCGCAGCGTGATGCTGGTGGTCGGTCGATCCCGTTGCAAACGCTTTTTCAATTTGTCATCGAGCATAAAGAGCCTCCTCGTCGGATTCCGCCGCACGCGCGGAAATGATGCGAATGGACTCGTCGCTTACCAGCACGATATGCACCACAAACAGCAGGCGACCCATTACATCGAAACCGATTGCTGCATCGCGCGCTTCATCGTGGCGTGAGGCATCGGCGAGCACGAACAACGGGTCCATGAAGATCGTGGCGGCGTCCTCAAAGCGGATGCCGTGTTTGCGTACATTCGCAATCGCCTTTCTCGCATCCCACACGAAATCACTGCCGCCGATACGGTGATGCTGGTCCATGGCACAAGCTTCCCTTATTGTATTGACATTGTCAATACGCCCACTCGGGTTTTGCCCCCCGATGGCTACATTCACACCATCGGCAGCTTCAGGCCCTGTTCTTTGGCGCAATCGACGGCGTCTTCATAGCCGGCGTCGGCGTGGCGCATGACGCCGCACCCGGGGTCGTTCCAGAGCACGCGGGCGATGCGCTGGTCGGCTTCTTTGGTGCCGTCGCAGACGACGACCAGGCCGGCATGCTGGCTGTAGCCCATGCCGACGCCGCCGCCGTGGTGGAAGCTGACCCAGGTGGCGCCGGAAGCGGTGTTGAGCAGGGCGTTGAGCAGTGGCCAGTCGCTGACCGCATCCGAACCGTCCTGCATCGCTTCGGTTTCGCGGTTGGGGCTGGCCACCGAGCCGGAATCGAGGTGATCGCGGCCAATCGCGATCGGCGCTTTCAGCTCGCCCTTGCGCACCATTTCGTTGAAGGCCAGACCCAGCTTGTCGCGCTGGCCCAGACCAACCCAGCAGATGCGTGAGGGCAGACCCTGGAAATGGATGCGCTTTTCGGCCATGTCCAGCCAGTGGTGCAGATGCTCGTCGTCCGGGATCAGTTCCTTGACCTTCTGGTCGGTCTTCAAGATGTCTTCCGGATCGCCCGACAGCGCCACCCAGCGGAACGGGCCGATGCCGCGGCAGAACAGCGGCCGCACATAGGCCGGCACAAAACCGGGAAAGTCGAAGGCGTTTTTGCAGCCGACATCGAAGGCCATCTGGCGGATGTTGTTGCCGTAGTCGAAGGTCGGGATGCCCTGGGCGTGGAAGGCCAGCATCGCCTCGACATGCTTTTTCATTGAAGCCTTGGCGGCATCACGGGTGGCGTCGGGATCGGCCTCGCGGCGCTCGAACCATTGCTCCACCGTCCAGCCCTCGGGCAGGTAGCCGTTGACCGGATCGTGGGCGCTGGTCTGGTCGGTCACGGCATCGGGTTTGACGCCGCGCCGCACCAGCTCGGGCAGGGTTTCAGCGGCGTTGCCGAGCAACGCGATGGACTTCGCTTCGCCGGCTGTGGTGTATTTCTCGATCCGCGCCAGCGCGTCATCCAGGTCCCTGGCCTGCTCGTCGACGTAGCGGGTTTTCAGACGGAAGTCGATGCGGCTTTGCTGACACTCGATATTGAGCGAACAGGCGCCGGCCAGCGAGGCCGCCAGCGGCTGCGCGCCGCCCATGCCGCCCAAGCCGGCGGTGAGAATCCACTTGCCGGCGAGATTGCCGTCGTAGCTCTGGCGGCCCATCTCGACAAAGGTCTCGTAGGTGCCCTGGACGATGCCCTGGCTGCCGATGTAGATCCACGAGCCCGCCGTCATCTGGCCGTACATCATCAGGCCCTTTTTATCCAGCTCGTGAAAGTGCTCCCAGTTGGCCCAGGCCGGCACCAGGTTGGAGTTGGCGATCAGCACGCGCGGTGCGTCCAGGTGGGTGCGGAACACGCCGACCGGCTTGCCCGACTGCACCAGCAGGGTCTCGTCCTCTTCAAGTTTGCGCAAGGACTCCAGGATCGCGTCGAAGCATTCCCAGTTGCGCGCGGCGCGACCGATGCCGCCGTAGACCACCAGCTCGGCCGGATTCTCGGCAACTTCAGGATCGAGGTTGTGCTGGATCATCCGGTACGGCGCCTCGATCAGCCAGTTCCTGCAGCTCAGCTCGGTGCCGCGCGGTGGGTGGATTTCGCGGCTCTTGTCGATGCGGGTGGGCGTAGGCATGTGCGGGCTCCGAAAAGTGCAAGGCAGCCCGGGATTATACCGAGCATGACCTACGGCCCGTGCATGCGTGCTCGAACGGGCGCATGATGGGCGAATAGACCATTGAAGGAGCATGACATGAAATCAGGCAATCGTTGGTGGCAAGTCGGCCTGCTGATGCTGGCGCTTGCCTTGGCCGGCTGTGCAACGACACCGGCAACGCACTCACCACAAACAAGCATTTCCACGCGCCCGGCTCCGGCGGCCACGGCGCAGCGGACTCCCCTGCTGCTGGTATCCATCGACGCCTTCCGCGCCGACTATCTGGATCGCGGTCAGTCCCCTGCCCTGGCCACCATGGCGATCAATGGGGTTCATGCCAAGTGGATGCAGCCGTCCTTCCCGTCACTGACCTTTCCCAACCACTACACCCTGGTCACGGGCAAGTACCCCGACCACAACGGCATCATCAACAACACCATGTACGATTCAAAGCTGGGTCGGTTTTCCCTGTCACGCCACGAAGCGGTGCGCGATGGCCGCTGGTGGGACGAGGCCGAACCGATCTGGGTGACGGCGGACAAGCAGGGGCTGAAAACGGCAACGATGTTCTGGCCCGGCTCGGAAGCGGAGATTCACGGTTACCGCCCCGATTACTGGCTGGTCTACAACGGTGCGTTCACACCGGGCGAGCGAGTGGATCAGGTGTTGGCGTGGCTGGACTTGCCGGCCAGCCAGCGGCCTGATTTCATGACCCTGTACTTTGACCGCGTGGACCATGCCGGTCACGAATACGGCCCAGACACGCCACAGGTAAACGTTGCCATCCGCAAGGTCGACCACGCCATCTCGCAGCTCGTCAGCGGCCTCAAGGCGCGCGGCCTGTACCACAAGATCAACATCATCGTGGTCGCCGACCACGGCATGGCTGCGGTGCCGGACGGAAACCAGGTACTGATCGACAAACTGATCGATCTGGACCACGTGAACATCGTGTCAATGGGCATTCTGGCCGGCTTCAATCCAAAACCGGAGTACGCGCAGGCGGTGGCCGACAAGTTGTTGCAAAAACACCCGCACATGCGCTGCTGGCGCAAGGGCCACTTCCCGGCCCGCCTGCATTACGGCACCAACCCGCGCACCCCCGCGATCTCCTGCCTGGCCGATGTCGGCTGGCAAATTTCCAGCAGCGCCTACCTCAAGCACCGCAAGCGCCCCATGAGCAAGGGCGAGCATGGCTATGACAACGACGACCCGCTGATGCGCGCACTGTTCATCGCCCACGGCCCGGCCTTCCGCGCCGGCAGCGTGATTGACGGCTTCCCCAACGTGGATGTCTACCCGCTGATGATGCACTTGCTGCACATCAAGGCCCAGCCCAACGACGGCAGCATGAAGCCATGGGAAGCCGCGCTGACTGTACACGCCGGGCACTGAGGCTCTAGCCCGCATTATTCACCGGGATTCGTAGCGAGCCGGTTCCAGGGTGCGTGCCGCGTGGGTTTCGCGACCGAGGAGCGCGCAGGCGTAGTTGACACTACGTCGAGCGCTCCGACCGAGCGAAAGCCGCGCGGCGCGTACTCTGGGG
>CBFGSA010000135.1:0-6994 GCA_965651365.1 uncultured Rhodanobacteraceae bacterium | reverse complement strand
CGGGGTCAGGTGCACATGCAGTCGTTTTACACAGGGCCGTTTGCAAGGCTGGATCTGCCTCCGATACTTGTGACGCGGAGGCGTGTGACTCAGTGCTCCGGCGCAGTCGGGACAAGGCCGCGTTGGGTGCACAACGACTGGAAGTGGTGGATGGCTGTTGCCAACAAGGCGTGCCCATCGCGTATGGATTGAATCAATTCTGGCAAGGCATCGTTGGCCGGGTCGTACTCGTGGGTGAGTCGGTTGCGCAGGCTGCGCAATTCAAGCCATGTGGGCTCATCAGGCAAGAGGCGTTCGTTGACGGCCCATGTGACCACATCGTGAAAGCTGCGGTATTTTTCGCCAAGCATGGCATGGGCTTGGCGCAGGGCGCCGGCGAACTGGTCTTGCAGCTTGCAGAACCGGTCCACGACAGCAGCAGTGCGCTCGGCCACGGCCGGGTCGCTGATAGCCTGGACGTCGACGCACGCAGGCAGGCGCTCCAATGACCATGCAAGGCCGCCGTGCAAGCGTTGCATGATGAGCAGCTTTTCGGCCAGTAGCGCCTGTTGTTCGCTCAGCAGGTTGTTCACAGGCGGACACCTGTCAGGCGCGCAATCTGGACGATGGGTCGAGTGCGTTGCCCAGGCCAGGTGGTGAGCACGTCGACCGGTCGCCCGAGGTGCTGCTCCAACTTGGCTGACAGCGCGAGCTCCTGGCGCAACGTGGCCCTGGCGGGCAGTTCAACCAGCAGGTCGATATCGCCACCGCGCGCGTTGTCGTCAACGCGCGAACCGAACAATCGTACGGCCGCGTCGGTGCCGTAGTTTTTGCGCACCAAATCGCGGATAGTCTGGATATTTTGTTTGCTCAGGCGCATGGCCACAAATTGTCACAAAAACGGGGTCAGGTTCACTTGCCAAGGACGGGATCACACCAGGATGACCGCATCCGAGTAGCGCGCAAGGATTGCGTCATGGGTCATCAGGCGCAGCGGTTCGGTTTGGGCTTGCGCAATGAGCAGGCGGTCGAACGGGTCGGCATGATGTGACGCAAGCTGCTCCACGGCGGCGGCGTGTGGTGCGCGTATGGGCAGCAGAATATATCCCGCTTGCGTGAAGTAGCGGATGGCGTCATCGGCACCAAAGGGCAGATGATGCCGCGGAAGCGTGCGTTTGATGGCGATTTCCCACACGCTGGCGGCGGATACAAAGAGCGCGTTGTCCGGGTCGGTCAGCAAGCGTCGAGCTGCCTTGCCGAGGCGGCGGTCGTCCGTCAGCGCCCACAGGCAGATATGCGTATCGAGCAGTATCCGCATGGTGCGTCATGCCCGACCGGTGAACAGCTTGGCAACGGTCTCGTCGGCGGCATTCAATTGCTCCATGGATGGCGCTTTGCACTTGCCCTTCAGAAGGCCGATGCGGTGGTTGCTTGGGGGTGTCCGTACGGGGACGAGGCGTGCACTTGGCCGCCCGTTGCGGGCAATCACGATTTCTTCGTCGCGCCCATTCGCGATATTTGCCACCAGCTTGGACAGTTGCGATTTGGCTTCCAGCATGTTGACTTGTTTCATGAGCTTTGCCTCATCTTGCCTGACCAGACTAGACTAGCATTTACCTGGAGGGCGTTCAACGGAAACGGTGTCGAAACGGGGTCGATCAATGCTGGCTTCGCAGGCCCGCTGCAGGTTGAGCACGATGGCATCTTGCCGGGTGTGATCGGTTTCCAGTGCGGACTCGTGGCCGGTGTATTCCTCGTTGCTGCGCCGAACACAGCGCTCGATGATGCCGGCCTTGCTGAGCAGCACGTCGTCAGCCATGGATGGTACCCCGCGCCTGGATGTCCACGAGGATGCCACGGCGGGCTTGGTTGAGATGCGCGTAGCGGCTGAAGGCGGTGGTGGCAAAATCTTCACGGCGGAAGTGGTCAGCGCACTGTAGCGCAGTGCTTGCGGCATGCCCATGTTGAAGAACCCCTCGACGTGCGCTCAACTCATTTTGCACGAACACAGAGGATGTCGAACCCGCTCAGCTTCAGCCACGCGGCATCGGTCGTGACAACACGCGCGTTGCGCACCTGCGCCAAAGCAAGGCAGCAGCGATCGCCCAGTGAAAGGCCCAGCGTCCGCGTTGTGGGCCGAAGACCCGCTGCGACGTTAGCCTGGACTTCATCAAACGGGGTGACCTCCAGGCCGAACGTTGCAAGCTCCGAAGCAACTTCATGTTGCTGCAATCCCCGCTCGGCCAGCTTGGCACCGGTTTCCGACCAGTTCACCGCGCTGACTTCGCCGCCTGGATGGACAAGTTGCTGCATTGCGATATCGGCGCCGGGCTCGTCGAAGATCACCGCCAGCAGCGCAGAGGCATCGTAAACGAGCGGCTTCACTCGCGCCTCGCCTCGCTGCGCCGCTCGCGGATCAACTCGTCCACGACCGGGTGTTTCGGATCACGCAATCGTGCCAGGCGTTTTTGCATCGCCCGGATGGCGTCCAGGCGCTTGGCAATGCGCACTTCGCCATCCACGACGGAAAGCGTCAGTGCTTCATGTGGCCTGAATCCCAATGCATTGCGGATGCTGGCCGGGATCAGGATGCGCCCTTCCTTGCTCAAATGGGTGGTGTGTTCTGCCATGTCATGTTGCTAAATTATGTCATCAAAAAAATTGTGACAGCCACGAGCTCATCTGTCAATGCGGGCAATAAAACGTAAAACGGGGTCAGGTTCACTTTTTCTCGATTGTGATGGCGCTTTGGGCTCGACGGTGGCGTCGGGGTTTCACCAGGCCCAGCGGACGTGCGGGTAGCGCTGGATGCGCTGGTCGGCGGTCAGCAGCAGGGCATTGTTTTCACGGGTGAAGGCGACGATCATTCGATCGGCAGGATCGGCGTGAAAATTACCCGGCAAGCGGGTGGACTGAACGGCGATGCGCGGCGTCAGCGGAGCGATGTCGACTCCTTCAATGTTGCCGATCGTGGTCAGCCAGTCGTCCACGTCCATGGTCAGCACCAGGCGTTCTTTGGCGGCCAGCATGGCGATTTCCCAGGCGCTGATGGCCGACACGGCGATGTGGCCGTGCGTGTGCTGTTCCTGCTCGATCGCCTTGCGTGCAGTGCCCGACAATCCGCTTTCGCCGTTGACCCACCAAACCAGCACATGGGTGTCGAGCACGATCATTCCTGTGCTTCCCAGAGGCCGGGTTCGAGCGGTGTCATGGGCTCATCGAAGCGCGTGACCGAACCTTTCAGCCGATCCAGTGCCGAGCCGGTTCGCGGCACGTACTTGGAGATCTTCAGTGCCTGCCGTCCGCGATCGGTAATGATGACCGGTTGGCCGGAATGCTCGATTTCACGCAGGATTTCCAGCGCGTGTGCCTTGAACCTGGATTTGGAGATTTCGCTGGTCGTGGTCATGGAATAACCTGGTCATGTGACCATGGTCATTTTAGGCTCCGCAGGGGCTTTGGGCAAGCCGCCACGCCCTGCTTGGCTTCTCATTGCCTTCCCGGCTTGCGTCATTCTGCGCGCAGCGAAGCGCAGTCGCAGAATCTTGTGTGCGGGTTCGAGGGGAAAGATCCTGTGACTGCACTCGCGCGGATCAAGTCCGGGCTCCCCTGCGCAGGGTGACGGGTTGAGGCGGTCGCTTCGCTTCCTTTTTTGAGTGGATCCTTTGAGTGCCTGCTGTTCACGTTTGTCGTTATTGATGCAGCGCGTTATTATGCGCAGATGACAATCCGGTCATTTCGTGACGACGATACCGAGACCTTGTTCAATCTGGGCCGCGTGCGTCGCTTCGTCAATATCGAGCGGTCTGCACTGCGCAAACTGAAGCAACTGGATCTGGCGCGCTCTGTTGATGACATGCGTGCGCCACCGGCCAATCGGCTGGAAGCACTCAAAGGCGATCGTGCCGGATGGTGGAGTGTGCGGATCAACCGGCAGTTTCGCTTGTGTTTCCGCTGGACGACCGCGGGTGCGGAAGATGTCGAGATCGTCGATTACCATTGAGGTGCCCAATATGACGCGAAAGCTTGAACCTGTCTCGCCGGCGGAAATGCTGGTGGAGGAATTCCTGAAGCCGGCGGGACTTACCAAGTATCGGCTGGCCAAGTCTATTTGCGTGCCGCCCCAGCGCATCGGTGAAATCGCGGCGGGACGCCGCAGAATTACGGCAGATACGGACTTGCGGTTGTGCCGATTCTTCGGCCTGTCGGATGGCTGGTGGCTGCGTTTGCAGGCCGACTACGACACCCAGGTGACGAAGGCCGCGATGCGCAAGGAGCTGGAGCGCATTCGGCCATGGGAGGAAGCAGCGTAGGCGTTTGTCGGGCTTCGCAGCCCCGGTGGTGACAAAGTCTCTGGGGGTTCTGTGCTTCGCGCACAGTTCGACAGACTTGTGGCCGGCGTCGATGTTCCCTCGTCAGGCGTGCCGGAGCGTGGCGCGCACGCCGGCAATCACGCGCTCGACATCGCGGTCGTCGAGCGCTGCCGACAAGGGCAGGCTGACGGTTTGGCGTCCGATGCGCATGGCCGTGGGCCATTGCTCGGGCTGCCAGCCGAAGCGCTGCTGGTAATAGGGGTGCTCGGGGATTGAGAGGTAATGCACGCCGGTGCCGATGCGGCGCTGGTTCATGGCATCCAGGAAGGCATCGCGGCCGATGCCGCAACGCTCCTGATCAATGCCGATGGTGAACAGGTGATGGGCGTGCCGGGTGTGCGGCTCGACAGGCGCGGGCAGGTCGATGGACAGGTCGGCGAGTGCGTCCATGTAACGCTGCCAGATTTCCCGCCGGCGCTGCCAGTTGGCCTCGACGCGGGCAAGCTGGTGGATGCCGAGCGCGGCCTGGATGTCCATCATGTTGTACTTGAAGCCGGCTTCGACCACCTGGTAATGCTTGTAGCCGGCATCGCCGAAACGGTGCCAGGCGTCCTTGCTCATGCCGTGCAGGGCCAGCACCTTGGCGCGGGCGATGTGCTCGGCATCGCGGCCGGTGATCATGCCGCCCTCGCCGGTGACCACGTTCTTGGTGACGTAGAAGCTGAAGCAGCCGAAGTCGCCGAAAGTGCCGGCCTTGCGGCCGTGGTATTCGGTTTCGATGGCGTGCGCGCAGTCCTCGATCACCACCAGATCGTGCTTGTCGGCGATCGCCATGATCGCGTCCATGTCGCAGGCGCGCCCGGCGAAATGCACGGGCAGGATGGCGCGGGTGCGTGGCGTGATCGCGGCTTCGACTGCGGCCGGGTCGATGTTCAGCGTGGCCGGATCGATGTCGGCCAGCACCGGCGTCAGCCCCGCATGGATGATGGCGTTGACCGTGGCGCAGAAGGTCAGCGGCGTGGTAATCACCTCGCTGCCGGGCTCCAGGTCGGCGGCGACCATCGACACGTGCAACGCTGCGGTGCAGGAATTGACCGCGGCCACCTGTTCGGGCTGCAAACCCTGGTAGGCGGCAAAGCCCTGCTCGAAACGGGCCACGCGCGGCCCGGTGCCAAGCCAGCCGGAGCGCAGGACGGCTTCGACCTCGGCGATTTCCTCTTCGCCGATGGCCGGTGCGCCGAAAATCAGGAAGGGCTCAGTCATGGGGCGGCTCGCGACCAGGTTCTGCGGCAGTGCACGGGGTCCGGGTCATGGTGAAGCCTCCGGGGAAATCAGTGCCAGGGTGGGGAAGTATTGTCGCATGCGGCGCACGTCGCGCGTCAGTACCGGCAGTTCCTGTACGGCCGCGTGCGCGCCGATGAAGAAATCCGGCATCGTTGAGCGCACGCTTGCAGGGCAGCCCCATGTTCACGCATGTGCTGTCTCAACAGGGGTTCAACGTCGGTTTCGAGAGTGACTGTGGTACGCATGACAGCATGGACATCACATGGTTCGCGTCATGAAGCCTCTTGGGTGCGGCAGATACGGGCCGATGTGGGTCGCAGCAGGGCGTCCTCACGTGCGCTCATCATTCAGCGTCGCGGATCCGTTTCTCAAGCGCTGCGATGTCACTGTCCAGGCGCCCGCCGTAATTCAGCGTGCGCAGCGCCTTCAACTGCTCGCGCGCTTTGGCTTTTTCTCCCAGCGCCAGATACATTCGTGCCAGGGTGATGTGGTAGACCGGCTCGCTGGGTTTGGCGTCGACCGCGTCGCGGGTGGCGTGCAGGCCGAGCGGGTGGTTGTTGAGAATGTTCCAGGCAAAATCGCCGTAGCTGGCCAGCAGCCGCGCATTGGATTTGGGGTGCGACAGGGCGGCCAGATAGGCATCCAGCATCCGGTCGGACGGCAACTTGCACGCGCCGGAACGGGCGCACTTGGTCAGTGCGATCAGCGAGCTTTCGTCCTGCACGCCGGGCGGCTGTGCTTTCAGCTTGGCGATCATGCTGTCCCACCAGGCATCCTTGAGCGGCCGGTGCATGCGTGCGTTGAAGAAGATCAGTGCCTGCTCGGGCAGAATGGAAGAATCCGGCAGCTTTGCGGCACGCTCCAGCGGTGCGTACACCTTGGGTGCGAAGGGCGAGCCCGGGCTGTAGTCGGAATAGATGATGTAGGTGCGGCCCAGCTCGTACTGGGCGCGCGGCGAATCCGGTGCGCGCGCCGCCAGTTCCTGGGCCAGGCTGAGCGGACTGCCCCAGGCGATCGCGGTCGCCAGCGTCAGCGCAACCCACCAGATGCCCAGCGCCGCCAGCAAGGCCCAGCGCACCAGCGGCCAGGGCAACGTGCCGTGATTCGTGATTCGGGATTGGGGATTCGCGCCGCTGCCGCCTCGGGTCCGTCCGGGATCCTCACCCCCCGTCATCCCGGGGCTGTGCGCAGCACAGAACTTCACAAGCTCGTCACCCTGGGGCCGCGCGCAGCGCGGAACCCGGGGTCCATTTTGGGCCTCCAACGATTGCGTGGGCTTGTTCTCTAGCCGAAAATCAAAATGGGTCCCGGGTTCCGGCCTGCCGGCCGGCCCCAGGACGACCGGGTACGAGTCCGTCATCCTGGGGCTGTGCGCAGCACAGAACTTCACAAGCTCGTCACCCTGGGGCCGCGCGCAG
>CBFGSA010000134.1:0-7009 GCA_965651365.1 uncultured Rhodanobacteraceae bacterium | reverse complement strand
ACCAACGGATTATGAGTCCGCTGCTCTGACCAATTGAGCTATGGGCCCGTACTCGCATTTTGCAGTAACCGTCCTTGGTGTGCATCGCCAGCCGCGACTTCCTGTCGCGTCGTTCGTCGCTGCGCGGCCTGCCACTGGCAGCCCGCAAGCGCAGCGGCTCACCCCACCAGGACTTGAACCTGGAACCAACGGATTATGAGTCCGCTGCTCTGACCAATTGAGCTATGGGCCCGTACTCGAGTGTGACAAACATCCATGATGCGCCTCGCGAAACCTGGCGCGGCGACGTAAACCACCAATCGCATTCTTCCAGCAGTTTGAAATTGGATCCCGGGTTTCCTCGCTCCTCAAAGCGCGCCCATCCATGAGCGCTCCCCGCGTCGCCTGCGGCGGCCCCAGGATGACGGAGACGCCAGCGCCGCGCTCATCCACGTGCCACTTGGTCTGCGCCGGGATTGTCGCAGCGAGCGCGTATTGTCGCATGACCGCGGCAGTATGCTGTAGTTTGTGCAATCCCGTCGCGAGGGTGGATACTGTGTTGCGGGGCGTCACGCCCGCGTGCCTGAACAGGATTGGATGATGGATGAGTTTTTGCAGGTGGCACCGGAGGTGGCTGAGGCGGTGGCGGCGGAGCGGCCGGTGGTGGCGCTGGAGTCGACGATTTTCACGCACGGGCTGCCGCGGCCGCGCAATGTCGAGGTGGCGCTTGAGGCCGAGCGAATGGTGCGCGATGGTGGCGCGGTGCCGGCGACGATTGGCGTGCATCGCGGCGTGCCGGTGGTGGGGCTGGATCACGCGCAGATCGAGGCGCTGGCCCATGACGATGCGGTGTTGAAGTCGGGCATTCGCGAGCTGGCGATTGGCGCGGTCAACGGGCGCAACGCGGGCACCACGATTGCCGGCACCTCGTTTCTGGCCTGCCGCGCCGGGGTCAAGGTGTTTGCCACCGGCGGGCTCGGCGGTGTGCATCACGGCGCGGCCGAGAACTTCGACGAGTCGGCCGATCTGGTGGCCTTGTCGCGCTATCCGGTGGTGCTGGTCTCCTCCGGTGCCAAGGCGGTGCTCGACATCCGCGCCACGCTGGAGCGCCTGGAGACGCTGTCGGTGCCGGTGGTCGGCTATGGCACGCACGCCTATCCCGGATTCTATGTGGCCGATTCCGGTTACCGGCTTGCGCATCGCGTGGACACGCCGACCGAGGTAGCCCGGATCTATCGGGCGCAGCGCGAGCTGGGTCTGCGTGCGGCTTTGCTGGTCGGCAATCCGGTGCCCGTCGGGCAACAACTGGATCCGCAACTGCTGGAGGGCGTGGTCCGCAAGGCCTGGGATGCGCTGGCCGAGCAGGGCATCGAGGGTCAGGCGGTGACGCCGTTCCTGCTCGAGTTCATCCGCCGCGAAACCGGCGATGCCAGCCTGGATGCCAATGTCGCCCTGTACCGCAACAATGTGCGCCTGGCGACGGAAATCGCCGTGGCGCTGGGCGGCAACTGAGCCGCGATGATGCTGGCGGTCATCGGCGATCTGGTGCAGGACGTGGTGGTGTGGCTGGACGAGGCCCCACGTGCCGCGACCGACACGCGCTGCCGTATCAGCACCACCCGCGGTGGCTCGGCGGCCAATGTGGCGGCCTTTGCCGCGCCGCTTTGTCCGACCCGCTTCATCGGCTGCGTCGGCGATGATCCGGCCGGGGCGGCGCTGACACAGGAACTGCGCCAGCGAGACGTGGACGTTCGCGTGCAGCAGCGCGGTGCCACCGGCATGGTGGTGGTGATGGTGGACACGGACGGCGAGCGCAGCATGTTTCCCTCGCGCGGTGCGTCGGCCGAGCTGGGGCCGGTGCCGCAGGCCTGGCTCGAAAACGTGGACATTCTGCATTTGACCGGCTATTCGCTGGTGGCCGAGCCGGCCGCATCCAGCGTGCTGGCCGCGGCCCGCGCGGCGCGTGCGGTGGGTGCGCGCACTTCGCTGGATGTGTCCTCGACCGGCTTGATCGCGGGCTTTGGCGTGGGTGCGTTCCAGACGTTGGTGCGCGATCTGGCGCCGGATCTGATTTCGGCCAATCGAGACGAATGCGCGCTGCTGGATCTGTGCGACGGCAGCACGCCGGGCACATTCGGACGCGAGCTCGACAAGGCGATTGTGCTGGCACGGGACGGCGCGCATCCCACGCGGGTCTGGCGTGGCGGAACGTGCCTGGCTGAGGTTGCCGTGCCACCGGTCACCCAGGTGCGCGACCGTACCGGTGCCGGCGATGCCTTCAACGCCGGCTTTCTCGCTGCCTGGATGCGTGATGACGATCTGGCCGCGGCCTGTCGTGCCGGACATGCGCTGGCGGGTCGGGTGCTGGCCTTTGCCGGCGCATCGGACCAATAGCAGGTTGTTGAAAAACGTAGCGAGCGAAGGCAGATTGGAAGCCGAGGAGCGCAGGAACCGCAGTGTACGTGCCGGTACATGAGGATTTCGAGCACCGCAGGCGTTCAATATGTCGAGCGCAGTAGTTTTTCAACAGCCTGATAGGGCGTAGCCTGCACCGAGCCTGCCGGGACACAAGATGGGCAGGGTTTGACTTGCGGATGAGAATCATTACCATCCAAGCAACCCACTGACGGATCTCCCATGCCAATCCCGTTTTCATTCGGTCGTCGCTGTCGGCATTGCCACCGTCAGGTACTGGACGCCTGCAGCACCCGACGGCCCATCATGCCGCCCGAACTCCTGCAGCGGCTGCCGACGCTGGGCAATGTGTTGCTGGTGTTGCCCACTGGATCCAGCACCTGGCACGAACCCATGCCCGGTATGGTGCTGGATGCCGCCCTGCTGGCGTGGCGGGATGCGCGCTGGCTGGTGACGACGAGCGCGATCACCGAGGACGGTCCGCACGAGTGGTGCCAAATCCTCGATGCGGGCGGCCGTGGGCTTGGACGGCTGCATCTGCTGCCGGATTCGGATTATCTGGCCTGGGACCGCCTGACTGAACCGGTGTCGCACTCGCGGCGCGCGCAAGTCGCATTGGCGTCACCGGCCATTCTCGCCGCACCGGGACGCGCGGCCGTGGTCCGCTTTCGGCGTCGGCGACTGGCCGGCCTGCACGTGCTGGTGGCGCTGGCGCCCGCTGCGCCACGTTCGGCGGTGTGCCATCGCGTCACGCGGCGTCTGGCGCGGACCGAGGCGCTGGAACTGGGCTGACAGTCGCTTTCATGCGGCACGCGCCAGCGCAAGGCGGAAGCGCCAGGCTGTAAGAGCGGCCCATGACCGTGAAACCTTGCGGCATATCCGTTCGCGCGCATGGCGCGGGTCAGCGGGCGGCTTCGAGTTCCGCGCGGCGCAGGGCGCGGTTGCGGCGGGTGTGCCCGATGGCGTCGATGCTGATGATGGCCAGCGCCAGCCAGATCATGGCGAAGCCGGTCCAGCGGCTGGCCGGCATGGCCTCGTGCTGCACGTACACGCCAATCAGAAACTGCATGCCGGGTGCCAGATACTGCATCAAACCCAGTGTGCTGAGCGGCAGTCGCCGCGCCGCGGCGGCGAACAGCACCAACGGCAGGGCGGTGACGATCCCGGAGGACATCAGCAGCAGGCTGTGGGCACTGCCATCGCGCAGAAAATGCCCCGCACCCTGCGCGTCCAGCCACAGCATCACCACCAGGGCCAACGGCGTCAGCAGCAGGGTCTCGACGGCCAGGCTCTGCAGCGCCCCGATCTCGCGGCCGACACGGCTCTTGGCCAGCCCATAAAATCCAAAACTGACGGCCAGCACGAATGCCAGCCACGGCACCTGACCGTAGCCGAAGGCAATCACGCCGACAGCCAGCACGCTGATGGCCACCGCCAGCCACTGCAAGCCCCGCAAGCGCTCACCCAGAACCACGACACCCAGGATCACGGTGACCACGGGGTTGATGAAATAGCCCAGCGAGGCCTGCACCACCTGATGGTGGGTGACCGCATACACGTAGACCAGCCAGTTGACGGCAATCAGCGCCGCGGCGGCAGCCAGAAACAGCATGTGGCGGCGCTGGCGCAGCACTGCCAGCACCGGCCCGAGACCGCCGATGAAGGGCAGCAAAAGGGCGCAGAACAGCAATGACCAGACGGTGCGGTTGGCCACGATCTCCAGCGGCGTGGCGAAGTCCAGCACGATGAAGTACAGCGGCAGCACGCCCCAGATGCCGTAGCAGCCCAGGCCGAACAGCAGGCCGCTGCGATTGTTTGTTTGCGGACTGGATGGCGCGTTGCGGGTCATGCGGGCCTGCACGGTGTGGAGCAGCTCAAGTGGGGCGGGAGGAGCGAAGCGTATCCCGCCTTGCCGGACAGCGGCATGACATTTTCAACGGTGCGCTTCGCTGCGAGCAGGCTGCGGCTGGGCGAAGCGAAACGCACCATGAAAGCCTCACGCTTCGGTGCGCTTCGCTTCGCTCAGCAGCACCCTACCAAGTTTGGCGCACCGTGGCGAAGGTCCGCCCTCTCACTCCAGATCGAGGAAGGAACGCAGCTGCTCGGAGCGGATCGGGTGGCGCAGCTTGCGCAGGGCCTTGGCTTCGATCTGGCGAATCCGCTCGCGGGTGACATCGAACTGCTTGCCGACTTCTTCCAGGGTGTGGTCGGTATTCATGTCGATGCCGAAACGCATGCGCAGCACCTTGGCCTCACGCGGGGTGAGGCCGGCCAGCACGTCGCGCACGGTTTCGGTGAGGCCCGTGGTGGTGGCGTTGTCGACCGGCGACTCGACGTTGGCGTCCTCGATGAAATCGCCCAGGTGCGAATCCTCGTCATCGCCGATCGGGGTTTCCATCGAGATCGGCTCCTTGGCGATCTTCATCACCTTGCGTACCTTGTCCTCGGGCATTTCCATGTCGCGCGCCAGCTCTTCCGGGGTCGGCTCGCGGCCGTACTGCTGCAGCATGTGGCGCGAGATGCGGTTGAGCTTGTTGATGGTCTCGATCATGTGCACCGGGATGCGGATGGTGCGGGCCTGGTCGGCAATCGAGCGCGTGATGGCCTGGCGGATCCACCAGGTGGCATAGGTCGAGAACTTGTAGCCGCGGCGGTATTCGAACTTGTCGACCGCCTTCATCAGGCCGATGTTGCCCTCCTGGATCAGATCCAGGAACTGCAGGCCGCGGTTGGTGTACTTCTTGGCAATCGAGATCACCAGGCGCAGGTTGGCCTCGACCATTTCCTTCTTGGCGCGGCGGGCCTTGGCCTCGCCGATGGACATGGCGCGGTTGATTTCCTTGATGTCGGTGAGTTTCAGGTACAGGCCGTCCTCGATACCGGCCAGACGCTGCTGCTCCAGCTCGATGTCCTCGCGCAGCTCGCGGATCGCCGGGGTCCATTTCTGGCGCTTGCGGCACAGCTCGGCAGCCCAGTGCAGGTTGGTCTCGTTGGCCGGGAAGCTGGCCAGGAATTCCTTGCGCGGCATCTTGGCGCGGCGCACGCACAGTTCCATGATGGCGCGTTCGCGGCGACGGATGGAGTTGACCACGTCACGCAGTTTGCGCACGAAGCTGTCGATCAGGATCGAGGGCAGCTTGAGGTTCATGAACTTTTCGGCCATCTGGTCACGCACCTTCATGACCTTCTTGTCGTCCATGTCGTGCTTTTCGGCCAGCTTCTGGAATTTGGCGTACAGGACGCGGATCTCATCCATGCGCTCGCGCACCAACTCGGGATCGAGCTGGTTGCCCTTCTTGCCGTCGCCCTCGTCTTCGTCCTCCAGTTCGACCTCCTCCGGGTCTTCACCGGCTTCCTCGGCTTCCTTCTTGAGCTGTTCCAGTTCGGCTTCCTTGCGCTCCTTTTCTTCCTGCGCGGCCTGCTCCAGATCGACAAAGCCGGCCAGCACCTCGCTGAGGCGCTTCTTGCCGTCGGCGAACTGGTCGAATTCCTCGATCAGCAGTTCGATGGCCCAGGGAAAGCCGGACAGGGCCGTCTGCACTTGCTGCAGGCCTTCCTCGATGCGCTTGGCGATGGCGATCTCGCCTTCGCGGGTCAGCAGGTCGACGGTGCCCATCTCGCGCATGTACATGCGCACCGGATCGGTGGTGCGGCCGACTTCGGCGTCGACCACGGTGAGGATCGCCACGGCCTCCTCGGTGGCGGTGTCGTCGTCGTCGCTGCTGGCATCGGAATCGCCCATCAGCATGTCCGAATCGGGCGCCGTCTCGTGCACCTCGATACCCATGCCGTTGATCATCGAGATGATGTCCTCGATCTGCTCGGGATCGACAACGTCATCCGGCAGATGGTCGTTCACCTCGGCGTAGGTCAGGTAACCCTGCTCGCGGCCCTTGGTGATCAGCTGCTTGATTTCCGACTGCTGCTGGGGAGTGTTCTGCATGGAGGAATCTCGATGGATAGAGGAGTGCGCGGGGCGAACTCGGAACCGCACATTATATCAGTCTGGTGATTTTTTGACCAGCTTCAAGAGCCTGTTTCTCGCCCCGTTGTGCTGCGGCTCAGCGATCCCGGATGGCGCAGTTGTCGGCACTTTCCGGCGATATCGGCGTGGCAGGAATCCAGCCCTGCGGCAGGCATGGCCAGGCGCACTACTCTATAGACGCACACGGAGCCGAAACGTGACAGGACCATCATTGACCAGATGCACCCTCATATGGGCCCCGAAGCGCCCGTTTGCAAGCCCGGGATGGCTTTCGCGGGCCAATTCCAGCAAACACTCGAACATGGCCCGCCCGTGCTCCGGGCTGGCGGCCGAGGCAAAACCGGGCCGCATGCCCTTGTCGGTATCGGCAGCCAGGGTGAACTGCGGCACCAGCAGCAGGCCGCCGCCGGTGTCGGCCAGCGACCGGTTCATGCGCCCCGTGTCGTCGGCAAACACCCGGTAGCCCAGCAGTCGTTCCAGCATGCGCCGACATTCGGCCTCACCGTCGTCCGGTTCCACCGCCACCAGCACCATCAGGCCGGCGTCAATGGCGCCGACTATTTCCCCATCGACCTCGACCCGGGCTTCGGTCACGCGTTGCAGGAGTGCGATCATGGGTGGCAGGGTCGC
>CBFGSA010000133.1:0-7041 GCA_965651365.1 uncultured Rhodanobacteraceae bacterium | reverse complement strand
GAACACACCATGAAAACCGGCAAGCCGCTCAGGAACTGAGAATCGGGATTCGGGAATAGTTAATAGCATCGGGAACGGCAAGGCAAGCGGGAAGGCATCGGCACGAGTCGATTCCCTATTCCCAATTCCCCATTCCCGACTTTCGGAGAAAGCACATGAAGCAAATCCAAGACGCCTACATCGTCGCCACCACCCGCACGCCGGTAGGCAAGGCGCCGCGCGGCGTATTTCGCAATACCCGTCCCGACGATCTGCTGGCGCACGTGATCCGCGCCGCGCTGGAACAGTGTGCCGGCATCGACCCGAAGCGCATCAGCGATGTGATCGTCGGCTGTGCCATGCCCGAGGCCGAGCAGGGCATGAACGTGGCGCGGATCGGCGCACTGCTGGCCGGTCTGCCCGATTCGGTCCCCGGCATGACCATCAACCGCTTCTGTTCCTCGGGCGTGCAGGCCGTGGCAACCGCCGCCGACCGTATCCGTCTGGGCGAAGCCGAACTGATGATCGCCGGCGGTACCGAATCGATGTCGATGGTGCCGATGATGGGTCACAAGGTGCAGATGAACCCGTCGATCTTCAACGACGAGAACATCGCCATCGCCTACGGCATGGGCATCACCGCCGAGAAGGTGGCCGAGCAGTGGAAGATCACGCGCGAGCAGCAGGACGCCTTCGCCGTCGAAAGCCATCGCCGCGCCCTGGCCGCGACCGAGGCCGGTGAGTTCAAGGACGAGATCACGCCCTACCCGCTCGACGACCGCTACCCCGATCTCGCCAACGGCAGCGTGCGCGAGGACCAGCGCATGATCGATACCGATGAAGGGCCGCGCCCCGGCACCACGCCCGAAGTGCTGGCCAGGTTGCGCACCGTATTCCGCAACGCCAAGTTCGGCGGCACCGTCACCGCCGGCAATTCCTCGCAGATGTCGGATGGCGCCGGCGCCGTGATCCTGGCCAGCGAACAGGCGATCAAGGACTACGGCCTGACCCCGCTGGCGCGCTTCGTCGGCTTCGATATCGCCGGCGTGCCGCCCGAGGTCATGGGCATTGGTCCGAAAGAAGCGATTCCCAAGGCACTCAGGGCCACCGGTATCAAGCAGGCCGATCTGGACTGGATCGAACTCAACGAAGCCTTCGCCGCGCAGTCGCTGGCGGTGATGAAGGATCTCGATCTCGACCCGGCCAAGGTCAATCCGCTGGGCGGCGCCATTGCTCTGGGCCATCCGCTGGGCGCCACCGGTGCCGTGCGCGTGGCCACCCTGGTGCACGGCCTGCGCCGACGCCAACAGAAATACGGCATGGTCACCATGTGCATCGGCACCGGCATGGGCGCCGCCGGGATCTTCGAGGCACTGTAGGAGCGGGCCATGCGCTTTGACTTGACGCACATCAAGCCCGGCTCGACATGGCCGAAGCCTTCCATGACACGGCCATGAAGCAGCCCGCCCGCTTGCAGCAATTGCGCTATGGCCTGCTGGCGCCGGGAGATCGTTGCTACGAAGAGTTCTGTGGCTTTGGCCACCAGCTTCAGGGCTGGCTGCAGGCAAGTCGTGCCCAGGCCTGGTTCGAGCCGGTCGAGGTGGACGACGAGGATCCGGCAGCGCTGCAGTGCTGGCGTGATCAGGTTGGCGCGTTGCTGACTCCAGCCGCCAACGAACATTGAGGTGCTGTTGGGTTTCGCTGCGCTCAACCCAACCTACGTGTTGTCAGGGGCAGGCTCGGGCTCCTGTTCAACCTTGAAGCGCTTGCGGTCGAGCAGGGTCAGCGGCCCCTGCTGCGGATCGAGCTCGAGGCGGGCGCTGACCCAGATCGCGTCGAATTTCTCTGAGCCTTCATCGGTGGCCTTGAACTCGAACGAGAAGCTTGCCCCGCGGTAGTTCTTCTTCACGTTCACCAGTTTCGGCTGCAGGCGCTGCCACGCTGCCAAACCCGCGTCATCGAGTTCCAGTACAACCCAGCGATGCTGCGGGTCCGGTTCGGGAATCAGCGCGGGTTCGTAGTCATCCGACACGCGCAAGCTGAACGCGTAGTGTTCATCGGGTGCGCCCTCGACCCTGGGCACCAGGCTCAGTTCCAGATGCGTGCGTGACGGATCAACGCGCTGCGGCGCCGGATCAATACGCCCTGCCAGGCGGATTTCTCGCGCATCGATGCGCGCCAGATCATCGGCATCAAAGCTGCGCATCTTCCAGAGCGTGCCCAGCGGGATGCTCGCGCAACCCGCGAGCATGATCAGCGAGGCTGCGGCCAGCGTGAGCCGCACTCCTGGACGGCTCAAGCCCAATTCGGGTTTGCGACTGTGCATCCGAAAAATTTCCCGGATCGAACGCCTCAATGTGGCAGGAGCACGGATGGTAGCAAATCCGCGCCCGCGCCGTTGTTGCGATTTCGGTCCGCAAACTGAAACTTCCGCACATTCATGCGCCGCTGGCCAGTCATGTCTGGCACACTGCACGCATGCATCATGCCGACCTGTCTTTCATCCCGCTGCTGATCGTCGCGGCGCTGGCGTTTCTGGTGCCGCTGGTGCTGGCACCGGTCAAGCGCTTCGGCATTCCGGTGGTGGTGGGCGAGATCATTGCCGGTATCGTGTTCGGCCAGAGCGGTCTGGACTGGATCCATGACGACAAGGTGCTGCAGGTGCTGTCAGTGCTCGGCTTCGCCTATTTGATGTTCCTGTCCGGGCTGGAGATCAACTTCAACGAAGCCCGCACTACGCGTGCTGCGGCCGCGCGCAGCCGCCTGGCAACCAATCCATTCTTCGTCGGCAGTGTGATGTTTGCACTGTCAGCCGTGCTGTCGCTGGCGGCCGGCTTTGCCATGGTGCATTTCAGCGTGGCACACGATCCCTGGATCATGACCATGGTACTGACCACCACTTCGCTGGGTGTGGTGGCGCCGGTATTGAAGGAACGCGGCCTGACCACCAGCCATTTCGGCCAGGCGATTCTGGTCAGCGCGCTGCTGGCGGATTTTCTCACCATCCTGTTCATCAGTGCTTACGTGCTGCTGATCGGCGATGGCGCCAATGTGCGCGTGCTGCTGGTGCTGGTGCTGTTCGCTGCCTTCATCGGCGTGTGGCGACTTG
This sequence comes from uncultured Rhodanobacteraceae bacterium, assembly GCA_965651365.1. Classification (GTDB taxonomy): domain Bacteria; phylum Pseudomonadota; class Gammaproteobacteria; order Xanthomonadales; family Rhodanobacteraceae; genus DASSBG01. The sequence continues at coordinate 3,953 of CBFGSA010000133.1, read as the reverse complement.
GCACCCATTTCAAGAGCCACGCCCCGGCCCGGCGCATGATGCAGGCCCTGTCAACGGCCACCGCGCAGATCCGCGTGCGCGGCGCCTTTGCCGTGATCTTGATCTTCATGGGCCTGTCCGACAGCCTGGGCGTGGCGAATATCCTGGGGGCCTTCCTGGCCGGGGTAATCATTTCGCTCTTGTCGAGCAACAGCAGCAGCATGCTGCGCGAAAAACTCGACGCGATCGGCTTCGGTTTCCTGATTCCCGTGTTCTTCATCATGGTCGGGGTCAAGTTCGATCTGGCGGCCCTGATGGCCTCGGAAGGCACGCTGCTGATGGTGCCGATCCTGATTCTGGCTGCATACGCCGTAAAACTGCTGCCGACGCTGGTGCTCCGCTTCGGTTTCAACTGGCGCGAGACCATGGCTTCCGGCGTGCTGCTGAGCGCACGCCTGTCCTTTATCGTCGCCGTGGCGCAGATCGGCCTGGAGATGGGCGTCATCAATGAAGCCATCGATGCAGCCATCATCCTGGTTGCCGTTGTGACCTGTACCGTTTCACCGGTGGTCTTCAGCCGCATTCTGCCGCGCAAGCACCAGGTAGGCGACAAGGTGTTCGTGATTGGTTCGCGGCCTGAAGTCGAAAGCCTGATGGAGCGCCTCAAGGGACACGATCTGGAACCGGTACGCATTGCCGGAACCGAGCCGGAAGATCGCGACCGCCACACGCCCGAAGAGAACCGCGCGCGCCTGCTGGAGCGCCTGCGCGAAGCCGGATTGACCGAGGCTGGCACCGTGGTGGTGATGTCCCAGAACGCGGCGCAAACCATCAAGATCGCACGTCTGGCGCGCGATGTATTCAATACCCGCAACGTTATCGCCTGGGTGGGAAACCCCGCCGACAACGCGCAACTGCGTGATTCGGGCGTGCGCATCGTCAATCCGCAATACTCGACCGTCCTGATGCTGGAGGGACTGGTCATCAATCCGGCAGCCCTGCCCGCCGGATTCGGGTCAGATGAAACCCAGGAAGTGCGTGTTGTCAAATTGCAGAACCCGTCACTTGCCAGCCAGACTATTCGCGAACTGGCGCTTCCTTCGAGCATACGCATTCTGCGCATCGATCGTGGCGGAAATGCCCTGGTACCCGAGCTGGGCACCGAGGTGCAGGCCAACGATACGCTCACGCTATCAGGCGACAAAGCCGAAGTGGACCTGATCTCGCGCCAGTTTGCGCGCCGCTGAGCGAAATCTGGCTCAACCGCGTTGTCGCCGCGGCCACGGGCAGATCATGGGCACGCGTTTCTGGTAATCGCGGTAGGCATCGCCATGTGCTGCGACCAGGTCGCGCTCTTCCAGGAACCTGACCGCAATCAGGATGTAGCCGGTGGATGCAGCAGCAAACAGCAGGTGTCCCGCCGTCATGTGCGGCGTGGCCCAGAACGCGATGACGAAGCCGAGCATCAGGGGATGCCGGATCAGGCCGTAATAAAAATTCTCGATGAAATCCAGATCGGGCCGCTGCTTTTGGTGTGCCGCGTACCAGACCTGGCGCAGGCCGAACAAATCGAAATGATTGATCGCGAAGGTGCCGGTAAGCACGATCAGCCAGCCCAGGGCAAACAGCGCATACAGCAACCAGAACGCCCAGGTGGGCTGCACATCCCAGATCACCGCTGGCAGCGGGCGCCATTGCCAGAACAGCAGGATCAAGGCCAGGCTTGAAAGCAGCACATAGGTACTGCGTTCCAGCGGCTCGGCCATCCATCCAGTCAGCCAGCGCTTGAAGCCGCGCCGGGCCATGCCGCTGTGCTGGATCGCGAAAATGCCCAGCAGTATCACATCAACAATGACGGCCTGAAATACCGGCGATGGCAGTCCACTGTCCACTGTCCGGGGCACTCCAAAATCGCCCAGAAAACCAATCGCATACAAAAAACTGGCCAAAAACACCAGATAACCGAGAACACCGTAGACAATCAGTCCAACATGACGCATGGCAAGTCCCTCCTCGCTCTCGGCAGGCGCACAAAGTGCGCGACAGAAGTGCGGTTTGCGCTCGGCGAGTGCAAACAGCTTTCTTCGAGGAACACCATGCAGGGTTCAACTGCGACACGGCGCTATAGCGAGTAAAGACGGCGGCATGGCTTCAAGCACGCCTGCAAGCGCCAATTCGGGCAATCGACCGGGAAATGGCGGCGCGGTTGATGCCGATGCGGCAAGAACCACGCCGCAGTCCGGACTACATCGTGCCGGCTGCCGCCACGCTGTCGGCCATATCCACCACCAGCACCGCACGCCGGTTGTCGCTGCCGGCCTCGCGGGTCTGGCCTTTTTCGATCTGGCGGTTGCTGTCTTCGCCGTAGCTGACAGCGCGTACCTGGCTTGCCGTCAGGCCGCCTTCGTCGACCAGATAGTCGCGCACCGCCTCGGCGCGCTTCTGGCCCAGCTTCTTGTTGTACGCACGCGAACCGGCTGGATCGGCAAATCCCTCCACCGTCACCAGGGCCTCGGAATGATGGGCACGCATGACCTTGGCAAAATCATCCAGCATCGGCTTGTACTGATCCTTGAGATCGGCCTTGTTGAAGTCGAACAGGGCCACGTTGTCGACCTTGATACGGCCTTCAAGCTCGGAAATCCTGGCGTCGTACTTCGAGAACTGCTGCTCCATGTCCGACTTCAGGCTGTCGATCTGCTGCTGCAGCTGCTGGTCTTTTTGCTGCAGTTGGCTGATGGCGGCGTCATAGTCGGTCTTTTTCACGTATTGCGTGCAGGCGGAAAGCGATGCCATGGCCAATACGGCAGCGACCAGACCCACGCTGCGGGATGTACGAATTTTCATGCGAGCCTCCAGAAGTAGTGGACTGAAGAGCGTTCTGCGGCAACGGTCGGGCAGGTCAGTGCCGCACGCGAACACCCATGGCATAACCTTATCGCATCCGGCGGTGTCCGCGGCAGGACCGGACGTGGCTGTTTCGCGACAATTCAGCACAATCTGCGGTTTCGTGAACGAGGCCGCGTTTTGACGGCGTATCATGCTCTGTCTGGATCAGGCTCGGGAGACAGGCCCATGCAACGCGACTTCTGGCTGAATCGCTGGCGCAGCGAGCAAACCGGTTTCCACCGCAGTGAAGTGATGCCCTTGCTGGCCAGACACTGGCAGCGGCTGGAGCTGGACCAAAACGCCCGTGTGCTGGTGCCGCTGGCCGGCAAATCTCTGGACATGATCTGGCTGGCCGATCAGGGCTACCGCGTGCTCGGCGTCGAGTTGTCACCCCGCGCGGTCGCGCAGTTTCTGCAGGAGAACCAACTGCAGGCTCGGGAGTTCGAGTCTCCGCTCGGCCGACATTTTGACACCGGCGCCATCGAGCTGATCTGCGGCGACGTGTTCGATCTGGACAAGGCGGCCATAGCCGATTGCTCGGCCGTCTACGATCGCGCAGCCCTGATCGCGCTGCCTCCGGACATGCGGCGCAGCTACAGCGCTCACCTGAGTGCAATCTTGCCGGCCAGGTGCCGGATGCTGCTGATCACGCTGGACTACGTGCAGCAGCAGATGGACGGCCCGCCGTTTGCGGTGGGCGAGGATGAAGTGCGCGAGCTGTACGGCAAGGCCTGGCACATCGAATGCCTGGAGCAACGTGACATCCTCGATTCCGAACCACGCTTTGCCGAACGCGGCCTGAGCTGGCTGACCACGGCCGTCTACGACATCCGGCGCGGCTGATCAGGCCGTCCGGTAGTATTCCTTGAGCGGGTAGCGCCGAGCGTACAAGGCGAAAACCACTGCTGACAGCAGCGCAAAGCCCGCAAAGAAGAACATCATGAAGGCGTTCTCGCTGATGCCGCTGGCGGCGATCTGCGCGGTGACGGCATCATTGCGCACCGCCGCATTGGTCATAAGCACCCAAAGATTGCCGTAGGACACCGACAGCAGCCAGAAGCTCATGATCACGCCCTTCATGCGCT
>CBFGSA010000132.1:0-7043 GCA_965651365.1 uncultured Rhodanobacteraceae bacterium | reverse complement strand
TCGACGATGATCTTGCGCCCGGTCAGACCGCAGTCGCCAACCGGACCGCCGATCACGAACAGACCGGTCGGGTTGATGTGGATCTTCGACTTGGACAGCGACTCCAGCCACCTGGCCGGCAGCACCGGCTTGAGGATGTGCTCGCGCACGCCCTCGAGAATGTCCTTGCGCTTGATGCCCGGATCGTGCTGGGTGGACAGCACCACGGCATCAATGCCGGCGATCTTGCCATTGGCATAGCGCAGGGTAACCTGGCTCTTGGCGTCGGGACGCAGCCACGGCAGCGGCGAATTCTTCTGCTTGCGGATGCGCGCCTGCTGCTCGACCAGGCGATGCGAGTAGTAGATCGGCGCCGGCATCAGATCGCGGGTTTCGTTGCAGGCGTAGCCGAACATCAGGCCCTGGTCACCGGCGCCCTGTTCCTTGGCACGCTTGCGGTCGACGCCGCGGTTGATGTCCGGCGACTGCTTGCCGATCAGGTTCAGCACGCCGCAGGTCGCACCGTCGAAACCGACTTCGGAGGAGTCGTAGCCGATGCCGAGAATCACCTTGCGGGTCAGGTCCTCGATGTCGACCCAGGCGTCGGTGGTGATCTCGCCGGAGACGATCGCCACGCCGGTCTTGACCATGGTCTCGCAGGCCACCCGGGCGCGCGGATCCTGAGCCAGGATCGCATCCAGCACGGCGTCGGAAATCTGGTCGGCAACCTTGTCCGGATGGCCTTCGGACACCGACTCGGAGGTAAACAGGGTGCTGCTCATGGGCGATTACATCCTTCCTTGCGGATAGAAAGATAAAGCAAACGGCAATCATACAACGCCGCATTGTCGCGTGCACACCCCAGCGAAGCGTAACCATGGTTCACTGGTCCCTGATCTGCAGCCAGCTCGTCATCCTGGACGGCGCGCAGCGACGATCCGGGATCCATTGAGATCGCAAGGAAGTCTCCGCACAACCGCTCTCGCCAAACTCTCTGAAAATGGATCCCGGGTTCCGCCTGCGGCGGCCCCAGGATGACAAACGCCCGATCCCGTGCCGCACAGGATGCCGTTAACACATGCGCCGATTTCAAACACTTCAAGTTGTCCGCATGGAGTGCGTCCGCAGTCGTTTGGCTACAATCCCGGTTCATGTCCGACTCTTCCCCTCCAGCATTGCCACGCCGCCTGCTGGCGCCGCAACACTGGCCCGCCTGGCTGGGGTTGGGCGTGGTGTGGCTGTTGGCGCGGCTGCCACGACGTGCCCTGATGGCCATGGCGTCTGGTTTCGGCCGCCTGCTGGGACGGCTGCCGACATCGCGGCGACGCATCGCCGCGCGCAATATCGAACTGTGTTTTCCGGAGCTCGATGCCAGGGCAAGCGCCGAGCTGCTGGCTGCCAACATGCGCGATCTGGGCCTGATGCTGGCCGAGTTCAGCCTGGGCTGGATGGGCAGCGACCGCGCCATGGGCCGCATACCGCTGACGATCGAGGGACTTGAGCATTTGCGCGAACTCGCCGAACAAGGTCGCGGCGGCCTGCTGGTCGGCGCGCATTTCTCGCATCTGGAATTGTGCGCGCGGCTGGTGTCACGGCATCTGCCGATCGCCGGCATGTACCGCGAAATGGACAGCGCGGTGTTCGAGTGGGCGGTGCTGCGCGCGCGGCTCGGTTATGCGCGGGCCATGTTCACCAAGAACGACACGCTGGGCAGCGTGCGCTATCTCAAGCGCGGCGGCGTGCTGTGGTACGCACCGGATCAGGACATGCGCGGCAAGGGCCACGTGTTCGCGCCCTTCTTCGGCATCGAGGCCGCCACCATCACCGCCACCCATCACCTGGCACGCCTGTCCGGTGCGGCGGTGCTGCCGTTCTTCCACCAGCGCCTGGACGATGGCGGCTATGCGATCCGCATTGGCGCACCACTGGAGAACTTCCCCGGCACCGATGTCGTCGCCGACACCAGCCGCGTCAACGCCGAAATCGAGCGCATGGTGCGGGCCGCGCCGGCGCAGTATCTGTGGGCGCACAAGCGGTTCAAGACGCGGCCGGAGGGCGAGGCGTCCTTGTATGAGGCGGGACTCGGGACTCGGGACTCGGGACTCGACAAGTAGGTGGCAAATTGGTTACCAAGGGACATTCCGAGCCCGATTCGCTTGTGTTGGGTCTCGCTGCGCTCAACCCAAGCTGCGACTCGCAATCGTCATTCCGGGGCCGCGAAGCGGAACCCGGAATCCACTTGGTCGCGTTGCGCTCCATGCAAACGAGTGGATTCTGGATCGCCGCTGCGCGCCGTCCAGAATGACGCTTTGATTCCGGCACTCCGAACCTGTTACGAGTCCCGGGTCCCGAGTCCCGAGTCCCGCGACCCACGCCTCGCCTCATGCAGCTTGGCATACTTCAGGAACACGTAGAACGCCCCCGTCACACTGGCAATGAATCCGGCCCAGCCATTCAAGAAGTAGCGTTTGCCGAGGTACTGGCGCAGGAAGAACACGGGCGGATACAGCACCATGCGAAGGCCGGTGAAGCGCTGGCGGCGGCGCAGCTTGTTGGCCACCAGGCCGCTGGAGTAGCGGTTGATCTTGTCGACACGGGTGGCGATGTCGGCATCGCCGTCATTGACGAAGTCGGCCCGGCGCAAGGTGCGCACCGGCCCGTCCACCTCGACCGCGGCATGCACCTCCACGCCATTCATGCGCCCGTGACGGCGGTCGAACAGGCGCAGGTGGCCGTTGCGGCGGCTCAAGCGGTGCTGCACGGTCCAGAACATGCGCTCGCGCCGCGGCAGGCGAAATCCCGCCACCCCGGGTTCGACCAGTGCCCGCTCGATCACCTCGCGCGTGCCCGGCGACAGGATTTCGTCAGCATCGAGGTTCAGGATCCAGTCGTGGCTTGCCATGTCGATGGCGCGCTGCTTTTGCGGGCCGTAGTCGTCGAAGGCACGGGTTGCCACACGCGCGCCGTGGCGGCGGGCGATGGCGAGGGTATCGTCGCTCGAACCCGAGTCCAGCACGACGATCTCCTCGGCCCAGTCGACCGCGGTCAGGCAGCGCTCCAGGGTGTCGGCATTGTTGAAGGTGATCAGCACCACCGACAACGGTTCACGCCGGGGCATCGCGCGCCTCCGCCTTGTCGTCACCGGCCAGCAGCACCGCGCACCACAGCGCCAGCAGCCACCAGAACACCAGCCCCCACCAGGCCGAATAGAAGGCCAGATGCGTGTTGAGCGGAAACAGCGACACGCCGAGCGCCAGGCTCAGCGGCCAGGCACGCTGGCGTGCCGCGTGACTGGCCCGCCACCACGCGCGCAGTGCCACGGCAATTCCGAGCAGCCACAGCAGCAGACCCACAAGTCCGGTGCTGGCCGCCACCTCCAGCAGCCACTGGTGCGGATGGCAGGCGCCTTCGCCCGGGCCGCAGGACTGGCCGGCTATGAACGGGTCATCGGGCCGCGCGTACTCCGGATAGGCAAAGCGGAAGTCGCGCACACCGACGCCGTTGACCGGGTGCGCCGCGATCATGCGTCCGGCCGTGCCCCAGATCGCCAGCCGCCCGCTCAAGGCCCAGTCGAGCCCGTGCTCGTTGCCCTGCAGTGCCTGCGCGCTGCGCTCGATACGCTGAGCAAAGCCGGGCGATTGATGAACACCTGCAAGCAGCACGGCCAGCGCCAGCACGGCCGCACCGCCCAGCCAGGCCAGGCGGCGCAGCGGCGTGGCGCCAAGTTGCCAGGCAAAGGCCAACCCGACCAGAGCAAATTCAAGCCAGGCCTGGCGCGCGCCGGCCATGATGATCGGTCCCAGCAACAGCACGAAGCCGGCCACCACGCCGCGCCAGCCCCAGCGCCTGCGCGCGACCCGCAGCAGAACCGGCGACAACAGCGCCAGCATCGGCCCCAGCTTGAGATTGTCGGCACCGAACACGCCGCTGATGCGCCTCGCATCGGCCGCACCGCCCAGGCTCCAGCCCGTGCCAATCTGCACCCAGGCATCCAGCGCCCACAGCGCCACCAATGCCGCCAGCAACACGTAAACCGTGTCCACTCGGCGTTCTGGCGCCAGCACCCAGCACACATACACGCCGAAGGGCAGAAAACGCCAGAAGCCGGCAAAACTGCTCCAGCTCCGGCCTGGATCGATTGCGCCGGGCAGTGAAATCAGCGCCGCGCCGACATAACAGGCAAACAGCAGCGCGAACAGGTGCAGCGAACGCATGCCGGACACCTGTGGCCAGTACCGCACCGCCAGCCACAATCCGGCCGCCAGTCCGATCAGCGTGCCCAGCTCCGAGGCACGGCCCAGCGGCAGCAGCAGCGGCACCAGCAGCAAGGGCAGCAGGGCCAGCCAGTCGCGGTTGCCGCGAGGCATCATCGTCATGCGCCGGCCAGTTCCCGGTACACCTCGAGCACCGATCGCTGCATCACTTCCAGCGTGTAGTCCTTGAGCGGCGGAATCGGCGGTGCCAAACGCAGCAGTTCGGCGGCGCGTTCGACCAGGCGCTCGGCATTGCCCGGCTGCACCCGGCCGGCCGGATACAGCTCGGCCAGCAGCGCGCCAACACCACCATGGGCATAACCCAGCACCGGCCGGCACAGCGCCAGAGCCTCGATCACCGTGCGGCCAAAGGACTCGGGATAGTTCGACAGTTGCAGCACCAGGGCCGAATGCGCCAGCACCTCGCGCACGTCCTTGCGCTGGGGCGAGAACACCACCGTGTCGGTCACCTCGCGGCTGGCCGCAAGTTTCCGCATCTCCTCGACGTAGGCCTCGCGCCCCGGCTCGACAATGCCCAGCAGCAGCAAACGCGTGTCGATGCCGCGGGACTTGAGGTCGGCATGCAGGCCAATCGCATCGGCATGGCCTTTCAGGCGCGTGCCGCGTCCGGGCAGGGTCAGCAGCGGCGTGCCACGCAAGGTGGGATATTCGGCTTCAAAGCGCGACACCCACTCCGGTTCCGGTGCGTAACCATAGGGAAACTCGTCCGGATCGACACCACGCGGAATCACCACCAGCCGCGACTGGTCGACCCACGGATAATGACTGAGCACGAAGTCGCGCACCGCGTGCGACACCAGGATCACGCGCTCGCCGCGCAACATGATGGCCGAATAGCGGCCGGGCGAGTTGAGTCCGTGCATGGTGGTGACGAAGTGTGCGCCGGTGCCCCGGATCGCCGCCCGTGCCAGCCAGGCCGGCAGGCGCGAGCGTGCATGCACGATGTTGACCCCGTGCGCGCTGATCAAGTGCCGCAACGGCAGGATTTTGGCCAAGGAGGCAGGTGACTTGCGACCGATGTCCAGCGTGATGTGCTCGCTGCCCTCGTCTTCGAGCTGGGCCACCATGCGTCCACCGGCCGACACCACCAGCGAACGATGGCCTGCCGCAACCAGGGCGCGCGCGATTTCCACGGCCGAGCGCTCGGCGCCACCGCTTTCCAGCGCCGGCAGCAGTTGCATCACGGTCAGGCCGCGCGCAGGGCCGCTTTCCGCACTCGCCTCGGCAGGCTGCGGCTCATCGCCGGTCATGGCAGGTCTCGTCCACTACGGGATCAGCTCCGATTGTCGCATGGACACCATTTTTACAATTTCCGCGCAGCAAACGCCTAATATATCAGCACACGCCTGACTGCCTTGAAGTACCTGAAGGAGTGCGTGGCCGTTGCCGGCGTAAAGTCGGCGAAACCTGACCTGATAGGGGAGTACGACCATGGATTTCAGCAAGCTCGTGGCCCGCGTGATGGCCATCCTGACCAAACCCAAGACCGAATGGCCGGTGATTGCCGGCGAGACCACCAGCGTTGGCGCGCTGTACAAGAACTACATCATCTGGCTGGCGGCGATTCCGCCGATCTTCCAGTTCATCAAGGGCAGCCTGATCGGCTACGGCGCCTTCGGTGTGCATGCACGCACCGGCATCGGCGCCGGGATCGGCCGCATGATCCTCACCTGGTTGATCGCGCTGGCGGTGGTCTACATCGTGGCCCTGATCGTGAACGCCCTGGCCAAGACCTTCGACGGCCAGAAAAACCAGGTCCAGGCCCTCAAGGCCGTGGCCTATTCCTACACCGCCGCCTGGGTGGCCGGCATCGGGGCCATCATCCCGTGGCTGGGCTGGCTGATCGCGATTGCCGGCGGCATTTACGGCATCTACCTGCTGTATCTGGGCCTGCCTGCAACGATGCACTGCCCGAAGGAAAAGTCCGGCGGCTACACCGCTGTGACGGTGATCATCACCATCGTGCTGTCGTGGCTTCTGGGCCTGCTGATCGTCGGCAGCATCTTTGCCAGCGGCGGTCACGCCGCCGGCGGGATGTTCGGCTCGTCGAGCTCGGACACTGTCACCTTCGACAAGGACAGCCGCCTGGGCAAGCTGCAGGCCATGTCCGAGCGCATGCAGGAAGCCGGCAAGAAAATGGAAGCGGCGAAAAAATCGGGCGACGACAAGGCGGCCGGCGAAGCCCTGGGTACCATGATGGCCGCGATGTCCGGCAGCAAGGGACCGGTCGAGGCCCTGTCCACCGACCAGCTCAAATCCTTCCTGCCCGAGACCGTCAACGGCCTTGGGCGCAGCAGCATTTCAGCCGAGCGCAACAAGGCCATGGGCATGCAGATTGCCCAGGCCACGGCCCGCTACAGCAGCGCGGCGGGCGCCGATCCGCAGCAGAACCTGTCGCTTGAAATCGTCGATGCCGGTGGCGCCAAGGGCTTCCTCGGCATGGCCGGCATGTTCGCCCAGGAGTCGGAGAAACAGACCGCCGACGGCTTCGAGCGACGCTACCTCAAGGACGGCCAGATGATCGAGGAAAAGTGGAACGACAAGAGCAAACGCGGCAAGTTCTCGGTCGTGATCGGCGAGCGCTTCAAGGTCGAAGCCAACGGCAACGCGGACAGCTTCGATGACCTCAAGCGCGCCGTCGCCAGCGTCGACCTGAACAAACTGGAGAAGCTGAAGGATTCGGGCGTCAGCAAGTAGCTGGCCGCCCGAACAAGAAAAATGGACCCCGGGTTCCTCGCTGCGCTCGGCCCCAGGGTGACGGAGTGGCGGAGGTGCACGCTGCACCCGGCC
>CBFGSA010000131.1:0-7104 GCA_965651365.1 uncultured Rhodanobacteraceae bacterium | reverse complement strand
GCCGAACTGATCGTGCTGGCCGGCTTCATGCGCATTCTGGACGGCGCCGCCCTCGAACCATGGAATGGCCGCATCATCAATATCCACCCGTCCCTGCTGCCGAAATACCGCGGCCTGCACACCCATCGGCGGGTGCTGGAAGCCGGCGATGCCGAACATGGCGCCAGCGTGCATTTCGTCACCGCCGAACTCGACGGCGGCCCGCTGATTGCCCAGGTGCGCTTGCCGGTTCAGCCCGACGACAACGAAGGCCGTCTGGCTGCACGCCTGCTGCCGCTCGAACACCGACTGCTGACCGCCGTGGTCGCTGCCATCGCCGATGGCACCGTGGGATGGACACCCGAATACGTATCCTTTCAGGGCCAGGCTCTCGAAAAGCCCTTGCTGCTGGACGCGCCCGACAAGCTCGCCCCAGACCTGTAGGAGCGCGCCATGCGCGCGATGGTTTTTCCGGGAATTTTCATCGCGCACATGGCGCGCTCCTGCCAAACTGCGTGCATCGCCAGTGAGCCCTTGTTCAGCTCAAGGTGTCCAAGCTGCATGGCCATGAAGTTTGTCATCGCCCTTTTTTCATCGCTCATTGTCGCCAGTGCGGCCTGCGCCACGGCACCTGCCACATTCACCGCCCACTACCAGGTTCTGAAAAAGGGCGATCCGATTGGCGAAGCGGTCATGCGCCTGAGCGCCGACGGCAATAGCTGGGTCTACACCACCCGCACCCGGGGCGAACACGGCCTGGCGGGTTTGCTGGGCATGACGACCGAGGAAACCTCACGCTTCCGCCTGCGCGGTGGCCACACCGAGATGCTGAGCTACGACTACCGACTGGATGCCGGCGTCAAGAAGCGCCAACGCAACATGCAGGTCGACTGGTCGACGCACCGTGTGCAGGTCCACGCCGATGGAAAGAATTACAGCTACGCGGCCGCTCCGGACCTGGTCGAGCGACACCTCCTGCCGCTGGTGCTCGGCACGAAACTGGGCGCCGGTCAACGTGACATTGCCCTGCCCGTGGCGGTCAAGGACCGGGTCGAAACCCAGCACTTTCGGGTCGAAGGCCTGGACAGCATCAAGGTCCCCGTCGGCCACATGAACGCGCGTCTTGTCCGCCGCATTGGCGCGGGCAAGAATTTCGTGGCGTGGTATGTGCCCAAGCGCTACGCCACACCGATCAAAATGACCTACGGCGACTACACCCTGCTTCTGAAATCCTGGACCTCGCCCTGAGCTGATTATCCCGCGCCGGATTCAGTCAGAGGCTTCTCAGGGAACATCTGATCGAAGCTCTTCACGCCCGTCGTGCTTGTAGACGGTACCGCCCTTCATCACGAACGACATCTGCTGCATCAGGTCGATGTTTTCGACCGGGTTGCCGCGCACGGCAATGATATCGGCATATTTGCCGACGCTGATGCTGCCAATGTCCTTGTCGTGTTTGAGCAGTTGTGCCGCGTGCATGGTGGCGGCCTGCAGGGCGAACATGGGCGGCATGCCGGCCTCGACCATGTAGTGGAATTCCTTGGCGTTTTCGCCGTGCGGGTAGACCCCGGCATCGGTGCCAAAGGCAACTTTCACGCCAGCCTTGTAGGCCTTGCCGGCCGTGCCCAGAATTATCGGCCCAACCTCCTCTGCCTTGCGCGCAACCTGGGGCGGATACCAGCCTTCCCTGGCCTTCTGCATCACGAACTCGCCGGCAATGATGGTCGGCACGTACCAGGTGCCGTGCTCCTTCATCAGCTTGATGTCGGCATCGTTCATGTAGGTGCCATGCTCGATCGAGTCGACGCCGCCAATCACGGCACGCCGGATCGCCTCGGCACCATGCGCGTGCGCTGCCACGGCAAATCCGTAATCGTGCGCGGCGGCCACCACGGCCTTGATTTCAGCCAGCGTCATCTGCGGATTGGAGGCACTGGAACTTTCATCCAGCACGCCGCCGGACGGCATGATCTTGATCAGGTCCGCACCGTCCTTGTAGTGCTGTCGCACGGCCTTCCATGCCTCGACCGGGCCGTTGATGATACCGTCCTTCGGCCCCGGATCGCCCTGCAGGTCCCAGCGGTAGCCATCGGTGCCGTCGGCATGCCCGCCAGTGGTACCGATGAACTTGCCGGCCGTGAAGATGCGCGGGCCGGGCACCAAACCGGCGTTGATGGCATTGCGCAGTGCAATTGACTCGTTGTCGCCATCACCCAGATTGCGCACCGTGGTGAACCCTGCCAGCAGGGTGCGCCGGGCGTAAACGGTGGAACGAATGGCATGGTCGGCCGGATTGAGCCGGAATTGATCCGTGTACGACGACTTGCTCATCTGCATGGTGAGATGCGTGTGCGAATCGATCAGGCCGGGCATGCAGGTCTGGTCCGACAGGTCGATCTGTCGTGCGCCCGCAGGCAGCGCTGCAGCATCCGCGCCAACCGAGGCGATCCGCTCGCCCTTGACCACCACCACGGTCGGACCCAACAGTTTGCCGTTTATCGAGTCAACCAGATGCCCGCAGCGCAAGACCACGGCCTTTGTCGCCGTCATTTCCAGTGTGGCGGCAAATGTCGTCACCGCTGAAAGCGCGAACAGTGGCAATACGGCAAGGCGTTTGATCATGACCATCCCCGTTTCAGCCCAAACCGGCATCATCCACCGACCCGCGGCTGCGGTCAAACGGGGAAAATGGTCGCCGAGCCACTGCGTCTGCGCGCAGCATGAAGCCGGCGTCAGTTTGGCAGGCGGCGAATCTGCGCGCCGAGGCCGCCCAGCTTTTCCTCGATGTTCTCGTAGCCACGGTCGATGTGATAGATGCGGTCGATGGTCGACTCGCCTTTGGCAACCAGACCGGCCAGCACCAGCGAGGCCGAGGCACGCAGGTCGGTGGCCATCATCGGCGCACCCGTGATGCCGTCGACGCCGTGCACGATCACGGTGTTGCCTTCCATGCGGATGTCTGCACCCAGGCGGCGCAGCTCGTGGGCGTGCATGAAACGGTTTTCAAATACCGTCTCGGTAATGACACCAACGCCTTCGGCAACACAGTTGAGCGCGGTGAACTGGGCCTGCATGTCGGTGGGAAACGCCGGGTACGGTGCAGTGGTGACATTGATCGCACGCGGCCGGTTGCCGTGCATGTCCAGTTCGATCCAGTCGTCGCCGGTGCTGATCTCGGCACCGCAATCTTCCAGTTTGGACAGCACCGCATCGAGCGTGCGAGGACGCGCCTTGCGTGCCCGGACATGGCCTCCCGTCATCGCAGCGGCCACCAGGAAGGTACCCGTTTCGATGCGATCGGGCAGCACCTCGTACTGGGTGCCGTGCAGACGCTCCACCCCCTCGATCACCAGGGTCGAAGTGCCCGCGCCATCAATGCTGGCACCCATGCTGTTGAGGCAGTGTGCCAGATCGACCACTTCGGGCTCCTGCGCGGCGTTCTCGATTACCGTGGTGCCCTTGGCCAGGGCAGCCGCCATCATCAGGTTTTCGGTGCCGGTCACGGTCACCATGTCCATGCTGATGCGCGCACCCTTCAGGCGCTTGGCCCGGGCCTTGATGTAGCCGTTTTCGACAATCACTTCCGCGCCCATTTCCTGCAGGCCACGGATGTGCTGGTCGACCGGCCGCGAGCCGATGGCGCAACCGCCGGGCAGCGACACTTCGGCCTCGCCGAAGCGCGCCACCAGCGGGCCCAGCACCAGGATCGAGGCACGCATGGTCTTGACCAGATCGTACGGCGCAAAACAGCGCTTGGTCGGGCGTGGATCGACATGGATCTGCATGCGCTCGTCAACGATGAGTTCCACACCCATCTGGCCCAACAGTTCCATGGTGGTGGTGACATCGTGCAGATGCGGCACATTGCCGATGCTGACCGGTTCATCCGCCAGCAGGGTGGCTGCCAGAATCGGGAGCACGGCGTTCTTGGCTCCGGATATCCACACATCGCCCGAGAGCGGGCCGGCGCCGTTGATGACAATCTTGGCCATCGATGATCCTTGGTTCAGTTGCCGACTTCGTCGGGCGTGTGGGTGCTCAGGCTGAGCGCGTGGATGTCGCTACCCATGCGCTCGCCCAGCGTGGCGTACACCATGCGGTGGCGCGCCAGCGGGGGCTTGCCTGCAAAATCGGCATGGATCACGCGGGCATGAAAATGCACGCCGTCATCACTGCCCACCTCAACCCGGGCTCCGGGCAGGGCTTGTTCGATTTTCGACTGGATGGCCTTGGCGTCCATGAAACTCCGCAAGAATGGCAGGTATGGGGATGCTCCGGCGTCTCGGCCCGACCATGCATCCGACTGAACAGTTGGCGTCAGATCGGGTCGGGACAACCCCTTTGCGGGGCCGGATACACTAGAATATCGGTCTATGGTAACCATTTTCCGTACGCGGCGGTATGCCTGACACCGTTGCCCGCCCACCAGCCGAGCCGAGACCGACCATGGAAGCCAGCGCGACGTCGCTCAAACAGATCATGCAGCATCTCGATCCCGGCGCCGTGCGGGACAGCGCGCTGGCTGTCATCGACACCGAAACCCGCGCCATCGAAGCCTTGCGCCCGCGCATCGACCGGCATTTCATCGCCGCCTGCCAGCTCATCTGGCAGTGCCAGGGCCGGGTGGTGGTCACCGGCATGGGCAAGTCGGGGCATATCGGGCGCAAGGTTGCGGCCACCCTGGCTTCCACGGGAACACCCTCTTTCTTCGTGCATTCCGGCGAGGCCAGCCACGGGGATCTGGGCATGATTACCGGCGACGACGTGGTGCTGGCGCTGTCCAACTCGGGCAAGACCGAGGAAGTGCTGGCCATGCTGCCGACGATCAAGCGCCAGAGCACGCCATTGATCGCGATGACCGGCAACGCCGGCTCCAAACTGGCACGCGAGGCGGACGTGCACCTGGATGTCAGCGTCGATTGCGAAGCCTGTCCGCTCGGCCTGGCGCCGACTTCTTCCACCACCGCCACGCTGGTCATGGGCGATGCGCTGGCGGTTGCCCTGCTGGAAGCGCGTGGATTTACAGCCGAAGACTTTGCCCGCTCGCACCCGGCCGGCAGTCTGGGGCGACGTCTGCTGCTGCACATCCAGGACATCATGCACCAGGGCGAGAACATCCCGTCGGTGCCCAGTGACGCCAACCTTCGCGACACGCTGGTGGAAATGACGCACAAGGGTCTGGGCATGGCGGCGGTGGTCGATCACCAACAACGCCTGCTTGGCGTATTCACCGATGGTGACCTGCGCCGCGCACTGGATGACCATGGTGTGGACCTGCGCGCCACCCCGGTGGCCAGCCAGATGAACCGCAGCCCCAAGACCATCGGACCGGACAAGCTTGCCATCCAGGCTGCGCAAATGATGGAAACCTACAAGATCCATGCGCTGCTGGTGGTGGATGACCAGCAGCGCCTGGTCGGCGCACTGAATATTCACGATCTGCTGCGTGAGCGGGTGGTGTGAAAAGAGCCGAGAATCGAGAATCGAGAATCGGGAATCGGGAATCGGAAAACAATAGCCAGTGCAAGATGGTGGCATCGTCCGTATTCGGCGGTGCGCTTCGCTGCGCTCAGCAGCACCCTACCCCAATTTTCGGGAGACGCCAGACATTGAACGAGGCAACGCAAGCAGCACAGGAAAGGGTACTGCAAGGTATCGGCGAAGACGTGCGGCAACGTGCCGCGCGCATTCGGCTGGCCGCTTTCGACGTCGACGGCACACTCACCGATGGCTGCCTGCGTTTCGGCGCCGACGGGCACGAGTTCAAGGTTTTCCACGCGCATGACGGTCTGGGGCTGAAACGCCTGCAGGCACACGGAATCGAAGTCGCTTTCATCAGTGCCCGCATCAGCCACGCGCTGGCCCTGCGCGCCGACGAACTGGGCATCGCCCACGTCTATCAGGGGCAGAATGACAAGCGCCAATGCCTGGCCCAGTTGCTCAAGGCACTGGGCCTGGAAGCCGGCACGGCTGCATTCACCGGCGACGACTTGCCCGACCTGCCGGCCCTGCGCCACGCCGGCCTGGCCATCGCCACAGCCAACGCCCACCCGGCACTGGACAACTGGGTGCACTGGCACACACCGCACACCGGCGGCCACGGTGCGGCGCGCGATGTGTGTGATCTGATTCTGGCTGCACAAGATAAATACGCGGCCGATATCGAGCGCTGGCTGTGAACCGCCGCCTCCTGCTGGGTCTGGTACTGGCGGTCGCCGTCAGCCAGCTGCTGCTGTGGTGGCTGCAGCCGGCGCCCAAGCCCAGGCAGAGCGCCGGGCCGCCGCGTTCCAGCTATTCGCTGGAGAACCTGGATCTGGACGTGCTGACGCGCACCGGCAAGATCGGGTTCACCCTGCAGGCGCCCCACCTGACGCGGCGAGACGCCGACGCATCCCTGTTCATTGACCAGCCCCGTTTCACCCTGCCCGCCGAGGGTGACAACCGCTGGCTGGGGACCGCAGAACATGGCTGGGTCAGCGCGGACGGTACATTACTGAAATTGTCCGGCGATGTTGCGATGGACCGGCCGGCATCCGGCGAGCTGGGCAAGGCCAGCATCCGCACCGCCAACCTGACCGCTTGGCCCACCGAAAAGCGGATTGCCAGCCCTGCTGCGACGGAAATCCGCGAGCCAGGCCGTATACTGGCCGGGACCGGCATGAAAGCCGATCTGACCACACACTCTCTGGAGCTGCTGGCCAATGTGCACGGCACCCTCGAACCCAGCCAGAAGAACTGATATGCCTTTGCCCAAAAGTACCCTGCTGCTGGCGGCTCTGCTGTGGAGCGTGCCGGCGCTGGCAACCACGACGGACCGCAACCAGAAAATCAACGTGAGCGCCGATCACTTCGAATCCTCACAGCGCAGCGGCAAAACCATCCTTACCGGGCATGTCAGCATCACCCAGGGCACGCTCAAGGCCACGGCCGGCAAGGGCGTGGCCCATGCCGACAATCAGGGCAAGGCCGAGCGCATCGTGCTGACCGGTGCGCCGGCACACCTCGAACAGCGCATGGACAACGGCGAGCTGATGCGTGCCCATGCCGACACCATCGATTACCAGGTCAACGGCGAGATCATCAAGCTCACGGGCAATGCCCACGTGAATCAGCCCGGTCAGGGCA
>CBFGSA010000130.1:0-7181 GCA_965651365.1 uncultured Rhodanobacteraceae bacterium | reverse complement strand
GCCAAGAAGACGGCCCGCAAGTCGACACGCAAGACGGCGGCCAAGAAGACGGCCCGCAAGTCGACGCGCAAGACGGCGGCCAAGAAGACGGCCCGCAAGTCGACGCGCAAGACGGCAGCCAAGAAGGCAACCGGCAAGACCGCGGCCAGGAAGACCGTTCGCAAGAGCACACGCAAGAGCAAGTAATTGCCAGCACCGTAATACGGTTCCTGTGGCCGCCCAGCGCAGGAGCCGGGTATTCAAAATTGCCCCGGTTCAGCCGGGGCAATTTTTTTTTGGCGGGACCTGGGCGGAAGCAGGATTGCTCCAGGCGGCGGTTAGCGGTACATTCGGGGCGACCGTGCCGACGGGTTTGATGCCCAAGGTTCCCAGGGGGAGTCGAAACTGGTGCGGGAACATCAGAATCGAGAGGTGAAATTCATGAGGCGTGTTCCCATCAAGTTGTATCGAGGCCAGGGTGGCCTGGCGATGCCGGTTGTGATTGCAGCCGTAATCATTGTGGCACTGCTGGCTGTTGCCGCGTGGTTTCTCATTATCGGCCCGCATATGGCTGACCGGGCGGCGGTTCAGCAGACACAGACGGCAAGTGCAGCGGCTGCGGCGAGTACGCCGGCGCCGGCCAACGTCAGTGCAATGGGCGTGGACCAGTTGCTGAACGAAGCCAAGAAGGCCATGAATGACAAGCGCTTCATTGCTCCGGCCGGCAATAACGCATTCGAGTACTACCTGGAGGTGCTTGAGAAACGTCCCGGCAACCTGGTAGCCCAGGATGCGCTGCGCGAGACCTTCCCGTTCGGCGCCAGTGCCGCCGAGCAGGACATCAATGCCAACAGTTTTGACGAGGCCCAGCGAGAAATCGACCTGCTGGCCAAGGCCGACCCGGGCAACTACACGCTGACGATTCTGCGTTCCAAACTGGATGCACAACGCAAGCTGGCCTCACGCGCCGAAGAGCAGCAAAAACGTGCCGAGGCGCTGGCTGCGCAGCAGGCCAGCAGCGCCAGCAGCAACCAGGCGCCCCAGCAGCAGGCTGAGGAACCGGAGCCCACTCCAGCGCGACAACAGCAACAGACTGTGGCCAGCCAACCCAGCACGCAGCAAAACACCCAGCCCACCACGGCTGCCGAGCCACCAGCCGCGCCGAAACCTGTTGGTCCCACGCGCGATGCCAGGCTGGTCAGGTCCACCAAACCCACCTATCCGGCGTCCGCATTGCGCCGTCGCATGGAAGGGTGGGTTGATGTGCAGTTCACCGTGGAGACCGATGGCAGCATCAAGAACGTGCATTCGGTTGGTTCCAACCGGGGCCGCATTTTTGAGCGCGCGGCAGTGGACGCTGTCGAGAAGTGGCAGTTCGAGCCCGCGCTGGTCAATGGCAAACCGGTGGCAAAGGTACTGGTGCAGCGAATCAATTTCAATCTCTAGCCCGGACTATTCATGAACCTCCTGCTGCGCTGGCCCAATGACACGCCCGGCGCGGCTTTCGCTCGATCGCGAAACCCGCGCCGGACATGTCCCCGGATCGAGTCCGGGGCAGGCTCTTGAGCCAGCTCGCTACGAACGCTCACGCGTGATCCGGGCCAGCCCGGTTTCAATCCGGGTGACGCGTGCCGTTCGGCTTCAATTGTGCCCAATTGGTCGATGGCAGATTCAGCACCCGGTCCAGGAACATGGGCATCAGGCCCGACGGAGCCCGGCAGTTGCAGTTCCACAGCAGGATCAAACCGACACGGTATTCGGGAAGAAAGCCGATCATGGCGCGGTAGCCCTCGACGGCGCCGGCATGGAAAACCAGCGTGTGGCCGGCATAATCGAGCACGCGCCAGCCGAGTGCATAGCCAGCATGGCGCAGGCGAACCCGGCGCCAGCGCGTGAAGCGGGTCTGGCCCGGAGTGTCGACTACCGGATCATGCAATTCCTTCAAGATGTCGAGTGGCAGGACCGACGGATCTTCGCCCATCTGCGCCGACAGCCATTTTTCCAGGTCACGCACGCTGGCATTGACGCCGGCAGCCGGCGACACCCAGTAATAGTTGGGTTTGGGCACGACGGTGACGTAGTGGCCGTATTCACGAACATGCGGTCTGGCCCAGCTCGCACTGTCCTCCAGCGCCGCGCGGCCATAGGTGGCCGTCTGCATGCGCAAAGGCTGAAACAGCCGCTTCTCCACCTGATGGTTGAAGAAGTCCCCAGTCACCGCGTAGACCAGATCGCCAAACATGCTGAAGGCGACATTCTGGTAGCTGTAGCAGTCGCCGACTTCGCAGGTAAGGTGCACCTTGTCCAGCTCCCGCACCAGCTCGCGATAGGGCACGTCGTCTTCGAGCCTGTGGTCGAATGTATTGTGTGGCAAGCCGGTGCGATGGCTGAGGATGTCGCGCACCGTCATCTGGTTGGTGGCACGGTCGTTGCGCATGCGAAAGTAGGTCAACACGTCGGCCACCCGGGTGTCCCACTTCAGCAGACCGTCGTGCACCAGCAGTGCAGCGAGCGCGCTGGAGAACGCTTTGGACAGGGAAGCGATGCGGAAAACTGTCGTCGGTTTGACCGGCGCGCCGGTCCGCACGTCGGCCAGGCCGATGCTCTTTTCCAGCAGCACCTTCTTGCCTGATACGATAGCGGTGGAAAGCCCGGTCACGCGCCCGGAGGCCTCAAGTTCGTCGATCCAGCGCGCGTAGTCCGCAACCGCCTTGTTCAGCGTGTCGGGATCAATGCTCCGAGTCGGCTTTGCGGCCTTGTGCACCGGCCGGGACGTATTGGCGCCCGGCGCAGTGCCAGCAGCCAGCGCCAGCATCAATCCCAGCGCACATGCCATGGCCGGGATGCTATGCTGGGCACTGCAATGCGCCATGTGGCGCCTACCGGAGATTTGCTGGATGAGCACCATAATTCTGCTGGTCGTTCTTGCGATCATCGTGTTCTATTTCGTCGGTATCTACAACGGCCTGATCACCTTGCGCAATGGCTACAAGAATGCCTTTGCCCAGATCGATGTGCAGCTGACCCGCCGCCACGATCTCATACCGAACCTGGTCGAGACCGCCAAAGGGTACCTCAAGCACGAACGCGAAACTCTCGAAGCGGTCGTGAAAGCGCGCACGGCTGCTGTCAGCGGCCTGTCCGATGCCAAGGCCAACCCCGGTGATCCGGAGGCCATGAAGAAGCTGGCCGGCAGCGAGAACCAGCTGACCCAAGCCCTGGGTCGGCTGTTCGCGCTGAGCGAAGCCTACCCGGATCTCAAGGCCAACCAGAACATGATGCAGTTGTCCGAGGAACTGACCTCGACCGAGAACCGGGTTGCCTTCTCGCGCCAGGCCTACAACGACGCCGTGCTGGCCTACAACAACAAGCGCGAGGTGTTTCCCAACTCCTTCGTGTCCAACCTGTTCCATTTCCAGCCGGCGCAGCCGCTGGAGATCGAGGATCCGTCCAAGCGTGAAGTGCCGCAGGTATCGTTTGGCTGAGCGCTGATCCCGGATCGGGGAGCGAGCCGGCATGAACTTTTTCGCCCTGCAGGAAAAGGCGCGGCGCGCCAGCCGGCGCATGGTGGTGCTGTTTGCACTGGCCGTGATCGTGATCGTGCTGGCGATCGATGCGGTGGTGGTGTTTGTCGGCTTCGGTCGGCAGGTGACCGACACGGGCATGATTGTGCTGGACTTTCCGCGCCTGGCCCTGGTCAGCCTTGCGGTCCTGGCCGTGATCGGTCTGGCCTCGCTGTTTCGTACCCTGGGTCTTCGTGGTGGCGGCTCAGTCGTGGCACGCGGGATGGGCGCGACACCGGTCACCCCGGACACCACCAATCCGGCCTGGCGCCGCTTGCGCAACGTGATCGAGGAAATTGCCATCGCCTCGGGCGTACCGGTACCGGAAATCTACATCATGGAAAACGAGGCCGGCATCAACGCCTTCGCCGCCGGCTACTCGCCGGCCGATGCCGCAGTGTGCGTGACCCAGGGCTGCCTGGACAAGCTCACTCGCGACGAGCTGCAGGGCGTGATCGCGCACGAATTCAGCCATGTGCTGAACGGCGACATGCGCCTCAATATCCGCCTGATCGGGCTGTTGTTCGGCATCTTGCTGATCGGCATTCTGGGCCGGCTGCTGATGTACAGCGGCGGCCGGGTCGGTGGCAACCGGCGCGGCTCCAACGGTGCCTACGTGGCGGTGATCGGGCTGGCCCTGCTCGCGATTGGCTACATCGGCTTTTTCTTCGGTCGACTGATCCAGGCTTCGGTAGCGCGTTCGCGCGAATCGCTGGCCGATGCCTCGGCGGTACAGTTCACGCGCCAGAGCTCGGGCATTGCGGGTGCGCTGAAGAAGATCGCGGCCCTTTCCGAAGGCTCTCTGCTGGAAGCACAGGACACCCAGCAGGTGGCGCACATGCTGTTTGGCGAAGGCCTTGAGGGTGCCTCGATGTTTGCCACCCATCCGCCGCTGATGCAGCGGATCAAGACCCTGGACCCCGGTTTCGATCGCGAGGAATTGTTCGCCATTGCCGAGGCCTGGCAACAGCCGGTCAAGGCCGAGGACAGTGAATCGAAACAGGCCTCGTTGTCGGGCTGGGCACCAGCCGGCGGGGTTTTGCCCGAGGTTCCGGGAACCAAAGCCATGCCCGGCATCGCCACCGCCATTCTGGGCGCGGGTGCGGCCACGCTGCCTTTGGAATCGACGCGCGTGGGGGTGTCGGCCGATGGTGTCACGGCACAGGTCGCCACGCCCGGTCAGGACGATTTCAGCCTGGCCGGGGGCCTGCACCACACTATTCCGGACGAGCTTGCTGCCGCGGCACGTGATGCCACCCAGGCACCTTGGCTGCTCTTGGCCATGGCCGTGTCGCGGTCTGACGATTCGCGCATGCTGCAGCTTGGCGCGGCTGCACGTCTGCTTGACGGTGACGGCATGGTGCAGGTGCCGCAGTTCGTGCGCCGCCTGCGTGATCTGCACCCGCTTTTGCGCCTGCCATTGGCGGCGCTGGCTTTTCCCACTCTGCGCCGCCTGCCGCGGCCGCGACTGGAAAAGCTGGTGGACTGGCTGGAAAAAATCATCGACGCCGATGGCAAGGTCGAACTGGACGAATATTGCCTGGCCAAGCTGGTGCAGGTACAGGTAATCGATGCGCTGGACCCGGCCGCGGCCTTTGCCCAGGGTCGGCGCCGTCTGAACGGCTGTGTCGATGAGGCACGTGACCTGTTCGCACTGGTGGCGCATTACGGCAACGACGACGAGGACGCTGCGCGGCGCGCCTTCATGGCCGCCTGCCACGAGGCCCTGCCCGGCCGCAACCTGCAGTACGCGCGGCCGATGGACTGGCAGCGCGCGCTGGATGAAGCGCTGGCGAAACTGGACCGCATTTCACCGCCGGGCAAGGAGCTGGTGGTGCGCGGCCTGACCCGCGCCATCCGTGATGACGGCCAGGTGACGGTCGCCGAATCCGAACTGCTGCGTGTGGTCTGCGCGGCCCTGCATTGCCCGCTGCCGCCGATGCTTCAGGACAAGGCGGCCTGAGGAATGCCGGTTCTCGACACGACCGACGTCAGCAAGGCGCCGCCGCGCCGCCGCGAGCGCTCGGCGCTTCTGTTGTCGGCTGCGGCGTTCTTTCTGGTGCTGTGCTCCTACTACATCATCCGTCCGGTGCGTGACCAGCTCAGCGGTGCCGTGGGTTCGACTGCGCTGCCTTTGTTCTATTCGGGCACTTTTCTTGCCATGCTGGCGCTGACGCCGTTCTTCGGCTACCTGGTGGCGCAATTTCCACGTCGGCGCCTGATCGCGATCTGCTACAGCTTTTTCATCGGTTGCCTGCTGCTGTTCGTGCCCGCATTCGTGGCCCAGGACCGGATCGGCGCCGAGCGCCTGGGTATCGTGTTCTTCACCTGGGTCAGCGTGTTCAACCTGTTCGTGGTGTCGCTGTTCTGGTCGCTGATGGCCGACCTGTTCGACAACGAGCAGTCCCATCGCCTGTTCCCCCTGATTGGCATTGGCGGCACCCTTGGGGCACTGGCCGGGCCGTTGCTGACCACGGCCCTGGTCGGCATTGTCGGTGTGGCGCCGTTATTGGTGGTGTCGGCCGGCGTGCTGGCGCTGGCGATGGGCATTCTGTTGTACCTGTCGCTGCGCAGCGGCGCAGGGGCCGGGCCCGCCGAAGCAATTGGCGGTTCGATTCTGGCCGGACTCAAGCAGGCCTTTACCCAGCCTTTCGTGCGCCTGATGGCACTGTTGATGCTATTGTCTGACGGCATCGGCACAGTGGCCTATGCTCTGCTGGCTGACTACAGCAAGGAGCACATCGTCGGCGCCGTGGCGCGCACGGCGTTTTATGGACGCATTGATTTCGCCGGCAATTTTCTGGTGATTGTGCTGCAGCTGGGATTCACCCGCTGGATGTTGATGCGCCATGGTGCCGGTGCCTCGCTTGCGATTGCCGAGGTGGCCAATGTGCTGCTGTTCGTGCTGTTGGCGGTGTTTGCGCTACATACCTTGCCATTGCCCTGGTTCGACTGGAGCAATCTGTCATTTGTCAGCGTGGCCGTGCCGGTGATCGCCCTGGTCGTGGTGGGCACGCGCGGTCTGGCCTACGGCGTGATTGTGCCGGCCAGCAATACCTTGTACACGCGCGCTGCGCGCGAGGCGCGCTACAAGGGCAAGAATTTCGTCGACACCGCCGTGTGGCGCTTTGGCGACGTGGTCGTGACCAGTTCCCTCACCGGACTGAAGGCCCTGGGCGCCGGCATTCCGCTGCTGGCCATGCTCAGCGCCAGTGCCGCCGCCCTCGCCGGAATAGTCGGTTGGCGTGCCGGCAAATCGCCGGACCTGGCGCCAGGCGAACAGACATCCGTCAAATGAGGGTGGGGTGCGGCTGAGCGTAGCGAAGCGCACCATCAAGGCTTCATCCGGCGGCGCTTCACTGCGTTCAGCAGCACCCTGCCGTCGTAGGGTGGAGAAGCGAGCTCGCGAGCGCATCCCCGCGATGCGTTTGAAACATATAGGCTTGGTTCATCGTCACGCTTGCTTCGTCACGTCGCTTCTCAAGCAGGCCCACGATGGCTTCCGGGTGCCGTCTCTTGAGCCCGATCGCGTGAATGCGCTGCGCTTATCCACCCTACATTCTGGCGTTTGAGCCGGTAGGGTGGATAAGCGAGCTTGCGAGCGCATCCACGCGGTGCGTTTGGGGCAAGCAACCATCC
>CBFGSA010000129.1:0-7271 GCA_965651365.1 uncultured Rhodanobacteraceae bacterium | reverse complement strand
ACGCGGATCGGCTTGTTGCGCTTGACCACGCCCTCGACCACCATGCAGCCGGCGATGGCGCCGAACTTGGAGCTGCGAAACACGTCGCGAACTTCCGCGGTGCCGATGATGTCTTCGCGAATTTCATTACCGAGCAGACCGGTGGCCACCTGGCGCACCTGGTCGATCACATCGTAGATGATCGAGAAGTAGCGCAGGTCCAGCCCGCTGTTCTCGATCACCTTGCGGGCCGAGGCATCGGCGCGCACATTGAAACCGATGATCAGGGCATTCGATGCTGCGGCCAGGGTGGCGTCGGATTCGGTGATGCCGCCAACGCCGGCCGTGATCACCGAAATCTTGATGTTCTCGTTGCTGATGTCGGTCAGAGCGTCGCGCAAGGCTTCGGCCGAACCCTGCACATCGGCCTTGATCAGAATATTGAGATTCTGCTGCTCGTCACCCTTGCCCATCTGCTCCATGATGTCTTCAAGGCGGTTGGTCTTGGCGCTCAGGCGCGATTCGCGGCGCTTCTGCTGGCGCTCGGCCGCCACATCCTTGGCCAGACGTTCATCGGCCACCACCACGAATTCGTCGCCGGCTTCGGGCACGCCGGACAGACCCAGCACCTCGACCGGGATCGACGGACCGGCCGATTCGACCTGCTCGCCGTTCTCGTCAAACAACGCACGCACGCGGCCGTACTCGACACCGCACACGATGAAATCGCCGCGACGAAGGGTGCCCTGCTGCACCAGCACGGTGGCCACCGGGCCACGGCCCTTGTCCAGGCGCGATTCGATGACCAGGCCTGCCGCGCGCCCTTCCTGCACAGCCTTGAGCTCCAGAATCTCGGCCTGCAGCGAAATGGCATCCAGCAGTGTGTCGATGCCTTCACCGCTTTTGGCCGACACCGGCACGAACTGCACATCGCCGCCCCAATCTTCCGGGATGACCTCGTGCTGGGACAGGCCCTGCTTGACGTTGTCCGGATTGGCGTCGGGCTTGTCGATCTTGTTGATCGCCACGATCATCGGCACGCCGGCGGCCTTGGCGTGATTGATCGCCTCGACCGTCTGCGGCATCACGCCGTCATCGGCCGCCACGATCAGCACCACGATATCGGTCGACTTGGCGCCGCGGGCACGCATGGCGGTAAATGCCGCATGGCCCGGCGTGTCGAGGAAGGTGATCACGCCCTTGCCGGTTTCGACGTGGTAGGCACCGATGTGCTGGGTGATGCCGCCGGCCTCGCCCGAGGCCACCTTGGTGCGGCGGATGGTATCCAGCAAGGAGGTCTTGCCGTGATCGACATGACCCATGATGGTCACCACCGGCGGACGAGTGCTCTGCTCGCCCTGTTCGCTCAGTTCCTGCTGGCGCGCCAGCAGCACCGATTCGGCCCCCTTGTCTTCGGCCGCGACCGGGTTGTGGCCCATTTCCTCGACCACCAGCACCGCGGTGTCATGATCGATGCTCTGGTTGATGGTGGCCATCACGCCCATCTTGAACATGACCTTGACCACGTCGGCGCCCTTGACCGCCATCTTCTGCGCCAGATCGGATACCACGATGGTTTCGCCAATCGGCACGTCACGGATCTGCGGTCCGACCGGCCTGGAGAAGCCGTGCGGCCCGCTGCCGTGGGTCGCCTGACCGCTACGCGTCGGCCGTGAACGCTTGCGGCTCGAGCGCCGCGCCCGGTCGGCATCGGACAAATGCAGCTCGCGGCGGCCTCCGGATCGTTCCGAGCGTTCCTTTTCGGTACGTTCGCGTTCCACCTTGTGCTTGTGCGTTGCGCTGTCGCGCGGTGCCTTGCGCATGGGGCGCCGGCCAATATCGACCGCTTCGGCATCGGCCGGGGTGACACGCGGTTTCCGCGCTGGCTTGTCTTCAGTCTTGGCCGACGCGGGTTCGGCAGCAGCCTCGGTCGGCTCTGGCGCCTGCTGTTCGTCCTGCTCGGCTGCAGCGGCAGCCTCCACGTCGGCCCTGGCTCTGGCTTCGGCCTCGGCCTTGGCTGTATCTCGCGCTTCGGCACGCGCCTTTTCTTCCTGCTCGGCCGCGCGTTCGCGCTCCAGACGCGCATCTTCCCGGCGCTGGCGCTGGCGCTCGCGCTCGGCTTCCTCCTCGGCCGTTCGCTGGCGCGACTCTTCCAGCTTGCGCAGGGCTTCCTCGCGCTCGGTGTCGCTCTGCTCGTCGTGGCCCATCTCGCTGCGCTTGACGTAGGTCCGCTTGCCGCGCACCTCGACGTTCACCGTCTTGGCCGTGGCGCCGCGTCCGCTTCCACCAACCTTGATCTCGCTGACCTTGCGCCGACGCAGGGTGATCTTGCGCGGCGTCTTGGCGCCATCGCTCTGGGTGTCTGCATCGGCCTTGCCATGGGTACGGCGCAGGAAGCCCAGCAGCTTCATCTTTTCCTTGTTGCTGATGGCCTGATCAGGACCGGAAAAATCCATGCCCGCCTCGGACAACTGCGCCAGCAGCTTGTCTGCCGTCGTGTTCAGCACCTTGGCCAATTGCTTGATGGTTACTTCTGACATGATTTGATTCTCCGCCTGTCCTGTGCACCGGCATGCCTGGGCATGCCCCGATCCGACTACCGCTTGAGGACTAGCCGGCCTCGCCCTCCAGACGCTCGATTTCCGGCGCGCGAGCCGCAAGGATCAGCGCCGCAGCGCGCTCCTCGTCCATGCCATCGATATCCATGAGGTCCACCGTGGCCAGATCGGCCAGATCCTCGACTGTCGTGACTTCGCGCTCGGCCAGCACGTAGGCCAGACTGTCGTCCATGCCCTCCAGCGCCAGCAGCTCGTCGCTGGGCTTGTGCTCTTCCAGGCCTTCTTCGACCGCCAGCGCATCGGTCAGCAGCGCATCGCGGGCACGCGAGCGCAATTCCTCGACGATGTCTTCGTCAAAGCCTTCCACCGCCAGCAGCTCGCTGTCGGGCACATAGGCAATTTCCTCGACGCTGGAGAAGCCTTCCTGGACCAGGATGTTGGCGATTTCCTGATCGACTTCGAGCTTGGCCATGAACACCTCGCGCGCCGCTTCCTGCTCGGCTTCGCTCTTGGCGGTGACATCGTCCTGGGTCATCACGTTGAGCTGCCAGCCGGTCAACTTGCTGGCCAGGCGCACGTTCTGGCCGCCACGGCCAATGGCCTGGGACAGCTTGTCCTCGGCCACGGCGATGTCCATGGAATGCTTTTCCTCGTCCATGATGATCGACTGCACCTCGGCCGGCGCCATCGCATTGATCACGAACTGGGCATCGTTCTCGTTCCACATGATGATGTCGATGCGCTCGCCATTGAGCTCGTTCGAAACCGCCTGCACGCGCGAGCCGCGCATGCCGATGCACGCACCAATGGGATCGGTGCGGCTGTCGTGGGCAATCACGGCAATCTTGGCACGGTCACCCGGATCGCGCGCACAGCCCTTCAGCTCGACCAGCTCCTGGCCAACTTCCGGCACTTCCAGCTTGAACAGCTCGACCATGAACTCCGGTGCCGTGCGCGAGACGAACAGTTGCGGTCCGCGCACTTCGGAACTCACTTCATACAAATAGCCACGCAGGCGGTCGCCGACCCGGATCGACTCGCGCGGAATGGAACGGTCACGCGGCACCATGGCCTCGGCGTTGCCGCCCAGATCCAGGTACACATTGCCGCGTTCGACCCGCTTGACGATGCCCGTGACCAGCTCACCGACACGATCCTCGAAGGCCTCGACCACCTGGGCCCGCTCGGCTTCGCGCACGCGCTGCATGATAACCTGCTTGGCCGCCTGCGCTGCAATGCGTCCGTATTCGGCGTTCTCGATCTTTTCCTCGATGTACTCGCCCACCTCAATGCCGGGCTGCTCTTCCACGGCATCCATCAGACGCAACTGGAAGTCCGGCGACTCCATCTCGGCGTCATCGGCGATCACTTCCCAGCGACGAAAGGTTTCGTAATCACCGGTATCGCGATCCATCTGCACCCGGATCTCGACTTCCTGATCCGGATAACGCTTGCGCGCAGCCGATGCCAACGCCGCTTCCAGCGCGCCCACGATGACTTCCTCGTCCACGCCCTTCTCGTGCGCGACCGCGTCCACCACCATCAACAGCTCTTTGCTCATGACCGTCAACTCCTGCCGGCGCGTCGGTGCGCCCGCTTCTGCTTGCCCTTGTCCCTGTGCCCGCGTCCGCCCTTGCGCGGCGCCGGCGCCAGTCCCAGGGCGGCCCAGTCGGGCTCCACCCTGGCGTGTTCTATGTCGGCGAAGTCCAGCACCACCTCGCCCTTGTCTGCGCAATCGAGTCGAACGGATTCGCCCTCGACCACACGCACCCTGCCGCTCAGCTTGCGGGTGCCGTCGCGCATCAGGCGCAACTTGACCTTTACCGTCTCGCCAACCGCCCGCGCCATCTGCTCGGCGCTGAACAACGGCCGGTCCAGGCCCGGCGAGGACACTTCCAGGCTGTAATGGCCGCCGATCGGATCCTCGACATCCAGCCAGGCCGAAATCTCGCGGCTGGCCGCTTCACAATCGTCGACATCCACTTCCTCGTCGGCGGCACGCCGCTCGATATACACGCGCAAGCACGAATGGGCGCCGGCCGGCAGCCACTCCACACCCAGACAACCCAGCCCCAAGGGCTCGATCACCTGTTCAAACTGTGTCGCAAGTGCACGTGTATCCAAGAAAAACTCTCATTTCAGAAACAAAAAATGGGCACACGGCCCATTTGAACATCGTCGCCATTTTCCCAACGATGTCGCGACCATCCAGCAGCGGTTGCACCCAGTGCCCGGTAGCCCGGCGCTGCCCTGCGCCCAACAAAAAAGCCTCCAGTGGAGGCTCCCTTGCCAAAACTGGTAGCGGGGGCAGGATTCGAACCTGCGACCTTCGGGTTATGAGCCCGATGAGCTGCCAGACTGCTCCACCCCGCATCAGAGACCGGCAAGTTTAACGTCGCCCACGACACAACGCAAGACAATTGCATCGAACCAGATGCCCTGAAGCGCTGCGTGCTGCCGGTCTACGGCCTTTCGGCCTTTCGGCCTTTCGGCTTTTGCGGATTGACTGTCAGCGTGGATCAACGCCCAGACTGGCCGCTTCTTCGCGCAATCGAATCATTTGCGCGTGGCTTTCGCCCAGTGGTTGCGCAAGAAAGCTTGGCTGCCCTGGGCAGTTTTGCAGGGTAGTGTCGGTGTCGAAGCGGATTGTGCCACTGGCCAGCGGAGTAATCGCCGTGAATGCGGGCAGCGGCACCGAGTCGACATCGTTCGGATAGGTACCCGAGCCGGTCGGCTCCAGGTACAGGGGCTGGGCCGGTGCGCCCAGGCGCTGGCCGCGCCGCTTCTGAATCGGGTCGAAGCACCAGTACTGTGGCGTACTTGGCAGACCGTCGCCACAATCGATGACAGGCATGGCCAGCGTCGCCGCCGTGATGTTCGCAAGATTGGCCTGGCGGAACTGCCCGCTGGTGTAGGTCGAACGGATCGGGATCTGCGGCAGGCCCGAGATGGGGTACGCCACCGGCACGCCGCGGATGATCTTGCGCTGGCCGGCAAAGTCCGGCGGCGGGAACAGAAAGCCCAGCCGCACCACGCCGGGAATATTGGCGCCGGATACGGGATCGCTCATGGCCGGTGCGCCGTTGCCACCCTGATAGTAGAACACCAGCTTGGGTGGTGCGCCGCCGGCACAGACCCAGAAGTCCCTGGCGCTGTCATTCGGATAGGTGCTGGTGTGCGCCAGCCAGTTGCTGCCGTTCCACCAGTAGTCGGTATTGTTCCAGAAAGCCACAAAACTGGGCTCGCGCACATCCAGCGTGCCAACTGCGATGGCATCGGGCTCGGTCCCCAGGGCCGCGTCCCCCATCGGACCGCGATACACCACCTGGATGAACACATCGGTGGCATTGACCGGGATCGGATCATCGCTGAAATCGAAATGTACGGTCGCCGGGGAGCTGCCATTCAGCTCCGCCGCGCTGAGCGCAGCGGATTTGGAGACCGAAAGCTCGGGATAGGCCGTGCGTACCGTCTGGCCGGAGGCGCACTCGGGTTCCGTGACCGGGGCCGGCGGTGAACTGGAGTAGCCTTGCACGCGCTCACCGGACAGGTCGGGCTGGTAGTAGGTGTTGCGGTGGTAACGGGCCACCGCAACCAGGCGCGCGTCGCCCGGCCCGGGATTGGCGATGGTGGATGACAGGTCCTGGGCGATCACCGTGCCGGTGCCGCTCTCGGTGATCTGAGGCGTGACATTGCGCACATTGAGCCGAATTGACTGAAAGCCGAAGATCGGGCAGCCGTCGTAGGCGGTCAGCCCGACACAGGGATAGCCCTGCGCATTCATCAGGTGCGTCGCGCCCTGGTTCAGCACCCCGACGATCTGATTGGGTGGCCGGGTGACCTCAAGCTGGCCGCGAAAGAAGTAGTCCAGCAGCCCGGCGCTGTAGGCAATCGCGCGCGGAATCGTCAGGTCGCCCATGGCCTGGTAAATGCGCGGGGTCAGGGTGTACTTGTTTTCGCTGACACTCAAGCTGAAGTTCCACCACATGCCTTGAGCGAGCAAGGGCTGTGGAGTGATCGCGTCGCTGCGGCCAGGCTGTACCGGATCGGAGACACTGTGATAGTAGGTCGTGCAGTCGACCAGAATGCCGTGCATGGACGGAAGTTCGGCACAAGGCGTCGATTGCTGCGTGAAGCCGCTCAGGGTCCGATCCGGCTCGGGATAGTCAAAAACGCCGGGCAACGCAGTGTTGGCATCGGGCGTGGTGCCGCGGGTAAAGAACCCGCGGTTGCTGTAGTCGGCCATGCCATACCGGTTGTCCGGTGATACGCCGGGTCCATCACTGGGATTGCGGGTGGTGAAGAAGCGAAGTGGCGTGGCGAAATCCGGGATCGGGTAGCCATCGATATCCGGCAATCGTGTTGCAAACTGGGCAAAGGCCGCATGCGACAGCGTCCGGACGAATTCTTGTCCACCATTGGGGTGGTCGCCACCCAGACTCTGATTCTGCAGCAGGCGCGCGTTGTTGAATGGCTCATAGCCTTGCTGGTCCTTCGGGTTCACATGCGGATCATGGCGGTCGTTGCGGGTGTGCTGGGGCTGCGAAGCAGCCTGCAGCAGATGGACCACATCACCAAGAGAGCGAAACGTGGTCGCCCAGCGATACAGACGCTCCTCGGCGTCGGCTTCGCGCTCCGCAGCTTCGCGTGTCCCATCGTTGTCGGCATCGCGCTCAGCCGTCAATGCCAAAAAGAAGTTGTTGCGCGCATCGGCCCAACTGAAATGCTGATGCC
>CBFGSA010000128.1:0-7376 GCA_965651365.1 uncultured Rhodanobacteraceae bacterium | reverse complement strand
CGGGCAATCTGCAGCAGGCTGCCGATGCGCTCGGCATCACCCGCCAGAGCCTGTATCGGCGCATGGACAAGTACGGTCTGCGCGATGGCTAGCCCGCAGCATTCACCGGGATTCGTAGCGAGCTGGTTCCAGGGTGCGTGCGGCGCGGCTTTCGCGACCGAGGAGCGCGTAGGCGTAGCCGACACTACGTCGAACGCTCCGACCGAGCGAAAGCCGCGCCGCGCGTGCCATGGGGCCAGCGCAGTAGACATGCTGGTGAATGATGCGGGCTAAGACTGATCCGGTGCGCAGTCGCGGCCACATGCCGCGCTTCGAGGCCCGCGTGCTGTACGGTGCGCTGCTGGTTGCGCTGCCGGCGCTGCTGGCACTGCTCGGGGTGCTGTTGCTTGGCGCACCGACAGGCCTGGCGGCGTTCCTGATCGTGCTTGTGGTGGTGGTATTCACGCTGCTGCTGGCACGCTGGCAGTACCGACGCATCGTGCACCCCGTGTACAGCCTGGGCGGCCTGATCGAGGCTCTGCGCGAGGGCGACTACAGCTTGCGTGGCACCAGCACCAGTGCAATGGGCGATCTGGTCCATGATCTCAACGATCTCGCCGAGCGCTTGCAGGCCCAGCGCCTGGAATTCGAGGAATCCTCGTATCTGCTGGGCAAGACGCTGGCGGCGCTGGACAGCGCGGTATTCGTGTTCGACGCCGGACGCCGGTTGCGTTTGATCAACCCGGCTGCGCAAACGCTGCTGGATGCCCACAAGGAACGCCTGTTCGGCCTCAGTGCCGAAGAACTGGGCCTGGCCACGATGCTGGAGGGACCGGACTCGCAGGTCGTGACGCGGGCCTTCCCCGGTCGCACCGGCCGCTTCGACGTGCGCCACGCGCCCATGCGCAGTGGCGGGCGCGGCGGTACCTTGCTGGTGATCAGCGACCTGGGTCAGGTGCTGCGGGCAGAGGAGCGCCAGGCCTGGCAGCGCCTGCTGCGCGTGCTCGGTCACGAAGTCAACAATTCACTGGCGCCGATCCAGTCGATGGCCGGCACCCTGGCCGCGCTGGTCGCTCGCGAACCACTGCCCGCGGACTGGCGCGAGGACTTTGCCGGTGGCCTGGAGGTGATCGGCAAACGCGCCGGAGCACTGTCGCGCTTTCTGGCCGGCTACAGCACCCTGGCACGGCTGCCCGCACCCGAGCGTCGCATGATCGATGTCGGCGACCTGGTGCGCAAGGTGGCACGGCTGGAGCAGCGTCTGGACGTGCGCGTCCATGGCAACGACCTGCAACTCGAAGCCGATCCCGACCAGCTCGAACAGGCCCTGATCAACCTGGTCGGCAATGCGGTCGAGGCCGCCCCCGCTGACGCCGGCGAAGTCGAGGTGCGCTGGCGCCGAGAACGCCAACGCGCCGTGATCGAGGTGCTGGACAACGGCCCCGGACCGCCGCGATCGGACAATCTGTTCGTGCCGTTCTTCACCACCAAGCCGGGCGGTTCGGGCATCGGCCTGGCCCTGGTGCGGCAGATCGCCGAAGCCCACGACGGCAGCATCAGCCTCACCGCCCGCAACGGCGGTGGGGCGCTGGCCACGTTGGTGTTGCCCTTGGGTGCACAGCGCGAACCCACGCTGAACAAAACCTGAAATGCCAGCGCCAAGGTAGCCGCAGCGGGGAACCCCGGCGCGGCATAGTGATCCAATCAGTTGCCAGTGTCGTGGGCCGCAGGCCACGGCTGGCGCCGTATCGCTGCAGTACACGGTGCGGTTGCCGCGCGGGTTCACCACGCGGACCGGAAGGCACGGCAGTGCGGCGTGCGCCAGACGATGATGATTGATGCGGTCGCGGTCTCGCGGCTCGGGCATGTGCCAATGTGATCCTTGTTCATTGCATCTTTCGTTTGATCTGGAGGTTGTCATGAGCGTTAGTGAGCTGATTCCCTGGAACCGCAATCGCGGTGCGCTGGCAAGGCGCGAGACCCGCGATCCGTTCCTCACCCTGCACCGTGAGGTCAATCGCCTGTTTGACGACATGTGGCGCGGGTTCGATGCCTTCGATACGCCGTCCATGTTGGGCGCCGGCAGCAGTTGGCCGGCGGTCGATCTGGAGGAAAGCGACAAGAACCTGGTGCTCAGCGTCGAGTTGCCGGGCATGAGCGAAAAGGACGTGGATGTCAGTTTCGTCGACCAGTCCATTGTCCTGCGCGGTGAGCGCAAGGCTGAGCATACCGATGCCGAACGGCGCACCAGCGAGCGCTACTATGGCCGTTTCGAGCGGCGCATTCCGCTGGATGTGGACATCGAGGCGGACAAGGCCAAAGCCGAGTTCCGCAACGGCATCCTGACCGTCACCCTGCCCAAGTCTCCGCAGGCTCAGGTCAAGGCAATTCCCATCGAAGTGGAAAAGGCTGCCTGAGGCAGCAAACCGAGCCGCCGGCGGATTTCCGCCGGCGGTTCTTCTTTATGGGTGCGAGGATCGGGATGGGTCATGTATCCGTGCCGGTTCGGTCCCCCGGATCGGAGTCCTGGTTCCTTGAACCGGCCTACAATCTGTCCAGCGGGATTTTCAGGTAGCGAATGCCGTTGTCGTCGGCTGGCGGCAATTGCCCGGCGCGCATGTTGACCTGCACTGCCGGCAGCAGCAATCTGGGCACCGCCAGCGTTGCGTCGCGTGCCTCGCGCATGCGCACGAATTCGTCTTCGCTGATGCCTTCGCGGATGTGGATGTTGCTGCGCTTTTCCGCGCCGATGGTGGTCTGGCATTGCAGCTCGGTGCGCCCTTCGGGCAGGTAGTCGTGACACAGGAACACGCGCGTGTCGTCCGGCAGCTCGAACAGGCGCCGAATGGACCGGTACAGCGTGCGTGCATCGCCGCCGGGAAAATCGCAGCGTGCCGTGCCGTAGTCGGGCATGAAGATCGTGTCGCCGACAAACAGCGCATCGCCGATCCGGTGACTCATGCAGGCCGGTGTGTGCCCCGGCGTGTGCAGAGCCTGTGCTTGCAGATTTCCCACGTTGTAGCGTTCGTCGTCGTGGAACAGGTGGTCGAACTGGCTGCCGTCGGTGGCGAAGTCCGTGCCGGAGTTGAAAAGCTCGCCGAAGATTTCCTGGACCTTCGCGATGTGCTCGCCGATGGCGATGACGCCACCCAATGCGGACTTGAGATGTTGCGCGCCCGAGAGGTGATCCGCATGCAGGTGGGTTTCGATGATCCAGTCCACTGCCAGATCGCGCTCGCGCACATGGCCGATCACCGCATCGAGCGCGACCTTGCCGGTGCGCCCCGACGCCACATCAAAATCCAGTACCGGATCGATGACTGCGGCCCGCTTGGTCCGCAGGTCGTATACCACATGGGTAAACGTGTTGCTGGCCGGGTGCAGAAAGCTGGTCACGACAGGTTTGTGCATGCAGGCGTCTCCGGCGCGACAAGTGGTCACAGTGTACTGCGCCGGCGCTGACAAGCCGCTCAGGGCATGG
This sequence comes from uncultured Rhodanobacteraceae bacterium, assembly GCA_965651365.1. Taxonomy (GTDB): domain Bacteria; phylum Pseudomonadota; class Gammaproteobacteria; order Xanthomonadales; family Rhodanobacteraceae; genus DASSBG01. The sequence continues at coordinate 3,916 of CBFGSA010000128.1, read as the reverse complement.
GATCATGGCGGCATGAAAACGCGCCTGGTCCTTCTTCTCGCATTCCTGCTGCTGCCGAGTCTGCCGGCCTGCGCCGACGTGCCCGTGTACGGCGCCAAGGTGATCAAGACCTACCCACACGATACCGGCGCCTTCACCGAGGGCCTGTTCTGGCACGACGGCTATCTTTACGAGAGCACCGGCGAGGTGGGCAGGTCCTCGATCCGCAAGGTCGACCTGGCCACAGGTGAAGTGGTGCAAAAAATGGTGCTGATGCCACCGTACTATGGCGAGGGCATCATCAAGTTCGGTGACAAGCTGTACCAGCTCACCTGGCGTTCCGGCACCGGTTTCATCTACGACTTCAAGAGCTTTGACAAGCTCGGCCAGTTTCACTATTCCGGCGAAGGCTGGGGCATGACCACCGACGGCAAGCGCATCTACATGAGCGACGGCACACCGCAGATCCGCGTGCTGGACCCGGCCACGCTCAAGGTCCAGCGCCGCATCACGGTGACCTGGAACGGCCATGAAGTGGCCAACATCAACGAGCTGGAATGGATCAAGGGCGAGATCTGGGCCAACATCTGGCTGACTCACCGGATCGCGCGCATTGATCCGGCGAGCGGCGCGATCAGGGCTTTCATTGACCTTTCAGGCCTGCTTCCCAAACCGGGCGAAGTACGCGATCCGAACAACGCCGTGCTCAACGGCATCGCCTGGGACAAGCAGCGCGACCGCATCTTCGTCACCGGCAAGAACTGGCCGCACCTGTACCAGATCGAGCTGGTCAAGCCGAAGCCGTAGGCCGGGTCAAGGCGTCCGGCGGCAGCCGGACAACGGACCCGGCGGCACGAGCGGATATGTCGGGCCAAATCCATTGCCGTGCTCGGGCCTCGATCACGCCGGTTCCGTCGCGTTGCTCCTTGAACCGGCCTGCCTGGTGGTGGGTGCCTTACAATGCGCGCCATGCAGATTGGCAAGCACAAAATCGACCCGCCGCTGGCGCTGGCGCCCATGGCCGGGGTCACCGACAAGCCGTTCCGGCAACTGTGCAAGCGCATGGGGGCCGGTTTGGCCGTATCCGAGATGACCACGGCCGATCCGCGCCTATGGCATACCGCCAAGTCGCGCCATCGCATGGATCATGCGGGTGAGCCCGATCCGATCGTGGTGCAGATCGCCGGCTACGACCCGCGGATGTTGGCCGAGGCGGCCCGTTTCAATGTGGACCATGGTGCGCAGATCATCGACATCAACATGGGCTGTCCGGCGAAGAAGGTGTGCAATGTCTGGTCCGGCTCGGCGCTGCTGCAGGACGAGCCGCTGGTGGCGCGCATCTGCCGCACCGTGGTCGAGGCTGTGGACGTGCCGGTGACGCTGAAGATCCGCACCGGCTGGGATCGGCAGAACAGGAATGCGCTCAGCATCGCGCGCATTGCCGAGGATGCCGGTATCGCGGTGCTGTCCGTGCACGGTCGCACCCGAGCCGACAAATACATGGGCGAGGCTGAATACGACACCATCGCAGCGGTCAAACAGGCCATTGCGATTCCGCTTTTCGCCAACGGTGATGTCATGGACGGCCCCAGCGCACGTCATGTCCTCGACTACACCGGTGCCGATGGCCTGATGATCGGCCGCGGCGCGCAGGGCCGGCCCTGGATCTTTCGCGAGATCGCCCATTACCTGGCCACGGGCGAAGAGCTGGCCGAGCCCGCGCCCGAGGCGGTCGGCGAAATTCTGTGCGGCCACCTTGAAGCCCTGCACGCTTTCTACGGTGAACATCAGGGCGTGCGCATCGCGCGCAAGCATCTGGGCTGGTATGCGAAAGACCGACCCGAAAATGCCGCGTTTCGCGTCGTGGCCAACCAGGCACGGACTGCAAGGGATCAGTTGCGCCTGACGCGCGGATATTTTTCCGCTCTGGCTGCGGGTGATACCGATCTTTTTGCCGCCGCTGCCTGACGGTTGCCTGCAGACGGCCACCCGGATGGTTGCGTAAACGCTGGTGGTCGGGGTCAGGGTGGCTCCACCGCTGGTGATTGCCGAGAATGGCAGCTGCAAGAACCCGGCGATTGACTTGTGGTCTGCCGCGCCTGTGCGATCATGGCGGGCGCCACGACCAGGCAACTTGTCTTCAGGAGCTTCCAGATGCAGCAGATGATTTGCGCCGTGACCCTCGCCCTTGGCCTGCTTGCCGGCACCTCGGTACACGCCGCCGATACCACCATTCCCGACAAGGCCGTGCATACGGCCGAACAGTTGCGCGACCGGGCACTCAAGGACCCCGTCGCCTGGCAGTTCACGCGCGACTTGACTACCGAGATCGGGCCGCGGCTGGCCGGCGGGCCGAATGACGAGCGAGCCCGTGAGTGGGTGATCCAGCGCTTCAAGGCGCTCGGCTTCGACAAGGTCTGGACCGAGCCGGTGACCTATCCCAAGTGGGTGCGCCGACACGAATCGGGCGCCATCGTGGCACCGTTTCCGCAGCCGCTGGTGCTCAGCGCGCTGGGCTATTCGGCGGCCACGCCCGAGGGTGGCCTCACTGCCGAGGTGGTGCGCTTCAAGAATCTCGACGCGCTGAAAAACGCCGATCCCGCCGCCGTGAAGGGGCGCATTGTCTACATTGGCGAGCGCATGCACCGGTTCAGGGACGGCCGCGACTACGCCATCGGCTCCTCGATCCGCACCGCCGGACCGCCGCTTGCCGCCGCCAAGGGCGCGGCAGCCTATCTGCTGCGCTCGGCCGGCACCGATGCCCACCAGCGCATTGCGCACACCGGCGTGACCGGCTTTCGTGATCCGGCCAAGGCCATTCCCGCCGCCGCGCTGAGCAATCCCGACGCCGACCAGCTCGAGCGCATCCTCGGCTACGGCAAGCCGGTCAAGGTGCACCTGGACATCGATGTCGGCATCGAGGGCCAGTACACGGGCGCCAATGTCATCGCCCAACTCAATGGAGCAAAACATCCCGAGCAGGTCGTCGCCATCGGTGGCCATCTGGATTCCTGGGATCCGGGCACCGGTGCCATTGATGATGCGGCCGGCGTGGCCATTGCCACCGCCGCGGCCCACCTGATCGCCCAGTTGCCCGAGCGCCCGGCACGTTCGATCCGGGTCATTGCCTTCGCCAACGAGGAAATGGGTCTGTGGGGCGCGCGTGCCTATGCCAAGGCGCATGCCAAGGAGGTGACCGAGCACGTGATCGGTACCGAATCCGACCTCGGTGCCGGCAAGATCTGGCGCATGAGTGCCAGCGTCAAGCCGTCTGCGCGCAAGGCGATCGAACAGATGGCCGCCGTGCTGGAGCCGCTGGGCGTGGCCTACGATGCCGACCGCCCCGGCTGGGGCGGCTCGGACCTGTCACAGATGCACGCTGCCGGCATGGCCGGCCTGTCGCTGAGCCAGGACGCCACGCACTATTTCGATTGGCATCACACCGCCAACGACACCCTGGACAAGATCAACCGCGACGAACTCGGCCAGAACGTCGCCGTGTACGCGGCCGTCGCCTGGATGGCAGCCCAGGCCAAGGGCGATTTCGGCTCGGCCCCAGGCGCGTTCGGCAAGGAAAAGAACGGTGAATAGACCCAGGCGTGGCGCGCGCTGCGTCTGTCTTCCCCATCGCGCGCTCGCAGGACCGACAGCCTGTTCCGGTCGTCACTGGCGGGATTGAGTCCTGCCTCCCTCCCCTGCTCGCAGGGGAGGGCCGGGGTGGGGTTCGGCATGTTGCCGGATTGTTCGCTCGTGCCGGGCAACCCCCTCCCGACCTCCCCCCGCAAGCAGGGGGAGGGGTGGGGTTCGATCAACAGCGCCCGGAAATCCCTGCATTTTCCGCTCACCGCTCACCGTTCCTGATCAGTGATCGGGCAGCAATTTCGGTTCCGGCTCGGTCGGGTCGGCTTCGTGTTCCTGCCTGCGGCGGCGGCTGGAG
>CBFGSA010000127.1:0-7417 GCA_965651365.1 uncultured Rhodanobacteraceae bacterium | reverse complement strand
AGCCTGCTGGCCTATCTGCTGGATCAGGCAGGTTGCCGGCCGGGCTTTCTGATCGGCGGCGTCCCCGCCAACTTCGGCGTCTCCGCCCGCCTCGGCGGGCAAGCACAAGTTCCGACAGCAGCCGAGTCCCGAGTCCCGAGTCCCGAGTCCCGGACAGCATTCGTCATCGAAGCCGACGAATACGACACCGCCTTCTTCGACAAGCGCTCCAAGTTCGTGCACTACCGCCCGACCATCGCGGTGCTCAACAACCTGGAGTACGACCATGCGGACATCTTCCCGGATCTGGCCGCCATCGAGCGCCAGTTCCATCACCTGGTGCGGACCGTGCCCGGCAACGGCCGACTGATCGTCAATGCCCACGACAACAACCTGGCGCGGGTCCTGACGATGGGCTGCTGGACGCCGGTGGAGACCTTCGGCATTGACACGGGCGACTGGCAGGCGGAACTGGTCGAGCCGGATGGCTCGGTTTTTGCGGTGAGCCACGAGGGCCGGGATATCGGCGCGGTGCGCTGGTCGCTGCTGGGACGGCACAACGTGCTCAACGCGCTGGCGGCCGTGGCGGCGGTCGCCGCCCACGGCGCTGATCCTGCGATGCTGCTGCCGGCGCTAAGCGAATTCCGCAGCGTCAGTCGGCGCATGGAACACCTGGGCCGGATCGACGACATCAATGTGTACGACGATTTTGCCCACCATCCAACCGCGATTGCCACCACGCTGGCCGGCTTGCGCGCACGGGTCGGCACGGCACGGATCGTGGTGGCGCTGGAGCCGCGGTCGAACAGCATGCGCCAGGGCGTGCATGCCGCGGCGCTGGCGCCTTCGCTGGCCGAAGCCGACCGCGTCGTGCTGCTGCAGCGGCCCGAACTGGCCTGGAATGCCGCCGCAGTCATCGAAGCGCTGGACGGGCGGGGCGAGGCCGTGGCTGATGTCGACTCGTTGCTGCAGCGGCTGCTGGATCAGGTCGGCCCGGGCGACCACGTGGTGTTCATGTCCAACGGCGGGTTCGAGGCTGCGCCAAGACGCTTTGTGGAACGGCTGAAAGCGCGCTGACGCTGTTACACTCGGGCCGTGAACGTGCTCGAAATCCCGCTGTTTCCCCTGTCGGCCGTACTGTTCCCGGAGGCGGAATTGCCGCTGCGAATTTTCGAGCAGCGCTACCTGAGCATGCTGCGCGAATGCTCGCGAGATGGCAGCGGTTTCGGGGTGTGCCTGATGCTGGAGGGCCACGAAGCCGGCGCGCCGGCCTTGCCGGCGGCGGTCGGCACGCTGGCCCGGATCAGCGATTTCTACACCCTTCCGGACGGTCTGCTGGGCATCAACGTCACCGGCGCGCAGCGCTTCCAGGTGATTTCCTCGCGCATTCGTGACGACGGCCTGATCCGTGGTCGGGTGCGCTTGTGGGACGACGAGCCGGAACAATCGCTGCCCGCCGAGTTCGGACTGCTGGCAACCATTCTGGAACGTCTGATCGAACAACTGGGCGGTTCCTGGAAAGATGCTGATCAACCGAACTATGACAAGGCCAGTTGGGTCGGGTTCCGGCTGGCCGAATTGTTACCCTTGCCCTTGCACGAGCGCCAGCACCTGCTGGAGCTGACCGACCCGGTCGAGCGCCTGGCCGATCTGCGCGATCTGCTGCCGCGCTTTCAATCGCCGTGAATCCGTGGAGACACAACACATGAGCACCCTGGCCGACAAGACCCTGTTCATCACCGGTGCCTCGCGCGGCATCGGTCTGGCGATCGCGCTGCGTGCCGCGCGTGACGGCGCCAACATCGTGGTGGCAGCCAAGAGCGACAAGCCCAATCCCAGGCTGCCCGGCACCATCCACACCGCGGTCGAGCAGATCGAAGCCGCCGGGGGACGGGGACTGGCAATCAAGTGCGACATCCGCGACGAGGAAAACGTGCGCGCGGCGATGGCGCAGGCGGTCGAGCAGTTCGGCGGCCTCGACATCCTGGTCAACAACGCCAGCGCGATCTGGCTCAAGGGCACGCTGGACACGCCGATGAAGCGTTTCGACCTGATGCACGAGGTCAATGCACGCGGCAGTTTCCTGTGCGCGAAGGTGGCCATTCCGCACCTGCAACAGGCCGCCAATCCGCACATCCTGACCATGGCGCCGCCGCCCAATCTCGACCCGCGCTGGTGGGCACCGCATACCGGCTATACCCTGGCCAAGATGGGCATGAGCTTTGTCACCCTGGGCCTGGCGGCCGAATTCGCCAAGGCCGGTATCGGCATCAATGCCCTGTGGCCACGTACCGTGATTGCCACCGATGCACTGAAGATGATTCCCAACGTCGACGAAGCCGGCTGCCGCAAACCGGAAATCGTGGCCGACGCCGCCCACGCCATCCTGGTCCGGCCCGCCAGCGAGACCAATGGTAATTTCTTCATTGACGAGCAAGTATTGCGCGAAACCGGTATCTCGGACTTCGATGCCTATGCCGTCGAACCCGGCCACGCGCTGCTGCCCGACCTGTTCCTTGATCCGGAGTAGCTCATGAAATACCTCCACAGCATGGTCCGCATCCGCGATGTGGATGCCTCGCTGCGTTTCTACTGCGAAGGCCTGGGCCTGAAGGAAGTGCGCCGCAAGGACGTGCCGGAGGGCAAGTTCACCCTGATCTTCCTCTCCGCGCCGGAAAGCCCCGAAGCCGAGATCGAACTGACCCACAACTGGAACAGCGACGAAGACTACGGCTCGGCGCGCAATTTCGGCCACCTGGCCTTCCAGGTCGATGACATCTACGCCACCTGCCAGCATCTGAAAGACATGGGCGTGACCATTAACCGCCCGCCCCGCGACGGTCACATGGCCTTCGTCCGCTCGCCCGACCGGGTCTCGATCGAGCTGCTGCAAAAAGGTGAGGCCCTGGCAGCCGCCGAGCCCTGGAAGTCCATGCCGAACAGCGGTAGCTGGTAGCGGTCAAGTCTGTGATTCGGCCTGAACGGTGCCACCATCAACGCCGTTCGGGCTTGCCGCTTCTGCAGAGGCGAGGGCTATTCGACGATTGGGTTAAAGACCTATGACTCGCTGATGAGCTTTCGTCTATCAAGCATGAATATACCGCCATGTGACGATTTTGCGAGCGACTACTCGGAAGCGGTATTCTCACATGGTGAAGGTGCGTGGGAAGCAGACCGGGCTCAGCTTATGTGTTCGGTGTGGGGGAATACCATGAAAGAGAATGGCTGCCAAGAATGACGATGGGAAAAACATTCGGTTGGCTTGTAGTTTTTGTGCTTCTGATAGTCGGCTTGGTTTGGCTCGGTTCTTCCCGACGCGACAGCAAGCAGTTGGCGCGAAGTACAAAGACTGAAACTGCGGCGAATCGTTCCGCTGTATCGCCAGCAACGATTACGGAGCCTAAAAAGCCTGTAGGCTCGGTTCAGCAGCAAGAAAAAGCATCGGTCAATCCCGGTGTAGCCAAGGACGGCTCGGCGGTTGTCCCGACACAGTACCGGTTGCCGGGTGTCGACCGAGTGCAGACTGGGCGCAGCTTTGAGGACTGGCTGTCACGCTATCCGCAATCAATGCAGAAGCAGATGCGTGCATTCAACAAGCGAAATCATGGTGTGTATGAAGTGAGTTCAGCGAAGATGGTCGCATGGATGGCACAGAATGGATACGTGATGCCTGAAGATCTCGCTGCGGTGGAGTCCATGAGTACGGGTGATTTGCGTGCCATGACCGCATCCGGAAATGTGAAGGCAGCATTTCTGCTGAAAGACAGGGAGCTGGGCGTCCTCAAGAGGAAATTCGCTGAGTATGCTTCCGAAGGCAAGAGTAAGGATGATGTGTGGCTTGACAATCCCCAACTCGAGACGGATGGACGCATGCTGAAGCACGTAATTGAGCAGTCCAATAGTCCGTACAAGGGGTTCTTGGCCGCGCGCGCCGCAGGCGTTAGAGGGGGCGATCAGAATTTCGCGGACGCGCAGGTTATCGGTGCTCTTTCCTGGGCAGAGAGTCTGGGTGACTTTCGAGGGAGCACTCTTGCACGCGAATTTGTCCATTCTGGCCCTGGCCGAGAGGAGGTCCGTAGACTGCTTTACATGAGTTCCGGGGCCACGGCAGGGTTCTATTTGAAAAACATCTCAAAAATGCGTGGAGAGGGCTGCCCCTATGTTGGCGTTTCGTCCGATAACCCAACTGCGTGGACACCGGATCAAAGGTGAAGCATCTACGTGACCTGCAAGCACCATGAAAGACATGGGTATCACCATCAACCGTCCGCCCCGCGACGGTCACATGGCCTTCGTCCGCTCGCCCGACCGGGTCTCGATCGAGCTGCTGCAAAAAGGTGAGGCCCTGGCAGCCGCCGAGCCCTGGAAGTCCATGCCGAACAGCGGTAGCTGGTAGCGAATACAGTTCCCTGTGCGTCTATTCCACGGTGGGCAATTGAGTGCCGCAATGCTTGCAGTGATCGGCGTCGGCTTCGTGCTGGCGCAGGCTGCAGCCGGGGCATTGCACCTTGCGTCGCTTGGGCAGCATGCTGCTGGCCAGTTCGGCGGTGTAGATGCCGGTGGGAACAGCGATGATGCTGTAGCCGATCAGGATCAGCGTGGAGGTTACGAATCGCCCGAGCAGTGTCTGTGGCACGATGTCGCCGTAGCCGACCGTGGCCATGGTGACAATGGCCCAGTACATGCCGGTCGGGATGCTGGTGAAGCCGTGCTCGGGCCCTTCGACCACGTACATCAGCGTGCCGAACACGACCACGATGCCGAGCAGCGCCGAGACGAACACGAAGATCTTGCGCCGACTGCGCAACAGGGCGGTGATCAGTATCCCGGCTTCGCTGGAGTACTCCACCAGTTTCAACACCCGGAACACCCGCAGCAGGCGCAGGATGCGGATCACGATCAGATAGCTTGAACCGGTTACCAGCAGTGCCAGGTACGTTGGGAGCACGGCCAGCAGATCGATCATGCCGTAGAAGCTGGTGGCGTAGCGCCAGGGCCGCCGGACCACCCACAGGCGCACGATGTACTCGACGGTGAACGCCAGCGTGAAGGCCCATTCGGCCAGCATCAGGGCATGGTGCCAGCGGGTCTTGATCGACTCGACGCTGTCCAGCATCACCACGCCGACGCTGGCCAGGATGATGATGATCAGCCACAGATCGAAATTGCGCTCGGCGGGTGAGTCGTGGCGAAACATCAGTCGGAACCAGCGATGCCGCGGTCCGTCCTCGCTCGCAGGCAGAAAGCTGCGTTCGAACAGGTTGCTGCGTTGGTGCTTGGAATCGCTCAAGCGGCCAGTGCTCCAAAGGCCGTGCGTGCAGCATCCAGTGTTTCGGCAATGACCGCTTCGTCGTGCGCGCTGGACATGAAGCCGGCTTCATACATCGACGGTGCCAGAAACACGCCGTTGTCCAGCATGGCGCGGTGGAAACGCCTGAAATGATCGGCGTTGCAGGCCGTGGCCTGGGCGCAGGTTTCAACCCGCTCGCTGTTGAAGAACAGGCCGAACATGCCGCCGACGCGATTGGTGCTGAAGTCGATTCCGGCGCCGTCGGCAATGGCTTGCAGGCCATCGGTCAGCAGCCGGGTTCTTGCCGCCAGCTTGTCGTGAAAGCCGGCTTCGTCAACCAGTTTCAGCATGGCCAGCCCCGCAGCCATCGCCACCGGGTTGCCGCTCAGGGTCCCGGCCTGGTAGATCGGCCCGGTCGGGGCGATCTGCAACATCAGATCGCGCCGTCCACCGAACGCACCCACCGGCATGCCGCCACCGATGATCTTGCCGAAGGTGCTGAGATCCGGCGTGACACCGTACAGCTCTTGGGCGCCACCGCGTGCCACGCGGAACCCGGTCATTACCTCGTCAAAGATCAACACCACGCCGTGTCGGGTGCACAGCTCGCGCAGGCCTGCCAGAAAGCCGTCACGCGGCGGAATGCAATTCATGTTGCCGGCCACCGGCTCGACGATCAGCGCTGCGATGCCGTTGCCGTGTTCGGAAAACAACTCCCGGGCCGCCTCCAGGTCATTGAACGGCAGGGTCAGGGTCAGATCGGCCAGCGCCTTGGGCACGCCCGGCGAGGTGGGCTCGCCCAGCGTCAGTGCGCCGGAGCCGGCCTTGACCAGAAAACTGTCCGCATGACCGTGGTAGCAACCCTCGAATTTCACGATGCGCTCGCGTCCGGTGGCGCCCCGCGCCAATCGGATTGCCGACATCGTGGCCTCGGTACCGGAGTTGACCATGCGCAGCATTTCGACCGAAGGCACCATCGCGCTCACGGTTTCGGCCATCGTCACCTCGGCTTCGCACGGCGTGCCGAAAGACAGACCGCGACCAACGGCCTCCAGCACGGCCTCGCGCACGGCCGGATGATTGTGGCCGGCGATCATCGGTCCCCAGGAGCCGACGTAATCTATGTAACGCCGCCCATCAACGTCCCACAAACAGGCGCCCTCCGCACGCTCGGCAAAGAACGGTTCGCCACCCACGGCGCCGAAAGCGCGCACCGGGGAATCCACGCCGCCGGGGAGAACCTTGCTGGCGCGCTGAAACAGGGAATTGCTGATGGACATGCCGTGTCGCTCGTTCGGGTACAAAGACGTGTAGCTTCGTGGAACGCCCCGGTGTTGTCCAATCGAACATTCCTTCCATGGTCTGAATGAACCTGCGACAATAGGCGGCTGAACTTGATTCCATACCCGAACAATGAACACGACAGCCGCCACCGACACCCCCACGCTGCGCAAGTACATGTGCGTGGTGTGCGGATTCATCTACGACGAAGCCGAAGGGCTGCCCGAAGAAGGTATCGATCCGGGCACCCGTTGGGATGATATCCCGGACACCTGGACATGTCCGGACTGCGGCGTGACCAAGGAAGACTTCGAGATGATCGAGTTCGACTGAGGACCCGCGACCCACTTGCTGCGCCATCACCCTTCGCGCAGGGCGCGAGGCGAACGGAATGCCGGGCGGCACAGCCTGCGTGTCACGAAGCCTGCCTGTTGTCGCGAAAGGCCACAAGCCGCCACAAGATTGCCATCATCGCGTGCTTTCATCGGATCAGACCCGCACCGAGGAGACAGCGATGAAGCAGTTCGTTCCAATCGAAGACGACTTGCCCCGGCAGATGCGAAGCGGCAGGACGCGAATCGTGCCGTACCGCCCGGGCCTGGCCTGTCACCATCAGTGGCGCGTTGTTGCAGAGGGCGACGTGACGTGTGCTGTCCAGTCCGCACGAAAAAATCCTGCAACAGAGCTTCCCAATCAGAATCGGCCGCGCTAGAATTGTCGGCCCGGTCGGTTTGGTCGCACGACCCGGGTTGATCGTCTCCAAATGCATCCGAACTTGGTGTTGACGGGGCGAAAATCTGTCGTATAATAGTCGGCTCGCTTGGACGAAATGCTCAAGCCGCGGACCTCCGTGATGAGGGACGCAAG
>CBFGSA010000126.1:0-7417 GCA_965651365.1 uncultured Rhodanobacteraceae bacterium | reverse complement strand
CGCACCAGGCAGGCAACCATCCATGGTGGGTATTGTCCGGCCCGGCCTTTCCCCGCTGCGCCTCCGGCTCCGCGAAGAAAGTCCTGCCTGCGCCCTCCTGGCTTCGGCGCCCGGAGCGGTGCTCCGGGCCCATGGCCGGTCGTTCGCCGACTGCGAACTGCCACCGGCAGTTCGGTTCGGCTTACCCCGAATCCCGGCCCTTCTCACTCAAACCCGTTCGTGAACAGTGAATCCCAGCCGGTGGCGCTGTAGTCGGGGGCAATGTCGGCGCCCTGAAAAATGCCCATCGGCGAATAGCCGCCGTAGCCCGGGAATACGTAGCCGAGATGGTTGTTGCCCTGGCGCCGGATCATGGCCTCGGACAGCACCCGGCGGTAGTCGATGGTGACCTCGACATCCTCGCCTTCGAACAGCTGCTCGTCGGCCAGTCCGGCGTATTCGCTGAGGCCGTAGACGTGGCCACCGTTGACCGTGCCGCCGAGTGCGAGCATCACGTTGCCGTAGCCGTGGTCGGTGCCGTTGCTGTCGTTCTGGCGCACGCGACGGCCGAACTCGCTCATCACCACGATGCTGGTGCTGCTGGCGTAGTTGGCGCCGCCGCTTCCCGCCAGGTCCTGGTAAAAGGCGGCCAGGCCCTGCGACAGAGTTTCAACCGAGCCCCCGAAACGATAGCTCTGGCCATTGTGGGTGTCCCAATCGCCATGACTTTCGATGGTGGCGACCTTCAGACCCACACCGGACTTGATCAACTGGGCCAGCATCTGCAGTTGATCGGCAAACCCGCTGTCGGGGTAGCTGGCACCATTGGCGGGTGCGTAATTGTCGAAATCCATCGGCCGCACCACGGCCAGTGACTCCAGCGTCTGGCGTCCGGCGGCGTCCAGCATGCTGTTGCCCGACCACAGTGACGGCAGCGTCTCCACCAGGCCGTTGAAGCCCGACGGCGGCGGGTCGTAACGGTCGCGCGCATTCCAGCCCCAGGCCGAGGAATCGATACGGAAGTCCTCGCCGTCATCCATGGTGATGGCGTCGCTGCTGGAGATCAGACTGGTGGCGGTCAGGCTGCCCGCCGACACGCCCGGAATCACCAGGTTGGGTGCCAGACCCATGCTGGCCATGTGGCGGGTCAGCCAGCCGTTGCCAATGCCCTGCTGACCCGGCGTGCCCAGCTCCATGGTGGCCTGGGCATCGAAGTGGCTGCGCGTGACCGGTGCCGGCATGCCGGTACCCAGCACCACGGCCAGGTGGCCGGAATTGTACAGATCGCGCAGGCCGCCGGCCCTGGAATGCAAGCCCCAATGTCCATTGCTGTTGGCCAGTGGCAGGGCGGCGTCAGTGCCGGACAACGGGACCGCCAGATCCGGGCGGGCGCGTTCGTATTCGGCGCGGTCATTGCCACCGATCGGCGGCACCAGGCTGAGGCCATCGCAGCCGCCACGCATGAAGACCACGATCAGGGTATCGCTGGCGCCGGCGCTGCCTTCGGCGAAAGCCAGATGCATGAGGCCGGGGCCGACACCGGCCACCATGACGCCGGCACCGCAGGATTTGAGAAAGTCTCGGCGGGTCAAATCAGGCATGGCGGTCACCGGTTCAGAAATTGGGGATTCATCAGCAGCATGCTGACGGCGGTGCGCAGGCGTGATTGCACGTAGTGGCGCTTCAGGTCATCCGAATGCCATTCATCCGTGCCAATCTCCAGCGACTCGCCGGCGCTGGCGTTCTGCTGCATGAACGCGGTTACCTGGTCGGTCACTGGCTGGGGTCGCCAGCCCAGAACCCGGTCGCACCAGTAGTTGACGATATTGGCGCCGGTGGGGTTGCCGACCGCCGAGAGCGTTTGAGCCACCACATCGGCCAACAACGGCGAGCTCTCGTTGCTGTTGTCGCTGTGCATCTCCGGAATGCGCGCCAGCAGCTTCAGGGTCATTGCCAGTGCGCCGGTGCTGGCCCAGGCCTTCATGCTGTCGGGATAGCCGTTGGGTGGGGGCCAGCGGAAGGGCCGGTGGCCGGCTTGCTGCAGACGCCCGAAGAATTCTTCGGTTGTGGTCCAGTTGTTGGTGTTGTCCGGCGTTGGCGTGAAATTCGCGTTCAAGGCGCGCAGCGCGGCGACGGTGCTTTCCAGCGGCCGCTTCATGCCGGTGCCCCAGGTACCCTTGAACTCGGCCGATTGCAGGATGGTGTGCAGCATGACCGCGATCTGGTCATCGTCGGCCAGATGATTGCTGAAATCGGTCGCGACACTGTCAAGCAGCGTGTCCGAGACATTCTCCCCGACAAAGCGGCGGCACAGCTTGGCGGCAATGTGGCGCGCCGTGCCAGGGTGCTCGCACAGCCGGTCGAACACCTGTTCGCCATCCATCATGGCCGGCTGGTTGGCCGGCAGGTAGCGGCCCAGGAAGAACTTGTTGGTGTGCTGGTGCCAGCTGGCGCGATACACGAAGCTGCCGTCGTTGTCGTTGGGGTATTCCCAATTGCCGTTCTTGATGCTCCAGCCAGTCAGAGCCGCTGCCGCTTCGTACACATCATTGTCCACATAGCCAGCCGGGAAGCTGCCTTCGCAGTGGATATCCGTGAAGCCCAGACAGGGCACCTCGAATGGATCGCCCGGGCCGTAATAATTTTCCACGCCCAGCGTGTGCAGCTCGATCAGCTCGCGGCCGTAGTTCTCGTTGAAGTTGGCGCCCTTGCTGGCGTAGTTGTCGAGGTAGTACTGCATCGCCGTGGAGCGGGCGACCGCGCCCAGCAGGGTGCGGAAATTGCCCAGGGCATGGGTGCGGATCACATCGCGGTCGTATTGCACGAACACCGGTGCGCAATCGTAGTCGGCGCCATAGACGCTGAAGTGATCGTGCCAGAAGCCGACCATGCGCTCGAACAGCTGTCGCTTGCTGTAGGTGGCGCGAATGATGGTGGCCGCCTCGGTCTCGTACAGCGGCAACAGGCGCTCGAAATAGTCAGCCGGGTTCTCGTGATGATCGTTCCAGAGCTGCTGGATGGACTTGCCCAATGTGGAGTAGCCGGCACCGTTGATGCGGTTGTTGCAGGCGCTGTCGCTGATCGCATTGGGGTTCATCTGCTGGGTTATCCAGGCGGTCCAGCGTGCCTCGTCGTTGCTGCCCAGTGCGTTGAACGCTGCCAGATCGGCCTGGGTGAATCCGAAGGTGGCCTTGCTCAGCCAGCGCACGGCTGCCGGTGGCTGCGAGGCCTGGGCGGTGCGGGGCAGTGCGGGGGCAGGGCCGGTTGCGGCTGTTGCAGATCCGGCGCGGCCGGTCAACAGGCGGCGTCGGGTCGGTGAAGGCGGGGCGGCTTGGGTACGGGCGTGCATGACGTACTCCAGGGAGCGTATCCGAAGGGAGACAGCCGCCAACGTAACGGTATGGAAATGGGAAGGTTGTGATGGCGCACGCAGTTCCGTGCCAGGCTCCCGAGGCGTTATGCGCCAACAATGCGCGGTTCCGGCTCCAGACGGATGCCAAATCGCGCCTGCACCCCGTCCATGATCTTTTGTGCCAGATTCCACAATTGTGCGCCGCTGGCGCTGCCATGGTTGACCAGAACCAGTGCATGCCGATTCGAAATGCCGGCATCACCTTCGCGCAAACCCTTGAATCCGCAGGCTTCTATCAGCCAGGCGGCGGACAGCTTGGTCAGGCCGCCCGAGCCAGGCCAGTGCGGTAGTTGCGGGTGCTCGGCGCGCAGTGCAGCCGCCGTTGTTGCATCCACCAGCGGGTTCTTGAAAAAGCTGCCGGCATTGCCGATCACCGCCGGGTCGGGCAGCTTGCGGGTGCGCAGGCGCACCACGGCCTCGGCGACATGAAATGCGCCGGGCTGCGCCACGCCCATGCGCCTGAGCTCTTCGCCGAGTCCGGCATAGCCCAGTGCCAAATCGTGACGGCGCGGCAGGCAGAAGCGCACACCGGTGATCACGTGGCGGTCGGCTTCGCGCTTGAAGCGCGAATCGCGGTAACCGAAAGCGCACTCGGCCGCGGCCAGCGTGACCACTTCGCCGCGCTGGCGGTCCCAGGCCTCGACCGATTCGATGAACTGGGCCACCTCGACGCCGTAGGCGCCGATATTCTGCATCGGCGCTGCACCCACGTTGCCTGGGATCAGCACCAGGTTTTCCAGGCCGGCATGGCCCTGCGCCAGCGTCCAGCGCACGAAATCGTCCCAGCGCTCGCCGGCAGCGACAGCCATGCGCACCGCATCGCTGTCCTCTTCGATGCTGACGCCACGGGTGGCCATGACCAGCACCGTGCCGGGGAAGTCGGTCGTGAACAGCACGTTGCTGCCCTGGCCAAGCACCAGCAATGGCGCAGAACGAATGGTCGGCTGCGCCAGCACCTCGGGCAGCTTTGCGGCATCGTGCAGTTCGACCAGCCATTTGGCACGCGCCGCAACCCGCAGCGTGTTGTGCGCCGCCAGCGATGCACCTTCGGCGATCGAATAGCCGCCCATGTTCACTGGCGCGCTCACGGTGATCGAAGCCAATATTCCCTCCCCTTCAAGGGGGTGAGGAGGCGCGTTTGCGGACCATTGGCCCGCGCGCAGACGAACGCCCGAAGGCTACGCCTGAGGGCCGGACGGGTTGGGGTGGGGATGGTTTTCCCCGCAAGCGCTTGACCAAGGTTCATGACTGTGCCTGTCCGAACTGCCTGCGGATTTCGTCGACGCATTCGGCCACCAGAGCCGGGCCACGGTAGATCAGGCCGGTGTAGACCTGTACCAGGCTGGCACCGGCATCGAGTTTCTCGGCGGCGTCGGCGCCTTCCATGATGCCGCCCACGCCGATGATCGGCATGGCCTCGCCCAGCCGTCGGCGCATGCCGCGCAGCACCTGTTCGGCCGGCTCGCGCAGGGGCCGGCCGGACAGACCGCCGCTTTCGCCGGCGAGTGGCGAATCGCCGATGGCACGGCGCGACACGGTGGTGTTGGTGCAAATCAGCCCGTCCAGACCGCTGTCACCCAGCACCGTCGCCATTTGATCCATGTCGGCTTCGGACAGATCGGGTGCGATCTTCAGCAGCACCGGCTTTTGCACGCCATGCTGCGCGGCGAGTTGCGCACGTGCGTCGTGCAGGGCCGCTAGAAATGCGCGCAGGGTTTCGCCCTGCTGCAGATCGCGCAGCCCCCTGGTGTTGGGCGAGGAGATATTGACGGTGACGTAACTGGCCAGCGGATAGACCCGCTCCAGGCAAACAAGGTAATCGTCTGCGGCGCGTTCGTTGGGTGTATCGAAGTTTTTGCCGATATTGATGCCCAGCACGCCGGCGTAGTTGGCGCGCTCGACATTGCGCACCAACGCGTCGACACCGGAATTGTTGAAACCCATGCGGTTGATGATCGCCTCGTGTCCGGGCAGTCGGAACAGGCGCGGTCGCGGGTTGCCGGGCTGCGGACGTGGCGTGACGGTGCCGATTTCGATAAAGCCGAAGCCCAGCGTGGCCAGGGCGTCCAGGTGCTCGCCGTTCTTGTCCAGTCCCGCAGCCAGACCAACCGGATTGGGAAAGTCGATGCCGAACACGCGCGTCGGGCAGGCTCCGGGCGCGCGCGCAATCCATTTCGACAGCTTGCTGCGCTGGGCCACGCCCAGGGCGTACAGCGTCAGCCGGTGCGCGGTTTCGGCATCGAGCGCGAACAGCAGGGGACGCAGTCGTTCATACACGGGCAATCAGTGTCCGTCGATCAGGGCATACAGTGGCAACCCGCCAAAGAACAGGAACACGACTGCGATGAACAACAGCACGAGAATCATTTGCAGGTAACCAAGAACCAGGCCACTCAATGCCATGCCGCTGCCTTCAACGCTCCCCGCGGGCGCATGACGGATATCGCTGCGCGCCGCGTGGCCCGTGACTATCGCGATCAGAGCGCCGATCACAGGCAGTGCAACCCAGGCCACGATTCCGAACACGAGGCTGACAACGGCGGCGGTGCTGGTGCGGGGGACGGCTGCGTTCATGACGGGCTCCGGTTTGTGCTGCATGATCGCATATTGCGCGTGATGGTGAGCGGTGAGCAGTGAGCGGTCAGCAGACGGAGGTCCACGCTCTGAACGTGGCTTCCCGTCGACGAAAAGCGCACAGGCTGAGACGGCAGACTCGCTGTGACGACCGGGTGTCTCGTAACTTGCTGCTCACCGCTCACCCGGTCAGCGCCTGACCACCGTCGACCGCGATGATCTGGCCTGTGACCCAGCGCGCCAGGGGCGAGGCCAGGAACAGGGCCACGTCGGCAATGTCATCGGGCGTGCCGTAGCGGCCAAACGGAATGCTGTCCAGCACGCGCTGGTAGCGTTCCGGTTCCTCCTGACGCACCTGATCCCAGATGCCGCCGGCAAACTCGACCGAACCGGGCGCGATCGCGTTGACCCGAATGTGCTTGGGCGCCAGCATCAGGGCCTGGGTACGGGCGTAGTGATTGAGCGCCGC
Source organism: uncultured Rhodanobacteraceae bacterium (assembly GCA_965651365.1). Lineage (GTDB taxonomy): Bacteria > Pseudomonadota > Gammaproteobacteria > Xanthomonadales > Rhodanobacteraceae > DASSBG01. Next base: position 983 of record CBFGSA010000126.1, on the reverse strand, counting down.
CTTCAGCGCCGCATACGGCGGGCCCTGGGGCCGCGGCCGCAGGGCCGAAATGGAGCTGGTGTGGAGGATGCTGGCATGCTCCGATTTCGCCAGGTACGGCTCGGCAGCGCGAGAGGTGCGCACCGCAGCCAGCAGATCAATCCGGAAATCCGCTTCCCAGTGATCGTCGCGGCGGCCATCGAAACCGTAGCCGGTGGCATTGTTCAACAGCACGTCGATACCGCCCAGGGCCGTGGTCGCGGCATCGACCCAGTGCGTGATCTGCTCGTCATCACCCAAGTCGCAGGATTGCGTGTGGACGGCGCCGCTGCCCATATCGCGCAGCTCGCCAGCCAATGCGTCCAGGGCCTGTTGGCCGCGCGCACACACCGAAACCGACGCGCCGGCCCGGGCGAAGGCACAGGCCATGGCGCGGCCGATGCCCTTGCTGCCGCCGGCCACCAGCACGCGGTAGCCGGTGAACTCGAATGCGGATTGCCGAACCTGGGTCATCATGATTCTTTCGTCACCGTGCGAGCATCATCGAATCGCGGGCATGGCCCGCGCGCGTTTGGGTTGAGGCCTGTCATTCCCGCGCAAGCGGGAATCCAGCGTCTTTGATGTTTTTTCGAAGTTCGGAAGTCACTGGATTCCCGCTTGCGCGGGAATGACGAGAAATGGAGCTTGGGGCCAGCCAGGTGCCATCAATGCATGGCCCGCGATCATTCATGCCAATGGTCTCCGGTTACCGCTGCCACCGAATCCCGAATCACAAATCCTGAATCACAAATCCCGAATCCCGGCTCTGCCTCAAATCTCGAACTTGATGCCCTGCGCCAGCGGCAGCTCGGACGACCAGTTGATGGTGTTGGTCTGGCGGCGCATGTAAGCCTGCCAGGCCGTGGAGCCGGACTCGCGCCCGCCGCCGGTTTCCTTCTCGCCACCGAAGGCGCCGCCGATCTCGGCGCCCGAGGTGCCGATGTTGACGTTGGCGATGCCGCAGT